>NZ_LR134318.1:3084000-3413500 GCF_900636825.1 Pseudomonas fluorescens | reverse complement strand
CGCACCGGCGTCGCTGGATCCGTCGTCGACGACGATCACCTTGTCCGGCAGGCGGGTTTGCCCGCACACCGAATCCAGCGTTTGCACGATGCTCGCCGCAGCGTTGTACAACGGAATCACCACGCACACCGTGAGGGGCGGCACCGGTTCGTTCAGCATGGACGTTGCTCCTGAAAGGCATTGCGCAGCGGGCGCGATTCAACGCCAGGGCGGCGAACCGCGGTGCGTTCGAGGCGGTGATGACGGAAGGTCAGGCTCAGCACGCAAAACAGCAGAAACTCGCCCGAGCGATAATTGGGAATGACGTAGGCGACGTAATTGGTGACCACGAACAAGCCGATGATCACCAGCGCGCAGGCTTGATAGCGCGCGGATTGGTCGGCGGTGGTGAGGGCGCGATACCGTTTGCTCAAGGCTTGGGCAAACAGCAGCAACAATGCGACCAGTTGAATCAGCCCGCCGTTGAGCAACGTTTCCACGTAGCCGCTGTGGGCATTGCCGATGTAGCCCCAGCGGTTGATGAAAGCGTCGGCCTCGGCACTGGCCCAGAACGCACCGAAGCCGTAGCCCTTGATAAAGCGATCATCGATCAGCGGCTGAAGCAGATCCCAGATCAGCGTGCGGTCGGTGAGTGACGGATCGCGACCGACCAGCTCCAGCAGTAGCGCATAGTTGGCGTAAAGCATCAGGCACAGCAGAAAGAACACAATCGTCGCGGCGCACAGGGTGGCCATTGACCGGTTGATGCGCAAACGGATCAGCAGCAGGAAGTAGCCGTAGCTGACGGCGCCCGCGACGACCAGCGCAATGGCCGTCGCCGATTGCGCCAGGCCAATGGCGATCAGCGCGAACAAGCCATAGAGCATTGCCAACGGGTTGCGCTGACGAATCATCGGCAGCAGCAACAGGATCGCGATGGCGTTGAGACGCGCCCCGGCGTTCTTTTCCGCGAAGATCCCGCGAAACGCACCGTCGCGTATGCCGCCGGAGATGAACGCGATGTCCGGTCGAATCAAGGCAAAAATCAGCCCGACCAGCGCCGCCGCGCCAATCACGCAACCGAACAGCAGGGCGATGCGTTCCAGGCTGTAGCGATAAGCGATGAAGCCGCCGAAAAACACCACGCTCAGCAGCGCGATGAAGCGTTTGAAGCTCAGCATCGGCTCGCTCGACCAACCAATCGACGCCGCGACGCAAGCAAGGAACAGCAGCAGGAAGAAATTCTGTTGGTAGAAGCTTTTGCTCAGGAAGACTTTGTGGCGCACAAAGAAAAACAGCGGCACCAGCAGAGTCAACATCCCGCACACCTGATTGGCGACGTTGCCTTCCAGGTCCTGCTGCGCATCGTCGAGCACGCTGACGTTACCCAGGCGCAGAAAGAAGCCGATCACTTGGGTGTAGAACAACACACCGAAAAGAATGAACGCGTCGCCCAGCGTCGAGTAACGAACTTGCAGTCTGTTCATCGCCGAGGCCTCGCCAGCAACGCTTGCAGATACGTCTGCACGGCCCGTGCGTTGATGAAACGGGCTGCCGCATCGATGCGTCGTTGTTGATTCAGCGCCCGGGGATTGTTCAGTTGCGTGCTGATAGCGGCGGCGAGGCCCACCGCGTCATCGACCTCAACCAACGGCGCCACCGTGCCGTCAGCGAGAATTTCCTGCGGGCCGTAAGGGCACCGGGTCGCGACCACCGGCGTACCTGTCGACAGGGCTTCAACCAGAGCGTTGGGGCTGCCTTCGAAGCGTGACGACAGGACGAAGCAGTCGGCGTGGGCGATTTCGGCGATGGGGTCAGCTGCGTAGCCCGGCAAGTCGCAACGGTGCGCAACGCCAAGCGCCGTGGCCCGTGCGAGCAGATCACTGCGCAACGAACCTTCGCCGAAAATCACCAGGCGCACATCAAGCTCCGGCAGGCGGGCGAAGGCTTCGATCAGGCTGTCGAAGCCTTTTTGCCGGGCTAGCCGGCCCACTGCGACGATCACCCGGGTGGACTTGTCTTGCAGCCAGGGATGGTTGGGGGCACCAGGACGGCGCTCGCGAAAATCGTTGTCGAGCACCGGATTGTCGGCGGTGGTCACATCCCGTGGACGGGCGATGGTGCTGTCGATGAGGTCTTGCGCGACACCCTGCGAAACGCAGATCACCGGGTTGGGAATCAACCGATACAGCCACGGCGCCAGCCAGTAGGCGAAGCGCACTGACAGCGCCGGGTTGACATGTTTGTCGCGGGAGAACGCGTTGCGCTCACTCACATGCAGGCGTTTCAACGTGCCGGACAACGTCGCGGCGGCGATGGCAACGACGTTGACGTGGGTGAGCGCGGCGAGTTGCGCATCGAAGCGGTTTTCGCGCAGGAATCGGGTCAGCGCCGGCACGGCAACGGCGCTGCGGGAACGTTGCAACGTCACCTGGCGCACCCGCGGATCGAGCGCCGCGAGGTTGATTCCGCCACCGGTGAGCATCAGCAATGTCACGTCATTGCCGGCCTCTACCAGCGCGCCGGCGAGGCGCATCATCATCTTCTCCGCGCCGCCGGCACCGAGGTCCTGAAGAATGATCAGCAGTTTTTTCATCGCAGCCACACCTGGTAATAAGCCTCAGCGGCGTATTGGCTGGTATAGGGGCGGATCGCCTCGCTGACTGACGGCCGCGCGGCCACAGGGCCGTCCAGGCTGTCGAGCAGCGCTTGGGCCAGCGCCGGGACGTCGTCGACTTTGACCAGACGGCCGAGGCGGCCGTGGTCGAGCAATTCACGCGGGCCGCTGCCACAATCGGTGGAGAGCACCGCAGTGCCGAGCGCCAAAGCCTCGACCAACACCGTCGGCAAGCCTTCGTCCAGCGAGCTGAGAACCAGCAGTCGCGCCTGACGGATCAGCGGATAGGGATTACGCAAATGTCCGGTGAAATGCACGTTGCGCTCGATGCCGAGGCGGGCAGCCTGTTCTTCGAGCGCGACGCGCATCGGGCCGTCGCCGGCAATCACCAGATACGGCAGGACCCGTTGCCGGCCCGCCTGCGCATACGCCTCCAGCAGCAAATGAAAGCCCTTGAGCTCGACCAGACGACCGATGCCCAGCCAGTATTGATGCGGCACGCCACCGGGCAATGGCGCTTGCGCGGCCTGCAACAGTTGCTCGGTGATCACCGCGTTAGGGCAATAACGAATTCGCGGTCGCCCCCACGGCATCAGCCGCGTCAGCGATTGACGCAAACCGTGGGACACCGCCACCACCTTGCCGCTGCCGCACAGGTACAGCGCGTACAACAGGCGCAGGCTGGCGAGTCCGGTTTTCTGTTCGGTGCAATCGAGCGCGGCGTGGCGGCTGTAAATGACTTTGCAGTCGCTGCCGAACGTGGCGAACCACGCGCACAGGTTGGCTTGCTCCTTGGCACTGATCAGATGCGTGACGCCTTCGCGGTGAATCAGTCGACGCAACAGCACGATCGACTTCAGCCAGCCGCCGACACCGCTGCCGCCACCGGCGCTGTTCTGCGCGCCATCGACGTTCGGCGCATCACCGTTCATGACGAAGAAACTCACTCGGCGGCCGTCCTGCAGAAACTGTTCGGCGAGGCGTTGCTGCACGCACTCGACGCCGCCGCCAGTCTGGTAATCCTTGAGGGTAAACAGAATATGCATCGTCGGAATCCTTACGGGGCGGTGACGTCGATGGCGACCTGACGGCGAAGAATCAACTCGGTCAGGCGCAGCGCATTGCTCGGGTAATCGAGCAGGTAGCGTTTGATCGTGTGGGGCTCGCGGTACATGCGGTAGAACGCGCGCAGATGCAGGCGATTGACGAGCTCGGGGTAGTAGCGTTCGCTGGCATTGGCTTCCTGGCGGATAAACCCGCCGCAGGTGAACGCGACACCGTTGAATCCACCGTGCAGCGCTTGCAGCACAAAGCGCTCCTGCAAACCCGCGCCGAGGCCGACCAGCAACACGTTGGCGCGCTGGCGGCGGATGTCTGCCTGCAGCGCAACAGCTTGTTCGGCATTGAAATAGCCGTCATGCGCGCCGACCAGTTGCAAGCGCGGATATTGCGTGCCGAGCTTTTCGACGAAGCGTTCCAGCTCGGGCTGGCGGGCGCCGACGATGTAGACCCGTTTGCCGCGTTGCTCGCATTCACGCAAGACCGGATCCGCGATCGAGGTGAAATCGAAACTGACCCGTTCAACCGCGCGCCCGGTCATGCGTGACATGAAACCGGACATCAGCATGCCGTCGCAGAAATACGCCAGCGACGGCGACGGTTGGTGCATGAAGCTGCCGATCGAGGCGAAGTTGATGAACGAAAAGGCGCGGTTCGATTCGAGCAAGGCCGGCGAATAACGGCCCACCAGTTCCAGCCGAATCATGATGCAACGCCTTGCGTCCGGGCATCCTGGGTCGGACGGCCGACGCTGATATACGTGAAGCCACGGCGGCTCAGCCGCTGCGGATCGAACAGGTTGCGGCCATCGAAAATCAGCGGTTGTCTGAGTTGCCGCGCCAGCAGTTCGAAGTCCGGCGCACGAAACGAGGGCCACTCAGTGACGATGACCAGTGCATCGGCATTTTTCAGCGCGGCCTCTTTGGTTCCGGCCAGCGTCAGGTCATCGCGCGCGCCATACAGTTGCTGGGTCTGTTCCATTGCCTTCGGGTCGAATGCCTGAACGTTGGCGCCGGCGCGCCACAGCGCCTCCATCAGCACGCGACTGGGTGCCTCGCGCATGTCATCGGTATTGGGTTTGAAACTCAGGCCCCAAAGCGCAAAAGTCTTGCCGTGCAGCGCGCCGCCAAAGTGATCGGCAATCTTGTGGAACAGTGTGGTTTTCTGCTCGTTGTTGCGCGACTCGACCGCTTTGAGCATGCGCGCATCGATGTCGACTTCCTGCGCTGCGTGGATTAGCGCGCGCACATCTTTGGGGAAGCACGAGCCGCCGTAACCGACGCCCGGATAGATGAACTGATAACCGATGCGCGGATCGGAACCGATGCCGTGACGGACCATTTCGATGTCCGCGCCGAGCTTTTCCGCGAGACCGGCCATTTCGTTCATGAAGCTGATCTTGGTCGCGAGCATGCAGTTGGCCGCGTACTTGGTCAGCTCGGCGCTGCGCACATCCATGACGATGATCTTTTCGCGGTTGCGGTTGAACGGCTCGTACAACTCGCGCATGACCGCCTCAGCGCGTGGGCTGTCGGTGCCGACGATGATGCGATCCGGGCGCAGGCAGTCTTCGACCGCGCAACCTTCCTTGAGAAACTCGGGGTTGGAGACCACATCGAAGGTCAGCGCGCTGCGACCAGACTCCGCAAGTATTTCAGCGATGCATTCACGCACCCGATCTGCGGTGCCCACCGGCACGGTCGATTTGTCGACGATGGTTTGCTCGCCGCGCAGGTGTTCGCCAATGGTGCGGGCAACGCTCAATACGTGTTTGAGGTCTGCCGAGCCGTCTTCATCCGGCGGCGTGCCCACCGCGATCAACAGCACGTCGCCGTGCACCACCGCGCTGGCCAGATCGCTGCCGAATTGCAGCCGTCCGCTGTGATGGTTATCGCGCACCAGGCTTTTCAGACCCGGTTCGTACAAGGGCAGGGTGCCGTCGTTCAAGGCCTGGACCTTGGCGCTGTCGACATCGACGCACAGCACATTGTGGCCCACCTCGGCCAGGGCGGCGCCTTGCACCAGTCCGACATAACCGATACCGAATACACTCACATTCATGGGAAAACCTCATGCGCGGTGGGGCGGGCCACGGGCGGTCCGTGGTCAGTAGATGTTTTTCGAGAACAGGGTGAAGGGCGTCTTCAGGAGGATCTTGATGTCCAGCCACAGCGACCATTGGTTGATGTAATTCAGGTCTTGGGCGACCCGGTGCTGCATCTTCTCGACGGTTTCGGTTTCCCCGCGATGCCCGGTGATCTGCGCCAGACCGGTGATGCCGGGCTTGAGCCGATGGCGCGCCATGTAGGCGCGGACCTTGCCGGTGTAATAAATGTTGTGAGTGACCGCGTGCGGCCGCGGCCCGACCAGCGCCATGTGGCCGAACAGCACGTTGAACAGTTGCGGCAGCTCATCAATGGAGCTGCGCCGCAGAAAGCGTCCCAGCGGCGTAACACGGTCATCGTCGCGGGTCGCCTGACGCACCTGCTGGTCGTCATGCACGCGCATCGACCGGAATTTCCACACGCGGATCACTTCGCCGTCGCAGCCATGGCGGTTCTGCTTGAACAGCACCGGACCCGGCGAGGTCAGCTTGACCGCGAGCGCGACACCCAGCAGCAACGGGCTGAGCAAAATGATCGCCGTGGCAGCGAGGCTGCGTTCGAACAGATCTTTGCAGAACAGGCTGCCGGGGTGCGAAGTGAGCAGGCTCTCGTTGAGGTAGATCGCCGGCATCCGCTCGATCTCCGAGATCGAGTGATTGAGCAACACCATGCTGCCCAGATCGGGGATCCAGACCACGTCGACATTCATGTCGAGCAGGTTGATGTACAGCGCTTCGATGGTCGCCGCTTCGGCCATCGGCAACACGATGTACACCCGCCGCGCCTGCAGCCGCGTGATGATCTCGCGTACCTCGTCGACTTCCCCGAGTAACGGCAGGATGCTTGGCGCTGGCCCGCTGTCCGGTTTCGCCGCGATGAAGCCGAGCAGCAGGGTCCGCTCGGGATCGAACAGCTTTCTCGCCAGTTCATGGGCGGTCGGGCAGGTGCCGATGATCACGGCGCGGCGTTCGTGGCAGATCTTGCGCGTGTACAGCCGCACGAACAGGTGCAACGGCAGGAAACTCGCCGCCTGCACGACAAACCCCGCCACCGCCCAGACAATCACCACTTGCCGGGAAAACAGCGCGCTGGTCTGCGTGACGAAAGCGATGCTCATCAGCAATCCGAGCACGATCAGCCAACCGGCGAGCAAGCGGCTGAGCCCGACCAGCAAACCATGACGCTTGTGATAGACCTGCACCAGGCTGTAGACCGGCAGCGAGCCGAGCACGGTGAGGATGATCAGTACTCGATATTCACTGGGCACTTCGCCGATGCGCCATTGCACCAGCACCATCAGCAGCAGGTTCACCAAGGTCATTGCGCACAACCATTGGCCCCAGAAAGTGAGGCCGCGGCGTTGTGCCATTTGCGCGGAATATTGCGAAGTCATCGGCGCGATCTCCGAGTCGACGAGCAAAGAAGGGAAGATTGGCGGGCGGCACAGCCCTGAGGTTCAGCGCGGCGCGAAGTCGTAGTCGTAGAAGGAACGGGAGTGGCTGTGGCCGTACTTGCGTGCTTTGCGCAGATCGACCTGGTTGAGCACTACGCCAAACACGGGCGCGTGGCTCTGTTGCAGCACGGCGATGCTTTTGCGTACCTGGCCGACCGGGGTGCTCTGCGCCTTGACCACGTAGATCACGGCGTCCGAATGCTTGGCCAACAGCAGCGCGTCGCTGACGATTTCAGCGGGCGGCGAGTCGATAATGATGTGCCGATAACGAGTCTTCAGTGCCTCGAGCATGCGGCCCAGCCGTGGTGAACTGAGCAAATCCTGCGCCGGCGCGACCGCGCTGCGCGCGCCGCTTGCCGAACGCAGGCGTGGCGTATCGAACGGGTCGAGTGCCGAAGGCGTCAGGCAGCCGGCCGGCAGCATGTCGAGATTGCCGACAGTGCGAATGCAATCCTCGAGGCGTGCGGTGCCGGCCATCAGGTTGGCCAGCCCGGGATTCTCCGCCGGGAAATCGAAGTTCAGCGACAGCGTCGGCTGGCGCATGTCGGCGTCGATCAGCAACACGCGCTCCAGCGAAGCAAGCGAGCAGGCGAGGTTGTTGGCGATAGTGCTTTTGCCTTCGCCAGATACCGACGAGGTGACCAGCACCACTTGTGACGGTGCTTTGCTGCTCTGCAACATCAGCCAGGTGCGCAGATTGCGAATGGTCTCGCAGAACCGCGGGTGGTCGTTGTCTTCAAACAGGCGCGCCAACTGCCTGCGGCTTTTCTTCACCACCAAAGGCACCACGCTGAGCAACGGCACATTCAGCAGGCTTTCGACGGTGTCATCGGTTTTGAAGGTGTTGCTCAGGGTGTCGAACAGGAAGGCGAGGGCCACGCCAACCACCGCCGCGACCAATGCGACGATTGCCACGATCAGGCTCTTGCGCGGTTTGCTGGCTTCCAGCGGCATGATCGCCGGGTCGACGATGCGCGCCTTGGCTGAATCCATGTCAGAGGTGGCGGCGGTTTCCTTGAGGCGGGTGACGAAGGTTTCATACAGCGCACGGGTGCTGTCGACCTCGCGCTGGTATTCACGCAGCTGGAATTCCTTGCGCGAAATATCCTGAATCTGCGCCTTGTTGGTATTGAAGGATTTGCGCAAGGCATCTTCGCTGGCCATCGCCAGTTGATATTGGCGTTCGATGCCGGCCACCACTTGCTGCACTTGCAGGCGCAGGCTGTTGGCGGCGGTGCGCTGTTCGGAACGGGCGGATATCAGCGCCGGATGTTTCGGCCCATAACGCCCGGACAATTCCTCGACCTTGGCTTGCGCCTTGGCCAGATCGGCCTGGAATTGCTGAATCAACGGGTTGCTCAGCACCGCCGGCACGCTCGACAGGCGACTGATATCGCCATTGCTCAAGGCCTGCGCCTGGCGGAACTGGCTCTCCGCCTCGGCACGATCGCGCCGCGCATCGATCATGCGATTGCCGGTCATTTGCAGTTCGTTGGCGCTGATCGTGGCGACGCCGTCGACATCCACCAGACCCTGTTCTTCGCGGTACGCCTGCAATTTGTTCTCGGCAACGCGCAGGTTGTCGCGCAACTCGACCAGCCGGGTGTTCATCCAACTGGTGTTGTTCTGCGAGGATTTCAGGCTGGTGTCTTGTTGGCTGTCGATAAAGCCTTGCGCGAGGGCGTTGGCAACAGCGGCGGCGAGGCCCGGGTCGGGCAGTTCGACTTCAATTTCCAGCAACTGGCTCTTGCCGACGAATTTGACGCTGGTGTGCAGCATGATGTTCTGCGTGACGTCGTTGAACACATCCGCCTCGGTCGGTGCTGGCTTGGGCGGCGGCAGCAGATCAAGCCACGGCAGCCATTGGCCGTGATTGAGCTCGGCCAGCCACTGGCGTGGCGCGAACCAGCTCTTGGGCTGCTGTCGCGGGTCGGTCAGCGGGTTTGTGGTCAAGCCGAGCTTGCGCACCGCGCGTTCCGCCAGATCGCGCGATTGCAGCAACGCTTGCTGGGTCTGCAAATAATCCGTGGTGGTGCTAC
Organism: Pseudomonas fluorescens; assembly: GCF_900636825.1. NCBI lineage: Bacteria > Pseudomonadati > Pseudomonadota > Gammaproteobacteria > Pseudomonadales > Pseudomonadaceae > Pseudomonas > Pseudomonas fluorescens. The sequence continues at coordinate 3,404,248 of NZ_LR134318.1, read as the reverse complement.
CGCCGCCAGACTCGGCAGCCTGCTGGAAACTGAGCACCGGCGGCGTTTTGTCCTTGATCAGCAACGTCGCGCTGCCGACGTACTGCGGGGTGACGAAGGAAAGGGCGGCCACGGCGAGGGCGCAACTGAGCAATACCAGCCAGGCGATGTTCCATTTGGCGGACCAGACGACACGCCACAGGTGCAGCAAATCAAGGGTATCCGACTCGTCACCAGGCTGTTGTGCCTGATGCGTCTGGAGCGGACGTTCGACGTAGGTGCTTGGGCTGTTGTCCATGATCAGAAAAAGCCTTGTGCAATGGAAATGGTGTCGCCGGGGGCGATGACGGTGGTGCGCGAGATGTTCTCGGTGACCGGTGGGCCGCCGCTGCCGCGCAGGATCGTCACGCGTTTCATTGAGGCGCGTTCGGTCAGGCCGCCGCCCAGCGCAATGGCTTTTTCCAGGGTCAGGCCGGGCTGGAATGGATAACTGCCGGGCTTCTGCACTTCGCCGTTGATGTAGAACGGCCGGTACTCGATCTGGCTGAGGCTGACTTTGGGATCGACCAGATAGCCTTGCTTGAGGCCGTCGACGATCTTCTGTTCAACCTGGTTGGGCGTCAGGCCCCGGGCCACGATTTCGCCGAGAAAGGGGTAGGAAAACGTGCCGGCATCATTCAGGCGAATCTTCTTGAAACTCAGCTCCGGCTCGCCGAATACGGTGATGCGCAACACATCGCCGGCGGCCAGCCGGTAATCGGTGGCCGGCTCTGCAGCTTCGATGGAAGGCGTGATCCACAGCAGCAATAACAGCAACAACAGGCGCGTGTTCATGGCCCAACCCTCTTACAGACTGACGTCGAAAGTGATCTGGAACACATTGCGGGTGAAGCTTTCGTTCTCGGCGTCGGAGTCGTTATCGCGGTGGCGATAGGCGAGTTCGACATCGAGCCAGCGGCGCATTTCATAGATCACGCCGAGTTTGTAATCCTGCAGATCGTCGCTGCGGTCCTGGCCTTCGTAGACGTAATGGCCCATGCCGGCTTCGGCGACGGTGGTGATGCGTTCGGTCCAGCCATGGCGCCAACCGATCTGGGTGAAAGTGGCTTTCACCGCGTCCGAGCCGTCGTCCCCCTCGGCCAGAGCCTGGCGGGCGAGAAAGGTGAAGGTCGAATAGGTGCGTGGTTTCCATGCCAGGTCGATTTGCCAGGTCGGATTGCTCAGGTCATCGGCGCCGCTTTCATCGAAGTTCTTGCGCTCGTAACCGACGCGCACCTTGCCGGTGGTTTTTGCCGTCATGTCCCATTCGGCACCCGCGAGCACGGCATCGGAGCGGCTGCTGCGCGGGCTGTCGGATTGCAGATAGTCGAAACGGGTGTGGTCATATTCGAGCAAGCCACGGGTCTTGCTGCCGAGACGGTGATACCAGGTGGTGCTCAGGTTGCTGGTATTGCGTTCCTTGTCATCATTGATGCCGTCGGCATTGTCGTAGCGCAGTTGCGCGTAACTGGCGCCGAAGTCGAGCTGATTCTGTGCGCTGCGTGCGCCGAAGGTGTAGACGCCGCCAACGCGCTTGCTTTCGATCTTGTCGTTGATGCCATCGACGGCGGTCGAGGTGGTGCGCTCGTATTTGCGTGCTTCGGCTTCAAGCTTCAAACGGTGCCGGTCGGTGAATTCCATGATGCTGTCGGCGCGCAGGCGTTGGGCGGTGTTCGAAGCGTCGGAGGCGCTGTGATAGATGTAGCGCGTCGGTTCCCAGATCACCCGCGTGGCGCTGTTGCGATCTTCGGCCTTGAGCTCGAAGGCGGGGGCGAGTCGAGTGACCATGGTCGACTCAACGTCGTGCTCCACTTCGCGGAAATTATCGTCGTAGCTTTCCGACAGCTCGAATGTCGGGGTGAAGCCGAAGCCATAGACATTGATGGCTTGCGGGTCGGTGCTCCAGGCTGCTTCGGGACATAAACAAGCCACGAATAACGCGGCTGGACAGCGAGACTTCAGGGCCATGGTGGGTGTTCCTGAAAGGAAATGTCGTTGTCAGGCCGGGCGGTTTTCGGACGATGGCCGCTGACGCTCGAGATGTCTCAGCGGCACGCAAACGTGCTGCTGCCGGTTGAGAAATTGCAGAAGGAGCATGACGCGCTCGTCGCCGTGCATGGACAGGAACACACCTTCAAGCGGGGACAATGGGCCCTCGACGATTTGCAACGATTCACCGGGTTCCAGCGCATGCTCGGCAGGAAAGCCAATGGATTGCAGGGTGCGTTCGCGCAGATGCGTAATCACCTGATTGTCGACGATGGCGGGAACGTGATTGAACTCGACGATGCGACTCACACCGCGTGTCGAGCGGATGGGCGACCAATTGTCGTCTCGGCTCAGCTGGATAAAGACGTAGCCGGGGAACAGCGATTCAAGCACGCGATGGCGTTTGCCACGGACACTTTTCTCGCTCATCAACCGTGGACGAAACGTCATGTAGTTTTGTTGCTGCAAGTTGAGTTGTGCCCGTTCATCCTGGCGGGGCTTGCACTGCAATAAGTACCAGTTAGAGCCATTGCGGCAAACTGTTAGCATGCTGGAGTACTCCATACATAGCGATCGTTTAAGCAGCACGGCCGATGTCGTGACACAGGTCGAGGTGCTGGCTAGTAGGTAGTAAGCTGATCAAGGCAAATTGGCCGAGCCAGATGCATCAATGTCTTTATTGGCAGAGAGAAGTGTTTCAATAATGAATCACTTGGGGCGAGTTATTATTATCAGTGCCGTCGTTTTAATGTCAGGAGTGGACGGGCTTTCGTTTAGACAAAGCTACCGCACGGTGCGCAATGCGACCTGGAAAATACGGTGTTTCATTAACTGCCCACTGGCAAAAGAACTTCAACAGTTCATTCGGCGCGGTGTTCCCCGGGCAGGAGATAGTTATCGGCCAGTCCGCGAAAACTGTCAAATAATAACAGTCAAAAAGTGTACCTTTTATCCAGTTCCAAAAAAGCATGTGCGCAATCTGCTGTTTTTATTGGGTTAATCAGTTTCGTCTGATTTTTTAAACTATTTTTACGTTTTGCGGTCGCCTTCGTTAGTTGGCTTTGTATGATGTCAAATTAGTTGCATTTGAGCGGCTTGGTCGGTCGCCGGAACTTCGTTCGCACGATTGTGAAGGTTTCGCTATCACTCGTAAGCATAATTAAATAACTTTTTGATTAGTTGTCATAAAGTCGATGTTCGGCCAGTATTCGGGCGTTCGACTGCGTGAAGATTGGCATCCTGTTGATTGAGGTCTCGTCCATGGTCGTGCTGGTAACTGGCGCTGCAGGCTTCATCGGCTATCACACCGTCCGACGTTTATGCGCCGCCGGCCTGGATGTCGTTGGCATCGACAACCTCAATCATTATTACGACGTTGCGCTCAAACAGGCGCGCCTGCACAACTTGCAAAAGCTCGGGCATTTTCGCTTTTTTCCGTTGGATATTGCCGATAAACAGCCACTCATGGCGTTGTTCGAACGCTGTCGTTTCGAACAGGTCGTGCATCTGGCAGCACAAGCCGGCGTACGCTATTCCCTTGATAACCCCGACGCGTATGTACAGTCGAATCTGGTCGGTTTCATGAACATTCTCGAGGCCTGCCGAGCGTACCCGCCCAGTCATTTGATTTATGCATCGAGCAGTTCGGTTTACGGCGCCAACAGCATCATGCCGTTTAGCGAAAAGCATCCGGTCGAACAACCGGTATCGCTGTACGCGGCGACCAAACGGGCGAACGAACTGCTTGCGCACAGCTATTGCCACCTCTACGGACTGCGCGCAACGGGCCTGCGTTTTTTCACCGTGTATGGGCCGTGGGGGCGACCTGATATGGCCCTTTTCAAATTCACCGCCGCGATCCTCGCGGGCCGTCCCGTGGAGCTCTACAACCAAGGCGAAATGTCGCGGGATTTCACCTATATCGACGACATCGTCGAAGCCATCTGGCGGTTGCGCGATCAACCGCCAGCGCCGAACGGCGAGCGCGGCAGCCACCGTTTGTTCAACATCGGCCGCGGCAGTCCTGTTGCGCTGCTGACGTTTGTCGAGTGTCTGGAGAAAGCACTGGGCATCAAGGCCCGACGGCATTTTCTGCCCATGCAGGAAGGTGACGTGGTCAAGACATGGGCGGACGTTTCAGCGCTGTCTGCATGCATCGGCTTTAGTCCGAGCGTGCCGATCGAGCAGGGGGTGAGGGCGTTCGTGGACTGGCATCGGGAGTTTTATAAGCCGTAGGCGCTGCGGTCTGTTGATTTTGGAGCATAAGATCAAAAGATCGCAGCGTGCCGCAGCTCCTACAGGGGTTTGAATCGAGTCCGTAACCGTCAGGGTGCAAGACACATCAGTGGAGCGTGACTACGCGGCGACTTTCGCCGATGCGAATGCGATCGAGCGCACGGTTCAACGCATCCAGTGCATCGAGCAGCGCCTTGGCCTCGGCTTCGCGACCTTCGCCCCAGAGCCGCTCGGCCATTTTGTTCAGCGCCTGGATCGATCGCTCGATCTCGGCGGCGCTGGCGGATTCTCTGGCAGTTGGGGGTTTGTTGGACATTCATGAACCTGTTCAGGATTGCCGTTGGGCGGGCGGGCAAACATTGTGTCGATGTCCGGCAGGTTACGCCGCCCGGCACTGCTGCTCAACCGAAGCGGACATGGCGAAATTGCCACGGGTCGTCGCCCGTCGCGTTGTCTGTGTCTTCGCTGGTTGAGCCGAGCGGCGTCCAATCGGTGTAGAAACCGCGCAGTTCACCCAGATAGGGATCGCACATTTGCAAGATCTCGCGGTGGGGCAATTCGTCGGGTTCCAGAATCCCGCGCCGGGGATTTTTCATTGCCCAGATGACCCCGGCCATCACCGCCGCCGTGACCTGCAATGAAGTTGCGCTGTTGTGCGGGCACAGTGATCGCGCCTCTTCGATGGTCAGCGTCGAACCGTACCAATAAGCGTTCTTCGCGTGCCCCATCAACAGCACACCGAGTTCGTCACGGCCTCCGACGATGTCGTCGTCAAGCAAACGCTGACGCGGCTGCGCCTGCCAGTGCCGTGCAGCCAGTTCATGCAGGGACAACAGCGCATCATCGCAGGGGCGATAGGCGTAATGCACGGTGGGGCGATAGTGCGGATGCGCGCCTTCGCCGAGTGTGAGGTATTCAGCAATCGAAATGGATTCGCTGTGGGTAACCAAAAAACCCAGGGTCGCGCCGGTGCCGGGCGTCCAGGTGTGCACCTGTGTCGCCGCGCCGGGTCGTTGCAGATAGATTGCCGCTTGACTGCCTGTCGGATGGCGTCGGGCATCGGCCGGCAACGCCGACTCATGCGTGCCCCAACCCAGTTCCGCAGGTTGGCAGGCTTCGGCGATAAACCCGTCCACTGACCAGGTGTTGACGAACTCTCCGGGCTGCTTGCGCAGGCTGCTGAACTGAGAGTCGTATTCGGCAATGTGGATCGCTTTGATGCCCAGCGTTTGCGCCAGTTGTGCCCAATCTTCGCGGCTTGCGCAGGCCGGCTGAGCGTGACCGAGATCGACCGCCAGATTCTCGAGAGCATGCTTTACCAGATGCGAAACCAGCCCCGGATTTGCGCCGTGGGTGAGTATTGAAGTAGCCGTATCGCGGCTGCCGCGCAGAGCCAGAATGCCATGGCGCAACGCGTAATTGGTGCACGCTTGTGGCGTCTGCCTGTCGCTGTCGTAGCCGCCGGGCCATGGCTCGGTGCAGGTATCGAGATACAGAGCACCGCGTGCCTGGCAAAAGGCGAGCAGCGCCTGACTCGACACTTGCACGGAAAGGTTGAGGAGAAAATCGCCGGCGTTCAGCCGGGGCTCCAGACACGCATGAAAGTTGTCTTCAGTCAGCGCTTGTTGCTCGACTTGAACGGCGAATTGCTGATGCGCTTCGAATGCCGCGTCGGAGGGGCATATCAACAAAATACGCGAAGGCTCCAGATCGATGTGGCGCAACAGCAGCGGCAGCACGCCGCGACCGATGCTGCCATATCCTATCATGACCAAGCGTCCGGCAAACGGTTGTCGTTTGAGTTCAAGCATGTGCGTCTCCCGAAGCGGCGAGTTGGGTAAGCTTCTTCGAGCCTCTGTAATGTGCGACCGCTCATGCGCGCGCCAGTGCCGTTCAATCGAGCGCCGGTCGCTGCTCAAAATGGCGAGCAAAAAAACGAACTGTTGCCGCCGCTCGCACGTCCATCGTTCTGACTGCCACATGAATCGAGGAGACGGGAATGAACGACTATCCGCTAGACGAAACCGATTCCGAACACCGCAATCGTCAGTTCGCGCAAGCGCTGGGGCTTGAGGCTGACGAGGTTGAACGGTGGGTCAGTTCGATCGAGGAGGATGGCAGCGGCATGGGCTACGTGGTGCATTTTTCCAGCGAGACACCCGCCGAAGTTCTGGCCAAGGTGCAAGGCTTGGGAGAGGACCGAATGATCAATATCGGTCCGATAGATTAACCCGGCAGGGTCACTTCAGAGGGGCGGGGGCCGTCAGTGCTCCCGCGGAAGGCTTGAGCTTTTCGCGCAGCAACTGCGCTTTTTCCGCCTGCTTTTCCAGATCGACCAGCTCCGACTGCGCAAACGCCTTGAGCTCCGGATTTTCCGACTGCATCGTTTCCTTCTTGAACAGCATGACCTGGCGCTGAAGGCTCTCGGTCTGGCTTTCAATGTAAATCCGATCGAAGGGATCATCCCGTGACTCCAAGCGCAACTGCCTGGCTTTGTCCGCCATGGACAATTCGGTCGGTACGTCCATACGCAGCTTTTCGCCCAACTGTTTCAGCCGTGGCAAAAGCTTCTGATGATCGGCGATGGCCTGCTTGGCAAAGGCTTGTACTTGCGGTGAGGGATTCTTGGTCAGCGCCACTTCGGCGCTTTGTTTCTGAAACAGACTCTCCTGAGTCGCTTGCTCGATAAACGCGTTGAGCGTGACCGCGTAGCAAGCGTTGAGCATTTGCGCGCTGAGCACCAGCGCAGCCAGGCATTTCACGGCGAATGATTTCATGGTGCGCAACCCTCTGCAGAGTGGCGCGAGGCAACCCTCGCGCGGAACACTTCACGGTTGTTGATAGTGCCCGGGAATGTTGTCGCCTTCTTCGGGTTTGGTGCGTTTCTGCACCTGTACATCGGTGAGTTCGATGTCTTTGAATTCGGGAAATGTGCTCTTGACCAGGCTCGCGGCCATCGCAGGTTCTAGTGTTTCGCGGTCATGCACAAGCGTTCGACTCTGCGGTTGATTGTCGGCGATGAAACTGACGATGTAGCGGTGTTCAGTGGACATGAGTGAACTCCTGTTTTCAGGCGTCGATTGCATTCAATCATTGGAATGCTGACGGTGGCCGGGAATTCAGAAAATTTGCAAAAGAGGGCCGAAAGCGCTCGTCCCTGAGGTGCGAACAGCAGGGGAGCGGGGCTCCCCTGCGCTTGACGAATCAGCTATCACTGTCACGCCCACCACCGCGGCTGTTTTCGCCGCCCTTGCGACCTGCCTCGGCGGCCTTTTCGCGATCATTGGCGAAGTTGCCGCCGCTGTTCTGGCCACCCTTGCTGCCGGCTTCCGCCGCGCGTTCCGGATCATTTTTGAAGTTGCCGCCGCTGTTCTGGCCGCCCTTGCTGCCGGCTTCTGCCGCCCGTTCCGGATCATTTTTGAAGTTGCCACCACTGTTCTGGCCGCCTTTGCTGCCAATTTCCTGGTAGAACTCCTTGCCATGGGAAGCCGAAGTGGCTTCACCACCTTTTTGACCCGCTTCGTTTACGGACATGCCGCCTTGTTGTTTATCCTGTGCCATTTCAACTTACCTCATGTTTGAAAAGACGGTCACCCGACACGAATATGTTTGTTAGTTGCATATTGATGCGTTCGGTGATCGCCATGAAGTTGCTTGATGTCGTATTGGCTGTATATCTGTCGCGTATTGTTCAGCCAAGTAAGACCAAAGGTTTACAACCGCGGGACGCTTTAATGAATGCGTCCCGCCGGTTGTATGTTTCTAACCAGCCAATGGCAGGTCAGGCCGATGGTCATGAGGATTTACGGCCGCCCCCATGGGAGTTCTGGCCCCCTTTGCGTCCTGCTTCGGAAGCTTTTTCCCGGTCGTTGGCGAAATTGCCGCCCGAGGATTGGCCGCCTTTCTTGCCGGCTTCAGACGCCTTCTCGCGATCGTTGGCGAAGTTACCCGGATTTTTATTACCTGTAGTCATGATAGCTCTCCAATATCTTTAAGCGTTTCGTTAGTTATCCATTGTCGCAACGGACATCTACTCCGATATCGCTCTTTGGGAAAATGTTTGAATAATTTTCTTTGCGCCCGATGAATGGTAGTGAACCGATTGAAAGTTATACAAGTGCGCATTCGCGGCGCCGCTTCGTATAAGTTTTCTGATATTAAAATGATTTCCAAATCGCGCTTCGCTTCGCTTGCTCGACCTTTTGTCGCCGCACAAAGTGTCCATAGAGTTGAGCTGTTAATGTCTTTTCGAGAGCGCCGTTGAAACGATGGCGAGAACTTTACCAAGACGAACGGCGCAATAGCGGAGGATTACAGCCATGACCGACAAACCACAAAGCCAGCATTCCTTTGCCGACGATCCGCAGAAGATCAAGGATGCAGGGAAGAAGGGCGGAAACGCCGGCGACGTCAAACTCGATCGAGCTGAAAAGGCACGAGTGGGAGGGCAACACAGTCACGGTGGCACGCGCACCGGCAAAGACTGACAAATGAAGACACTGCCTCGGCCTTCAGTCGGCCGAGGCGTTATGGTCAGTGATAGTCACGGCCGGCAACGGCGTCCAGATAGGCCTCATCGGCCATGCGGCGCAACTCGCGACATTCTTCCCAACTGATAATCCCCTGGCGGTCCATCTCATCGCACTGACGCAGCAGCTCTTCGTGATAACGATCAGGGCACTCCATGCGCAGCGCCTGATCTTCGAAGGTCACGTGCCAGGCATCGAGTGCACACAATCTGGTTTCTTGCGCAACGGTCAGCAGGTTTCTGAAAACATTCATGGCGTCTGGCGTCCGGGCTTGTTTTCACTGGGAACCGTTTAATCAGAAAGTGGTTCAAGCGAAGTGACAAGAAGAACGCGGCGCCACCGTTCGTCCTTTGCGTAGCACTCGGCACTGACCTGTCCTTCCAAAAAGTTCGGCGTACGCAAAATTGGAGCTATCCAATATACGAACGCCGACGTTGCCGAACACGGCTAAACGTCCTGACGGGACACGACAATGCCGATTGAACCGGTTGGATGATCGGCGGATATCGCAGGAGGCCCCATGAACAAACCGACATTCACCCGTGCCATGGTCGCGCTGACCCTGTCGCTTGGCATCGCCCATGCGTATGGCGCAGAAACCCGAAAAGTCGATGTGCTGCTGGTGGGCGGCGGCATCATGAGTTCGACCCTGGCGGTCTGGCTCAGTGAACTCGAACCCGGTTGGTCGATGGAAATGGTCGAGCGTCTGGACAAGGTTGCCGAAGAAAGCTCCAACGGCTGGAACAACGCCGGCACGGGGCACTCGGCACTGGCGGAGCTGAACTACACGCCGGAAAAGGACGGCAAGATCGACATCACCAAGGCCGTCGAGATCAACGAATCGTTTCAGATCACCCGGCAGTTTCTCGCATGGCAGGTGAAGACTGGCGTACTGAAGAACCCGCGTTCATTCATCAATTCGACGCCGCACATGAGTTTCGTCTGGGGCGACGACAATATTCGCTTTCTGAAAAAACGTTATGACGCTCTTCAGGCCAGCCCGCTGTTTCGTCCGATGCAATATTCCGAGGATCCGGAACAGATCAAAAAATGGGTGCCGCTGATGATGGAGGGGCGCGACCCAACGCAGAAAATTGCCGCGACCTGGACACCGATCGGCACCGATGTGAATTTTGGCGAGATCACTCGGCAGTTCGTCAGCCACTTGCAAAGCCGCGAGAATTTTTCCCTGAAACTTTCCACGGAAGTGCGCGATATCACCCGCAACGACGATGGCTCCTGGCACGTCGAATACAAAAATCTCAAGGACGGCAGTACCTCCGCCACTGACGCCAAGTTCCTCTTTATCGGTGCAGGAGGCGCGGCACTTCCGCTGCTGCAGAAGTCCGGCATCGAAGAAGCGAAAGACTACGCCGGGTTCCCGGTCGGTGGCTCGTTTCTGGTCACTGACAACGAGGCGGTCGCGCAGCGTCATATGGCCAAAGCCTACGGTATCGCCTCGACGGGGGCGCCGCCGATGTCGGTGCCGCATCTGGATACCCGCGTGCTCGACGGCAAGCGCGTCATTCTGTTTGGCCCGTTCGCAACCTTCTCAACCAAGTTCCTCAAGGAAGGCTCGTACTTCGACCTGCCGGGGAGCACGACCTTGCACAACCTCTGGCCGATGGTGCGCGTCGGTGTGCGCGAGTTCGATCTGGTGCAATACCTCGCCGGCCAACTGATGCAATCGGACGATGATCGATTCGCAGCGCTGAAAACATACTTCCCCGAGGCGAAACAGGACGACTGGCGTTTGTGGCAAGCCGGCCAGCGGGTGCAGATCATCAAGAAAGACCCGGAGCAGGGCGGCGTGCTCAAGCTAGGGACCGAAGTGGTCGCTTCAGGGGATGGCAGCATCGCCGGATTGCTCGGCGCATCGCCGGGGGCCTCGACCGCCGCGCCGATCATGCTCGACCTGATGCAAAAGGTGTTCAAAGACAAGCTCGCTTCCGCGCCGTGGCAGGACAAGTTGCGGCAGATCGTGCCGAGTTACGGCACTCGTCTGAATGAACATCCCGAGCAGGTCATGGCGGAGTGGCGCTACACCAGTGAGGTGTTGCAACTGACGCCGCCGCCGGGCATCGATCAGGCGCAACCGGCCAACCCGCCGACCGATGTCGACGCGATCGAACAGCAGCATCTGGACAGTGATCCCGACTTGAAACCATGAGAAGCAACAAGCGAAACGGGTAACGCTGGCCACGTCTGGCGCACAGCTTGAAAGCCAGTGTTTACGGGCCGTTTCGCTTGTTTTGCAGTTCGAACCACTTGTCCTGAAAACGCATTTTTTTTGAAATTTCTGCAACGCCGGTCTTTCAGAAAATGTAGGCAGTGTTTAACCCGTGAACGCCGCCGCGCCTATCAAGACTGAGGAGATTTTTTATGTTCTTACATAACAAGCGACTTCAATACACCGTGCGCGTAGCTCAACCCAATCCAGGGCTCGCCAACTTGTTGCTGGAACAGTTCGGCGGTGCGCAAGGCGAGTTGGCGGCCGCGTCGCGTTACTTTACGCAAGCCCTGTCCGAGGAGGATCCGGGTCGCAAAGACTTGCTGATGGACATCGCCACTGAAGAACTCAGCCACCTGGAGATCATCGGTTCGATCATCGTCATGCTTAACAAAGGGGCGAAGGGGCGAATGGCCGAAGGCGTCGAGCAGGAGGGCGAGCTATACCGCTCGCTGAATGGCGCGGGCAATGACTCGCACATCACCAGCCTGTTGTACGGCGCTGGCTCACCGCTGACCAATTCGGCGGGCGTGCCGTGGACGGCGGCGTACGTCGATACCATCGGTGAACCGACAGCGGACATGCGCTCGAACATCGCCGCCGAAGCGCGGGCGAAGATCGTCTACGAACGGTTGATGAATGTGACGGATGATCCCGGCGTCAAAGAAGCGTTGGGTTTTCTGATGACCCGTGAAATTGCGCACCAGTTGTCTTTCGAAAAAGCCCTGCACGCGATCCAGCCGAACTTCCCGCAAGGCAAGCTGCCCGGCATGCCTGAATTCACCAATGTCTATTTCAACATGTCGCAGGGTACCGAGAGCATGCGCGGGCCATGGAACCAGGGTGACGATTGGGAGTTCGTCGAAAGCCCGTCGCCAGCGGTCGACGGTGGCGATGGTCTGGCCACGGTGCAACTCGATAGTGCCGACGAGGCGCTGCTGGAAAACATGAAAATGCGCACTCAGTCCGACCCGAACAGCGAGCCGGTCACCGGTGCCGATCTAGGCTCCGGCGCGCAAGCGAAGCCCGGTCTGTAAACGTTGACCGCGGATATGTGTTGCGGCATCCGGTGCGCCGTCATTCAGGCGGCGCGCCTCGCCGATCACTGGGAAACATCAAGAAGAGGACTCGAATATGGCTACTCCACAGGAAAATCTGCTCGATTGGTTGCGTGATGCCCATGCCATGGAGCAACAGGCCGAGCAGATGCTCAAGGCGCAATCCAAGCGCCTGGAACATTATCCTCAGTTGAAGGCGCGCATCGATCAGCACATTGAAGAAACGCTTGACCAGCAGAAGCTCATCGACGAGTGCCTGCAACGTCTGGGCGGCGAAGCGTCGACCATGAAGGATCTGGGCGGCAAGCTCATGGCGTTCGGTCAAGCCGTCGGTGGATCGATGATGAGCGACGAAGTGATCAAAGGCGCGATGTCGGGCTATGTCTTCGAGAACATGGAAATTGCCAGCTACACGGTGCTGATCGCGGCTGCCCAAGCTGCTGGCGACACGCAAACCCAGAAGGTCTGCGAAAAAATCCTCCCGCAGGAAGTGGCCATGGCCGACTGGCTGCTCAAGCACCTGCCGCAGCTCACCGAGGCGTTCCTTGTGCGCTCGGCAGACCCGGATAAAGAAGCCAAGAAATAAAATCGGCGCGCGTCCGTTCGCGAGCGAGCGGACGCCGTTTTCTGACCCCATCTTTCCGAAATGAATCGCGCTCTCACGTATCCATATGGCTTGCGGCACTCCGGCCGGCTCTTAAGGTCATACGCTCACCTGAATGGATGACCGGGAGATTCTCGTGCGAAAAAGATCAAGGCCCGTCGTCGACAACACGGACGCGGCCGTTATTTCCGAAAGCAGAAAGGGACTTTTTTTCGCTGCGGTGGAAGTCAGCCGCATGGCCATGATAGTTACCGATCCTGCGCAGCCGGATAACCCCATTGTCTTTGCCAACCAAGCGTTTGCCGAACTCACCGGCTTCGCGCAGGACGAAGTGCTGGGGCGTAATTGCCGATTTTTGCAGGGCGACGAAACCGACAAAAGCGTCTTGCAGCGAATAAAGGATGCGCTGAAAAACCAGCATGAAATCTGCGTGGAAGTGCTCAATTACCGTAAGGATGGCTCCACGTTCTGGAACGAATTGTTCATCGCGCCGTTGTTCAATGAACAGGGCAAACTGGTGTACTTTTTTGCGTCGCAACTGGATGTCAGTCGCCGCCGCGACGCCGAGGACGGGTTGCGCTATGCGCATGATATGGAAGCGTTGGGGCAATTGACTGGTGGTATCGCCCACGATTTCAACAACCTGTTGCAAGTGATGATTGGCTACATCGAGTTGATCCAGCACACGGCCAAACGACCCAGCGCCGACCCGCAACGCATCATTACCGGGGCCGGTCATGCTCGTGCCGCGGCGGAAAAGGCGCGCTTGATGACCCAGCATTTGCTGGCGTTTTCCCGCCGGCAGCGGCTTGAGGGCAGGGTGATCAATTTCAACGCCTTGCTCGAACGTTCCGCCTCATCCCCGCCATATTCGACGGAGGTGGAACCGCAGTTCGATCTCGCAGCCGATCTGTGGAACTGTCGCATCGACCCGGCCCAGGCCGAGATGGCACTCAATCACTTACTGTCGAACGCGCGCGACTCGCTGCGTGATCGCGACCAGCCACAAATTGTCCTGCGAACCCGCAACCTCGTCGTTGCAGCGGCTGATGACGAACATGCCGGACTTGCGCCGGGGCGCTACGTCAGCATTGCGGTGACGGATAATGGCGTCGGCATCGCTACCGAAGACCTGGATAAAGTGATGACGCCGTTCTTCACGACGAAAGAAGAGGGCCAGGGTTCTGGCCTGGGACTGTCGATGGTCTACGGTTTCGTCAAGCAGTCTGGTGGTGCCGCCCGCCTCGAATCGACGCCGGACATCGGTACGACGATTCACCTTTATTTCCCCGCCGATGACAGCCATGCATGGGTTGAAGAACAGCCATCGGACGACGGCCTGCTCAGGGGCACCGAGCGCATTCTGATTGTCGAGGATCGTCAGGAAGTCGCCGAGTTGGCCGGGGTCATGCTCGCAGACTATGGTTATCAGGTCACGATCGCCTACGACGCCAACCAGGCGCTCGAATGTCTGCAAAAGGCGCGCTTCGAACTGCTTTTCAGCGACCTGATCATGCCGGGCACGATGAATGGCGTGGCATTGGCGCGGGAAGTTTGCCGGCTCTATCCGTCGACGCGAATTCTGCTGACGACAGGTTATTCGCAAGACTCGCTGGAGCGCAGCGAACTGGGCGGCGCTGAGTTCGAGTTGCTGGCCAAACCGTATCGTCCCACCGATCTCGCGCGCAAGGTTCGCGCCGTGCTCGGCAGAGACGACGAGGCTGGTTGATGCCAACGACAAAGCCCTGATGATCAGGGCTTTGTCGCATCGACAGGGCGGAGCCGATGGCGGCGCGAATCAAACCGTAGGCACGGTTCCGCCGTCGATGACAAACTCGCTCCCGGTGATCGCGCCCGCACGCGGCGACGCCAGAAAACCGATCAGGTCGGCCACTTCGGCGGGTGTCGCGGGACGGCCGAGCGGGATACCTCCGAGTGCTTCCATGATGATTTGCTTGCCACCCTGATAGTCGGTTCCTGCGTCCTGCGCGAGTCGCTCGGCCAATGCGACCGATGCTTCGGTTTCCACCCAGCCGGGCGAAACCCGAACCACGCGAATGCCTTTGGGCGAAACCTCTTTCGATAAACTTTTGCTGTAGGTCGACAGTGCGGCTTTGGCAGCGGCGTAAGCCGTGGTCGCCTCCGGCAGTGGCAGACGACTCTGGATCGAAGTGACATGAATGACCACGCCTTGCTTGCGCTCAAGCATTGCCGGAAGCAACGCGCGATCAAGGCGCACCGCCGGCAACAGGTTCAGGTTCAGTTCCTGTTGCCACTGTTCCTCATCCAGTGCAGCGAATCCGCCGCCGGGCGCCGACGAACCACCGAGCACGTGGATCATGATGTCCACGCCGCCCAGTTGCTCTTGGATCGCTGCGATCAGCACGTCACACCCTTCGCGGGTCGACAGATCAGCCGCGACCAAGCGCACGCCTGGCATTTCGACGTCCACCTTTCTGGCCGAGGTGATGACCTTCGCGCCCTCGGCCAAGAGCAATTCGACTACAGCTTTGCCGATGCCTTTGGTGCCACCTGTGACGAGAACCCGTTTGCCGGTCAGCTCGAGATTCAGCATGAAGAGATCTCCAACGAACGGATCTGGTCATCGCAGCACGCGATGTACATTGGCACGGCGTCGGGGAGTTGAAGGGTCATGTTGTGGTTCTCCTGAATCGGGTTGGGTAGAGCGATGTTGCTGCCCAGGAGATCGTTTGTTCAACTGGGACAAACTGTAATGACCCATCCCGAAAATCAGGACAAACCATGGCGCAAGATCGTTTCGCCCTTAATGAACTTGACGCGGTTATCGCCGTTGCTCGTCGGGGTTCGTTCCGGCAAGCGGCTATCGACCTCGATGTCTCCACAACGGCGCTGAGCAACACCATTGCGCAACTGGAAGCGCGCCTTGAGTCGCGGCTGTTCAATCGCACGACGCGCAGCGTGGCGATCACCGAAGCGGGCAGGGTATTCCTCGAGCAGGTTGGGCCGGCCTTGCAGGATTTGCGTGCTGCACTCGATGCGGTGCGATCGCACAGCGCCGGGCCCTCGGGCACGCTGCGCGTCAATACGTTTGCCAGCGCCGCCCGCTCAGCGCTGCTGCCATTGGTGATGGAGTTCCTGCAGCAACACCCGAAAGTACACATTGATCTGGTCACCGAAGGCCGTCTGGTGGATATCGTCGCGGACGGCTTCGATTTCGGCGTGCGCTCGGCAAGCCTCGTGCCGAACGACGTGATTGTAATCCCCATTGGCCAGCCGCAGCGGTACGCGGTAGTCGGCTCGCCGGCGTATTTCGAGAAACACGGCACACCACGAACCCCCGGCGAACTGCTCAAGCATCAATGCATCCGCGTCCGTCTCCCGAACGGGGCGATTTTCCCGTGGCAGTTCGAGCGCGGCGGCGAAGTGATTCGTCTGGAGGTGAACGGGCCACTGACGCTGGATGAGTCCAGTGTTGTCAAGGTGGCCGTGCAGCAAGGCATGGGGCTGGGTTTTTTCATGGAGCAGGACGTTCACGACGAAATCCGCAGCGGGCAATTTGTACGGGCATTGGAGGTTTGGACTCCGCCCCGGGACAGGCTGTGTCTGTACTATCCGAACCGCCGCAATCCCTCTGCGGCAGCCAAGGCCTTCATCGATCTGGCACGTGCCCGCCAGGCTGAACAGCCGTGACCTGGCGCGGATTCAGGCAATCAATCCCAGTGTCAGGCCTTTCAGCGTGGCGGCTGCCCGGGTCGAGCATTCGAGTTTGCGAAAGATGCTTTCCATGTGGGTGCGCACGGTGCTGGGACTGATATCCAGCAGCCGCGCCACCTGCTTGTTGCTGGCGCCGCGGCTGATCTCGAGCAGGATGCGACATTCGCGAGCGGTGAGTAACGACGGCTTTGGCTGACGAACCCGCCGTTCGCCACCGGCGGCGGCAATGACGACTTCGCAAACCTCGCTGTCGAACAAGCCCCTGCCAGCCTCCTGTTTGAGCAGGCGCGCTGCATCCGCTTCGCTGTGAGCCGGGCGCCATGGCCTGGCCTCCCGTAGTGCCACCCATGCTACAGAAGCGGCGAACAGACGATGCTCCGCGCGCAGCGCATCACCCGCTGCGCCGCGGAAATAGCCGCTGCCGTCGAGGCGTTCATAAGCATGGGCGGCGATTTCTGCTGGCACGGCCAGCTCAGTGACAGGTCTGAGCGCCTGTTGCGTCCAGTAAGGAACAAGCCGCACTCGCTCGGCGGCGCCATAGGGCAGCGCACCTGCGCTATTCCAGAGGTGATTTGAAACGGCTGCCCGGCCTAGCCCATAAATGAGCGCGGACTTGCCAAGGTCAGCCAGCACCGGCTCGCGCAGCCCCAACAGCCGTGCAGCTTCCATCGCCACATGCGCGACCTGCCGCGAATGCCCGGCGAGC
Organism: Pseudomonas fluorescens; assembly: GCF_900636825.1. NCBI lineage: Bacteria > Pseudomonadati > Pseudomonadota > Gammaproteobacteria > Pseudomonadales > Pseudomonadaceae > Pseudomonas > Pseudomonas fluorescens. Next base: position 3,387,183 of record NZ_LR134318.1, on the reverse strand, counting down.
CACGGCAGCTTCAGGTCGATCACGTCGCCCACCAACGTCAGTGAAACGCGTCGCTGCTCGGGCACGTGGTCAAGCGTCTGCGCCAGCGTTTCCAACTGCGCCAGCCAAGCCTTGGCATTTTCCACAAGCAACGACACCAGCGACGCGGGGTAGCGCCGATCCGCCTGCCCGTTGATCCAGCGCAGCGCCGCGTCGACGCCGTGTGCCCGACTGAGAATGTCCAGATCGCCAGCGATGACCACCTGATAGGCGACGTCCGGAATATGTTCGTGGCTCAGGCCCAGTGGCCGGCCAGTGCCGTCGTAGGTTTCGAACACGCGGCACAATCCGGCTTCGACGGCGGCGCCGAGTTGCAGAGTTTTGGCGATTGCACCGGACACCTCACAGTGCACAACAGCCAGCGGGGTCGCCTGATGCACGGCGTTCATTTGTTCGCTGCCCAGCGTCAGATCAAGCATGGCGCGGCGGCCATCGACGTCATCGCCGAGCAGATCCGCAAAGCCTTCGGCATTGGCCGTGCAACCGGACCAGCGCAGCAAGGCAATCTGTTGCGCAACCTTCAGGTGTTCACCGTCGCCGTCGCGGGCCTGCGCGAGCATCCGTGCCAGGGCGGCAACCCGCCGGGAATGCCCGAGGGGCTGGCCCATGCTCAGGTCACCGACCTGGGCGATCGTCGCTAATGCCCCCTCCAGGGAGATGTCCAGTTGCGCCGCACTATCCATGAAAAATGTCCCGGGGTCGGATAATTGACCGATGCCCACCATGCAGGCCAGTCAGCAGAATTCGAACTCCCGAACAGGAGCTCATCCAATGAAAACAATCAAATCGAAATTCGCCACCGTCGCGTTTGCACTGGCCGGTACCTTCATCGCCAGCGCCAGCCACGCGCAGGATACAACGCCTTCAGTGGTGATCGTACACGGCGCGTTCGCCGACGGCTCCGACTGGGCCAAAGTGGTGCCGCTACTGCAAGCCAAAGGCGTGACCGTAACCGTTGTGCAGAACCCGCTTACGTCGCTTGCCGATGATGTCGCCGCCACGCGCCGTGCGTTAAGCAACCAGCAGGGCAACGTGGTGCTGGTCGGCCACTCGTGGGGCGGCACTGTGATTACCGAGGCCGGTAGCGATCAGAAGGTCAGCGCACTGGTGTACGTCGCCGCCTTCGCGCCGGAGGCCGGGCAAACCAGCGGCGAACAGGGCAAAGGCGCGCCCACGCCGCCAGGCATCAGCCAGATCAAGGCCGACGGCAACGGTTTCCTGTCGATGACGCCGGAAGGCATGGCCAAGGATTTCGCCCAGGATCTGCCCGCCGCGCAGACCGCCGTCATGACCGCGACGCAAGGTCCGATCAAGGCGTCGGCGTTTGAAGACAAAACCACCGTGTCGGCCTGGAAGACCAAACCATCCTGGTACTTGCTCGCCACAGACGACCGGATGATCCACCCCGACGTCCAGCGCTCAGCCGCCAAGCGAATCGGCGCCACCCTGGCCGAAGTGCACAGCAGCCATGTTCCGCAGCAGTCGCAACCGGCCGAAGTCGCGGCAGTGATTCTCAAGGCAGTGGCCAGCGTTGGCGCCAAGTGAGCGCGGGCAACGAGCGGAGTAGGCGTATGAATGACCGGCGTGAGGGCGACTTCGACTTCATCGTGTGTGGCGCAGGAACGGCGGGCTGTGTGGTCGCTGCCCGTCTTGCCGACCACGGCAGCGCGCGCGTCTTGCTGATTGAAGCGGGCGAGGGCTACGCAGGCCCCGAGGTTACCGAGCCGGGGCAATGGCCGATGAATCTGGGCTCAAGCCGCGACTGGGCATTCGAGGGGCAACCCGATGCACGCCTCAATGGTCGTCGGCTGTCCCTGAACATGGGCAAGGGACTCGGCGGTGGCTCTAGCATCAACGTAATGGTCTGGTCACGCGGGCACCGCTGCGACTGGGATCATTTCGCCGCCGAGTCCGGCGACCCGGCCTGGGGCTACGAGTCGGTGCTCGGTTACTACCGCAGGATCGAGGATTGGCAAGGCAGTCCTGATGCCATTCGGCGAGGTTGCGGTGGTCCGGTGCATGTTCAACAGCCAGCCACGCCGCAGCCATTGGCATGGGCGACGCTGGACGCGGCGAGCCGGTTGGGCATCCCCAGATTCGACAGTCCCAATGGCGAGATGATGGAAGCACCGGGCGGCATCGCGATCACCGACCTGTGCATCAAACAGGGCAAGCGCGAATCCGTTTACGATTCCTACATTCGGCCTCGGCTGCACTATCCGAACTTGACCGTTCTAACCGGGGCACTGGTGACCCGGGTATTGCTGGCCGGTACGCGGGCTGTCGGAGTTGAAGTGATGATCGCCGGCGAGCGGCGGCGCTTCCACGCGACGGCGGAGGTCATCCTGTCGATGGGCGCGGTGCACACGCCGAAAGTGCTCATGCAGTCGGGGATCGGCCCGCAAGCAGAATTGCGCCGCCACGGCATCGCAGCGATCAATCATCTTCCCGGCGTGGGCGAAAATCTGCAGGACCATTTGGCCTTCGGCTGCACATGGGAATATCGGCAACCCCAGGTCGTCGGGAATGGCGGGTGCGAAACCACGTTGTACTGGAAAAGTGACAGTCGCCTGGAAGCCCCGGACCTTTTGCAGTGTCAGCTGGCGTTCGCCGTGCCATCCCCGCCTGAGGTCGCCATCGCGCCGCCAGAACATGGCTGGACGATGTTCGCCGGGCTGGCCAGGCCTGCCAGTCGAGGGCGCTTGCGGCTGTCGGGCGCCGGGCCGCTGGATCCACCGCTGATTGAACCGAATTCGCTGAGCGCACCGGAGGATATGACCGCAGCCTATGCGTCGATCGAGTTGTGCAGGGCGCTCGGAAACAGCGACGCCTTCAACGCGCTGATCAAACGCGAAGTGGTGCCTGGGCCCAGGGAACACCGCGCGATGGGACAGTTCATCCGCAACTCCGCCGTGACGTACTGGCACCAGTGCTGCACCGCGAAGATGGGGCGCGATGCGATGTCAGTGGTCGACCATCAACTGCGCGTGTACGGCATCGAAAAATTGCGCATCGCCGACGCCTCGGTCATGCCGCGCATCACCGTCGGCAACACCATGGCGCCGTGCGTCGTCATTGGCGAACGGGCGGCTGATCTGATTCTTGCTGCGCATAGCGTGACGGGGATGATCAAGTAAACGAAGCGCTCAAAGCGGCACAGCAACTGCTCGATTCGGAGGATTTGATCGACAGTTGCGCGGCGTAAATATTTACCCACCTGTCGATCTTGCGCGTCAGGGATTGACCCAAAAAGCCTCGTCATTGAATGGTCATTGAACGCGGCTTTCCTATGGCCACTCGTCGAGTTGATCGCACTCCTGGACGACGTGCCTTCTCTCAAATATAAGCGCAGGCCTGACGGGAGAAAATGATGATTGACGACAACAATGGCCCTGAAGCGCCATACCCGGGACCAAGCGAGCAAGCGCCTGACTCTGGCGAAGGTCATGATTCCGGCCTCGAGCAGGCTGATTCGGAGCCAAAGCAGGGCACGGACCAACGACCCGAAGACTGGAACCCGCCGCCCGGTAACCCAGGTTCTGATCAAGATGCCCAGACGGGCCGCGATAACGGCGGCGCAAAGTAGGCTCGTAAACGGCTCGAGAAATTCATTTTTCGCGGCTGAGGTCCCAGACTCGGCAACGTATTTTTTCAGGAGGTCAGATTCAGTTGTCTTTTGAAAGCCCGGCCACCGCGTCGGGTTTTTCATATGGGCATTCAATTTTCCCAAAATATCCGTGTAGGATTGCTTTGGCATCATTTGGCCAGCTAAGCGTGATAGGGAAATAGATATGAACAAGGCTGCATTTGCGATTTTGATTTCTTTGGTCAGTGTTTCAGCTACAGCCGCAACCAACGAATGGCAAACTGGCTGGGGCCAGGGAAAGACTGAATTCTATGTTGGCGATGAGGCGAAAAGTTACCTGAACTTCGCCTGTGATGAGAATGACGAAATGAGCCCGGTAAGCGGCTCGGCAACGATTGCGGGTAAAGAGTTCTACTCGCACAACGATAAAGGCGGTTTCGACGTTATCGTTGACGGTGTCGAGTACAGCAATCCTTTTTATGTCGAGTGCAACGCCTGTTCCGGAAATTTTCCTGAATTTTGGACTGCGATGCGCAAGGCAAAAACTATTGAGTTGAAGGCTGAAGGTCTGTCCAGTCAGATTCCTGCCAAAGGGCTGAGTAAGCTGACCAAGCCTTACAACTCGAAAGAGAACCCTTGTGGGACGGGTGCTTGGTGATGCAGAGAGGGCGGCGCTTCCGCTCTCTCTCCATGACCCTTGAACGCTAGGCGGGGGTTTGCCGCGCTGGCGACACACTGGATCGTCGATCCGCCCGTTCGCCGAGCCGCCATCCCAGCAAACCCCACAGCAGGGCACACAACGCGCCGACCAGCGCAGCCATGCCTGCACCTTGGCCGAGCGCGTCCAGGGCGCTTTTTGCCCAGGCACTGATGGCGTCACCGGCGCGGTAGACCACGGTGTCGATGACGTTCTTTGCCTTGTACTTGCTTTCGGCATCGAGCGGGGCAAACAGCATCTCCCGGCCTGGGCGCACGAAGGCGTACTCACCGATGCGGCGCACGATCATCAGCGCGGCGATCAGGCCGAAGCTGGGGGCGGAGATCAGCCCGATAAACCCCGCGCACATGACCAGCGGCACCATCGCCAACAGCACGCCGACGCCCAGTTTTTGGGCGACGCGTCCAGTGATGAACACCTGACATAGCAGGGCGCCTGCCTGCACGACAAAGTCGATGATGCCGAACACCCGCACCTGCGACTCGCGGTCCGGGAAGTGTTCGGCGACGACCCGTGCCTGCTCGAAGTAGAGGAAAGTGGTGACCGTGGCCAGCAGCACCACGAAGCCGCAGATGCCAAAGAGATAAGGTGATTTCAAAATGGCCGTCATACCGCTGAAGGGATTGCCCGGCAACGGCCTGCGAGGGCTTTCACTCGGCGCGGCATCGGGGCGTCCTGCGCCACCCTGGTTACGCCAACGCATCAACTTGCGCTTGAACAACATCGCAGCGCCCAGCAGAACAGCGGCCAACAGCATCAGGCCGGACTCGCCCAGCGGACCGATCAGCAAGGCGCTCAGCGCCGGGCCACTCAGGCCGCCGACGCTGGCGCCCGCCGCGATGAAAGCGAACAGGCGTTTGGCCTGGGCACTGTCGAATACATCGGCCATCAGGCTCCAGGCGACCGATACGACAAACAGGTTGTAGACCGATATCCAGACGTAAAACACTCGCGCCAGCCACGGGCTTTCCTCGCCCAGGAATAAGGCGGCGAACAACAGCAGGTTGGCGCAGAAAAAACCGTACACCCAGTCCACGAAATGCAGGCGCGGCACGCGTGCGCTGAGCCAGGCGAACAGCGGAACGGCTGCCAGCATGACGAAGAAGGTCGCGGTGAACAGCCACTGCAAGTTCTCGACGCCGGCAGTGATGCCCATCGATTCGCGGATCGGACGGAGCATGAAATAGCCGGCGAACAGGCAAACGAACAGCAGAAACCCATGGAGCGCAGGGCGCAGCTCGTGCGCCTCGGCATTGATGATGGCGCTCGTGCGGCGGGCGAGAAGGGACATATCCATGTTGCGCTCCTGTAGGAGTGTCGAGGCAATCGCGCGGGGCTTGCCCGTGCCTTGGCGGTCAGCGGTAGGTGACGCCGGTCAGCCGCTCGGAAATTTGCCACAGCGCGGCGGAGTTCGAGCGATCGGCAGCGGCCGCAGGCATCTTGGCGAAGCCCAGCGGCCCGCGCTTCTCGTTATCTCCGGTCGGTCCATAGTAGGCGCCGCCAACAGCCTCCAGCGCCGTCGCTGCATACAGCGTGGGTAGCGCGCCCTGCGCTGCGGAATGATACATGTCGCGCTCCACAGCCCATTGTTTGCCGAATTTACTCTCCAGGCCAGGCCCACGGGCGATCAGCTCGGTGACGGCAACGCCGGGGTGAGCGGCGATGCTGCGTATCCCCCAACCGGCGGCATCGCTGCGCTGCTGCAGATCAATACTCCACTTGAGAACCGCCAGTTTCGATTGGCTGTAGGTGGCGAAAGGGTCGTAATCGCGCTCGGCCTGCAGGTCATCGAAGTTCAGGACTGCGCGCCCTGCGGCGATGCTCGACAGGCTGACCACGCGACCATCGTCGCTTTTGCGCAGCAGCGGCATCAGCAGGCCAGTCAAGGCGAAATGCCCCAGGTAATTGGTCGCCAGCTGCATCTCGTAGCCGTCGGCCGAAACGCCTCGAACCGGCGGCGACATGATCGCGGCGTTGTTGATGAGAACGTCGAGCCTCGGCAGGCGCCCTTGCAGGCGGTTGGCGAGGTCGCGCACGGATTTCAGATCGGCAAGATCCAGCGTTTCGAATTGCACGCGCGCCTCGGGCACGGCTTGTTTGATGTTTGCAATCGCTTCGCGGCCGCGCTCGGGGTTGCGTGCGGCGATGATCACCTCAGCACCGGCTCGTGCCAGGGCCAGCGCGTCTTCATAGCCCATGCCGCTGGTCCCTCCGGTCACCAGCACGATGCGGCCTGTCTGGCTGGGCATGTCGTGGGTTGACCAGTCCGGCTTCGGCTCTGTTCGGGGAGTAGCTTGTGCAGCCAGCGTGCCGGCCAAGGCGGTACTGGCGAACAGCGTTCGGGCGGCCTTGAGGATGCGTTGCGTCGCTGTACTGTTCGACGTAGCGGGTGAATGGCTCATCGGTGAATTCTCGTTCGCGTTGTAGGTTCCCGGTTGTCGGGGCGAGTGAGCAGTATCGATGTACGAGTGCGCGAGGATAAGTCGGGCATTGTTGGATGGCCCGTACGGCATGGCGTACAGTGAGCACCCTGCGGAGGAAGCACTGATGCGAAAACCGAACCTTACCGATGTATCGATCTTTGCTGCGGTGGTCGAGGCGGGGGGATTTCGTGCCGCCGCGCAGAAGCGGGGTCTGTCCGCGTCGTCGCTAAGCGACTGCATACGTCGGCTGGAAGGCGACCTGGGCTTGCGGCTGCTCAATCGAACCACTCGCAGCGTCACGCCGACGGCGGCCGGCGAGCGATTGCTCGAGCGCCTGCGCCCGGCCTTGCTAGAAATCGACGCCGCTTTCAACGATCTGGACGACGACCCTCAGCGCCCGGTCGGTACGCTGAAGCTCAATGTGCCAGTGCCGGTGGCACGCTTTGTTTTGCCCGACCTGCTGGCGCGTTTTCTGCGTCTTTATCCTGGGATCAGCGTCGAAGTCGTCATGGACAACGCCTTTGTCGACGTCAACGCTGGTGGGTATGACGCCGGCGTGCGCTATGAAGAGAGCCTGGCCAAGGACATGATCGCCGTGCCCATCGGCCCGCGTCGCCAGCGCTTCGTTGCGGCAGCCGCCCCGCGCTATCTGGCTGAACGTGGGACGCCCACTGAGCCCGAAGAACTGCCGGGCCATGACTTGCTTGGCCATCGCTTCGAGAGTGGAAAAGTGGGCGTGTTCGAGTTCCATCGAGACGGCCGTATTGTGCGTATCCCGCCACAAGGGCAACTGCTGACATCGTCGCACGATTTGAAAGTTCGTTCGGCCATCAACGGGTTGGGCATCGTCTATACCTTCGAGGATTTCCTGCGCGAGCCGCTGTCCGATGGTCGACTGGTGCCGATTCTCGAGGACTGGTGGCAGGCCTTCGACGGTCCGTTTCTTTACTACCACGGACGCCGTCACATGCCTTCGCCGCTCAGGGCGTTTGTCGACTTTCTGCGGGCGGAACGGCAGCTCGCCGAGAGCTCAGGCGGATAGCTTGTCTGCAGGGGTTTTGAGGCTGTAGGGGTTTTGATCTGTCGTTATCGTCCCTTTTGTCCATTCACATTGCCTGCCGGTGACGCGACTGTTGCGATGGGTAGCAATCGGCGAGGAGCCGTCAGTCATTGCTGACGGTTTTTCGGTTCGTGGTCGTCTAAATGCATGCGGACTGACATTAACCAAGCGCCTTGAGATAACTAGAGCTTCGATGCCTGAATGGCTGTTTCAAGCAATGGCCCTGTGATTTTTCTGTCGTTGTAATCACCGAGGAAGTAGTTGATTCGATTAGCCAGATGCTGAATGGATAGCCAACCCAAGCCACGGTAGTCACGCAGCTCCTCGGCATTCAACTCGATCAGACTTTCGTAACTCACGAAAGACGCTTCACATTCGACGAGAATTTAGCCACACCATTGCGTCGGCGCACCCATTCTCGGCGGCTTTGTTGAGATACATGAGCTGTTCTTGTTTAAGGTTTGGCGTCGACATTTGAACCGATAAGCGCATAAAAAGGTTGGCGCGAAAGCTTCTTTCGTCTAGCGATATGATCGTGAACATAGGCGGTCTAACGCCGAAGATATCGCATGTCGGTAGCATTGTCGGTTGAGGGTAGTATTTTTTATAAATAGTTTCATTTTTAGGCAGTGCCTCGATGAGTGAGCGGAACCTAGGCGTTTTAACCTCATCGGAGCATTTGAAAAACATCTCTACACCCGCCGGAGTAAATCCATTGCTCAAACTGGCCCTCAGCAGGGTGCAGGCTTCTTCCTCGGAAAGTTGAACGCTCGACGACAAAAATGCTAGGCGATACTGTGCAGCTGGGTTGCCATCGTCAGCTGAGCGCTTGAGCAAAGGCATTCCCTCCTTTAGAAGCGCTTGCACTTCATCCTTATATTGTTGTTTCTTTTGTGCAGGAAATTTCTCGTTGATAGGTAACTGATCACGAGCAGCGTACAAATTGCTAGTCAGCTCATCAACTTTCACTAGGTAAGGTAGCGCTTTGAAGTACAGAGCTTCACTTTCTTCGGATATTTTAAAGTTGCTTGCGTTTGCGAGGGCTACCAAAAAAATAGAAGTAATAGCGAAACATGTATTAATAGAGACTTTTAACACTGAAAACGTCCTTTTTTACTTTCGTCAGGATCAAGACTATAAAAGAATCGCCCCTACATAGGTAGAAGAGCGAAATGGGGTCGGAAGCGATCGTTCATGAGTATCCGCTATTGGTCGCAAGCTGCCGGGTCAGGTGTTGACCAGCTCCATGATGTGGGTGGCATGGGCGTCTTTTGTTCGCATGAAGCCGCAGCGCAGGTAAAACGCATCGCCTTTAGAAGTATCGGTAGAAAGACGCACCTTCTGAAAGTGAAGAGCGGCGTGTGCAACCAACTCCTTTACCAGCGCGTGACCGACATGTTGATTTCTTGCCGCAGGCGCTACGTACAGTCGCCGTAGCCTTGCGGTATTGGTTTGAGTAAAGGGATCAACTGATAGGCCTCCGATTCCTATCAGTTGCTGGTTCGAATACGCTGCCATGAGACATTCACCGGGCGCGTTGAAGCGATTCTTTCGTGAATGCCATTCCGAAATCAGGCGCGTCAGAAATCTGAACCCTTCTGCAACTGCCTGTTTCTCCAAAGTAAGAACTTCCGCCGGCAGGTGAGTGATGTGTTGAATTTCGATTGGTTTCATTCATCGTCCCTGATTCGGTGTGAATCCTTTTTGGCTGAGCGGGGTGCGTCGTTTGGTGAGCCGAACTGAATTTTTTAACCAGGGGAAAATGGATTACAGCTATTTCTTCCCCAGCGGTGCAATGCCGTAAACATAGCTGCGTGTCCGTGGCAAACACGATGGGTTCGGGCGACGTATTTGGCTGTGGCCAGGAGTCAAGCAGCACTACGGTTGCGAATGACATAGGGAGCCTAGTGAAGAATAGGGGCAAAGCAGACTGCGAGAGCAACGCGTTGTCGTCAAACGTTTCTGATCGCGATGGGCAGCTTCTGACCGCAAAACTGTCTGTTGAAGGCAGACCCTATGTGCCGAAGATGAACCAGCGAAATCAGAGCGGGAGGAGGGAAGGTCGCGGAGATGGTCGAAAAGATGCGGCGATGATTCCGAGAACGGTGAGTGCAAATCACGAATCCCGGAAACGACAAAGCCCTGAATAATCAGGGCTTTGTCGTATCAAATATGGCGGAGGCGATGGGATTCGAACTCATGGACCTGTTACAGTCGACGGTTTTCAAGACCGTTGCCTTAAACCACTCGGCCACACCTCCGTTGCGTTGCGGGCGCCATAATACCTGAATGAAACACACTGTCAAACTCTCTCCATGGCTTGTTACAGGGCGTCTGTTATGATCTTTGCGACTGAACGTTTCAAACCAACAGGAGTGTCGCCATGCGCGAACAGGATTACGCAGTTAATAACAGCGTGCAGGCTGAGCAGCTAGAGGTTAGCCGCGTCCTGCGCAACACTTACGGCCTACTGGCACTGACCCTCGCATTCAGCGGCGTGATGGCATTCGTCGCGCAGCAGATGCGCGTTGGCTACCCGAATATCTTCGTGGTGCTGATCGGCTTCTATGGGCTGTTCTTCCTCACCAACAAACTCCGTGATTCAGCGTGGGGCCTGGTGTCCGCATTCGCGTTGACCGGTTTCATGGGCTTCCTGCTTGGCCCGATCCTCAATCGTTATCTGGGCATGCAGGGCGGCGCGGAAGTGGTCAGCTCGGCGTTTGCCATGACCGCCCTGGTATTCGGTGGCCTGTCGGCTTACGTGCTGATCACCCGTAAGGACATGAGCTTCCTCGGTGGCTTCATCACCGCTGGCTTCTTCGTCCTGCTGGGTGCAACGCTGGCGAGCTTCTTTTTCCAGATCAGCGGCCTGCAACTGGCGATCAGCGCAGGTTTCGTGTTGTTCTCGTCGGTCTGCATTCTGTTCCAGACCAGCGCCATCATTCACGGCGGCGAGCGCAACTACATCATGGCGACCATCAGCCTGTATGTCTCGATCTACAACCTGTTCGTCAGCCTGTTGCAGATTTTCGGCATCATGAGCCGCGACGACTGATTGTCTTTGCCGGTACAACAAAAAACCCGCTTCGGCGGGTTTTTTGTTGCCTGAAGGAACGTGCGGGTTCAATTGATGACGATGCTGCCGTCCACTTGCTGGCGATAAATCGTGTAGGGCAGCAGCAGGGTATCGAGCGCACCAGACACCACCGCGTCAACCAGTACCACCGGGATCGCCGCGTTGCGGTGGTCATCTGCATCGATACCTGGAGCGAGTGGCGCATTCAACGTGCAGAAGTCATAGGCGAGGCCACTGTAGATCCTCGGCACCGCCCCGCAATAACTCTTTTGTTTCTTGAGGTCATCGATGGCGGCCTGATCGTCGCGCGCCACTGTTTGAATCGTACCGCAACCGCCGAGCAGCAGGGCCGCCAGCGCCAATACCTGGATTCTCATACCGCCATTCCTTAGCCGCGAAAAACCTCAATCTACGCCGATCTCTGGCAAAAGGCACCTAGGCCATCGGCGGCAAACGGCGTTTGACCGGCGTCTTCTTGACGATCGCGGTATTGGTTTCCGCCAACAGATTGAGGCGGTCGAGCAGGGCGTCGAGCTGCTCCATCGAGCGCACATGCAGACGCGCGATAAAGCAATCCTCACCCGTGACCTTGTCGCATTCGGTGAACTCGGGAATCGCCAGAATCTGTCGCTCGACTTCTTGCAACTGTCCCGGCAGTGGCCGGACCCGCACGATGGCCTGCAATTGATAGCCGAAGCATTTCGGGTCTATCTCCACTGTGTATCCCTTGAGCACGCCGCGCTCCTCCAGCCGGCGCAGTCGTTCCGCCACGCTCGGCGACGATAAACCGCTGATCTGTGCGAGCGCTTTGAGCGAACGCCGCGAATCCTCCATCAATGCGCTGATAAGCATCTGATCAATATCGTCAGTCATGAAAACTCCGGAATGAGGCGAATGGCACCATGTGCCCGCGATAAAAAAGGCTGATGTCGAGTTTAGCCTTCTTTTAACGCTGGAGCGGCTGCCAGTCGGCTTGGCATACTTTTGCCAGACACGATGGAGGTGAACGATGGACAAGACTCTTCGCCACGGCTCATTTGAAATGACCGCGGCCATGCTGATATCAGGAACGATCGGTTGGTTCGTGCTGGTGTCCGGGCAACCAGTGCTGGACGTAGTGTTCTGGCGCTGCGTGTTCGGCGCCGGGACGTTGCTGCTGATCTGCGCGGCATTCGGTTTTCTGCGCCGAGGCATTCTCACCCGCACGACCTTCCTGCTGGCCGTGCTCAGCGGGGCTGCGATTGTCGGTAACTGGGTGTTGTTGTTCGCCTCGTATTCTCGAGCGTCGATCGCCATCGGCACGGCGGTGTACAACGTGCAGCCGTTCATGCTGGTGGGGCTGGCGGCGCTGTTGCTTGGCGAAAAAATTACCCTGCAGAAGTTGTTCTGGCTGGCGATTTCCTTCATGGGCATGCTGGCGATCGTCAGCGCTCACGGGACCCAAGGCGAAAGCGGTGGCGAGTATCTGGTCGGTATTGCGCTGGCACTTGGCGCGGCGCTTCTTTATGCAATCGCCGCGTTGATCATCAAGCGCCTCACCGGCACGCCACCGCACCTGATCGCGCTGATACAAGTGTGCACGGGTGTGCTGTTGCTCGCGCCGTTTGCGCATTTCACCGCGCTGCCGCAAGCGCCGAGTGCCTGGGCCAGCCTGGTCACACTGGGCATCGTACATACCGGTTTGATGTACGTGTTGCTGTATGGCGCGATCCAGAAACTGCCGACGGCATTGACCGGTGCGCTGTCATTCATCTACCCGATTGCGGCGATCTTGGTCGATTGGTTTGCCTTCGGTCATCGCCTGGAAATACTGCAATGGGTCGGCGTGGCCGCGATCCTGCTGGCCGCTGCGGGCATGCAACAGGGCTGGGGCTTCAAGCCGAAAGCGGGAGTCGCTGCGCGCCCTTAAATTGACTTGAACAGGTCTTTGAACAGGCCTTGCAGTTGCCGATTGCCAGCGTCGACCAGATGGTTGTCGTCAAAGTACAACGCCACGCCTTTTTTGGAGCCCATGCAGCTGCCATTCGGGCACAAATATGGCGTTGGATCGATCACTGTCGCATTGCACTGTCTGGCGGCGGCCTCAATGGTGAAGTTGGCGATCCTGTTGCGTTTTTGGTAGTCGAGCAGCGGGACGGAAATATCGGACGCCTGCTGAAACAAACGCTGATTGAGATTCAAGCCTTTGTAAACGCTGAAAGGCATCTCCGGGATCGGCCTGACGATATAAACCGGGTGGTGCTGGGCAATCTCACACACGGTCCGGCTGTATTCGGCGACATAAGCATCGATAAATCCTGCCTCGCCCGGCGCGGGTTGATCCGCAAAGTGAATGCGGTAGCCGTTGTTTCTGCTCGGGTCGGCATACAACGCCGCCCGACTGAATAGCACCACCGGCACGCCGGCATAGGAGTGCTTGAGTACTTCGAGCTTTTCATCATTGAACGCGAGGCACTGGCGTTGCAGATTCTTGTCGCGCATCTCGAAGTTGCGCAGTGGCGGACAACCGCCGCGTGACCAGGACAGGGCGGCTTGCGGGTTGTTCATCTGCACGGCTGCGGCGGTCGATTGCGCGTGACTGTCACCGAACAAAATAACCGAAACCTCACCGCTCCCCAATTTGCAATCCGCCGCCTCGTGAGCGTTGGAATAGCATTCTTGCGGGTAGAGTGTGCTGGTGTATTGCGGTTGCCCGAGGTCGACAAACGCCAATCGAGACGCCGGGTATTGCTTGACCAGCGACGACGTCATTGACGCGATGGCGATGAGCCCTATCGTCAGCGAGGCAAACTTGGCCAGCGTTCGCGGGGCGGTGGAAGCGCCGCTGACCTTTGACTCGACGAAATGGAAAGACAGCGCACCCAACACAAAAGAGCAAGCGATCGCCCCCAGCACATGAGGCCAACTGCTCAACAGACCACACAGATACAGCAACACCACCAGCGGCCAGTGCCAGAGGTAAACGGAGTAGGAAATGCTTCCGGTAAACTGCAAAATCCGATGGCGACTGAATAGCGACTGCGTGTTGCCGTAGATCACCATCACCGTTCCCAGTACGGGCCACAGCGCCAGATAGCCTGGCCAGAGGTCGTCCTCGGACAAGCACACTACGCTGGTGACGACTGCGAGCAGGCCAAGGCCTTCGCAGAGTAAACCGCTGCGCTGAGTGAGGCGCAGCGGATACAGGAAGACCAGGCCACCGGCGAGCATTTCCCAGGCGCGCGTCGGCAGCATGTAGAAAGCAAAAACCGGTTTTGTCTGCGATAGCAACACCGACGCACCGAACGAAATGACCGCCAGTGCGAGCAGCGCCCGGCGGGTTTTTTCTGCGCTCAGATATTTGTAGAAACCCATGATCAGCACGGGATAGAGCAGGTAGAACTGCCATTCCACCGACAGCGACCAGGTGTGCAGCAGCCAGTTCTCGTGCAACGGCGCATCGAAGTAATTGCCGTCTTTGGAAAAGAGGAAATTCGAGCTGAACAGCAAGCTGCTTTTGATCGTGCGGATCGTCTCGCGAAAATCATCCAGCGGCAGGTACACATAGCCGAAGATCAGCAGGGCCACGCACAGCGTCAGCAGTGCGGGAATGATCCGCCGGGCTCTGGAGGCATAGAACCCAAGGAGGGAAAATCTTTGTTGTTGCAGACCGGTAACGATGATTCCGGTCATCAGAAATCCGGAAATCACGAAAAACACGTCGACGCCGGCAAATCCACCAGCGAAGCCGGGAATCCTGAAATGAAACAGCACCACCGACAGCACGGCAAGTGCGCGTAAAGCGTTGATATTCTTCCTGAACTGCATGTGGGCATCCATGTCACTGACGTTGCAATGGCGCATTGTAGTGATCATGTCGCGTTTGTTACACGGAAATCGTCCCGGCGCCTCAGATGTTCCAGCGCGGTGCGGTCTTGGCCAGGCGCTGGCGCATTTCGCCGATATTTGCCGCCAATTGCCTGGTCAACAAGCGATAACCGTCCAGCGCGGTATACACCGGCACTTCGAGACTCGCGTCCGGCAGTTCCTGAGGTCGATCCAGGCGTTGCGTGGCACCGCTTTTCAAAGCTCGGGCCATACCGATCAATTGCACACGGATCTGCCGGTGTTCGGCCTTGAGCGCCGATTGCAGATGGGCCATGGCGTGCGGGTCATTGGCATCGGGCCGGGTATTGCCGAGAATTTCCAGGGTGCTGATGCACATGCGCAGGTTGCGCTGGATGGCATCGAGTTCGGTCATGGAAATCTTCACTTCCTTGGACACCGACGGCATCAGCGAACGCAGTTGCACCATCACCGCGCCGAGGCGGCTCATCAGTTTCAGGTGTTCATCGGCGCTGACTGGCTGACCGCTGATGATCCGCCCGTACACAGTGGCGCAATCGCGCAAAGCGTCGGCGAGGTTGTAACGCCACGAATACACCGCATAAAGCGGCAAAGCGAACGAGAACGCCAGCGCGAGGGCGATGCCGATCAGGATGTCGACGCCACGCCACAAACCATCGGTGATCGGGTTGTCGCCGTGCCCGGCGACGATGAACACGGTGATCGCCGAGAGCAGGGCGGTATAGCCGCCTTTGCCGATTGCGTGATAGGAAAAGAATCCGCAGACCACCGCCATCGCAAAATACGTCAGCCATGGCAGACCGAGCCATGCGTGCTGTGCCACCAGCAGCAATCCGACACCGGCGCCGATCAACGTGCCGGTGGCGCGCTCGGCGGCTTTTTTGCCGATGTTGCCATGATGTTGCAAGCCGCCGATCACCACCAGCATCGTCACCGACGCCCACTCGCCATGGGGCAGATTGATGCCGGTGGTCAGCAGAATCGTCGCCAGCAACCCGAGGGCCACGCGCACTGCGTGGATCAGCCGCGCGTGGCGATAACGACGATAGGGATCCAGCACCGGACGCAAGACACGGCGCAGCAAGGGCGGAAGTCGATGGGAGCTGTAATGGCTCAGTGCGGGCCTCGTCTGTTCAATTCAGGTCAATGGAAAGGGAAGATGTAGTTCATCCATGCGGCCATGCGCAGTAGGATTTTACGCATGGCGCCGATGTGGTGGAAATGCTGGCTATACAGTGCCGCCTGACCATAAGCGCCGCCGGGCATCTGCTGGCGATACTGAGCGAAATCGGGGTCGGTGATTTCAATGATTACCGGTACCCGCCCGGCCGGCGGCGATCCGGTATAACTGATCAACGTGCCCGACGGCTGCACCTGGCCTTCGGCAATCACACCGATGACACTCTTCACCCGCCCGGCGAAAACCCTGCCGGGAATGCCATCGAAAGCCACTTCCGCTTCATCGCCCACGGTCAGGCGTAACAGGCTGTTCTGGCGCATCCACGCAGCAAAGTACTGGCCTTCCTCGGGAATGAACACCATCGACGGGCGCAGCGGCAACTTGCTCGCCATCATGCCGGGGCGCAAGGAAACGTGGGTCACGAAACCTCGGCTGGGCGCGCGGACTACGGTGTTGTCCAGTTCGAACTTGGCATTGTCCAGTTGTGCCTGGAGGTCATCGGTACGGGCAATCGCGGCGTCCAGTTCACGTTGCGTGCCGAAATTTCGCCGGATCAGTTCGGTGATGCGATAGCGGTCGCCTTTAGCGGCCACCAGCTGCGCCTTCAGCGATTTGAGCCGGTTTTCGAAAGGCGTCGGATCGATGCGAAACAAGACATCGCCTTTTTCCAGCGGCTCGTTACCCTGCACCGGCACTTCGATGACCTGGCCACTGACTATCGGAATCACCGGCACGGAAACGAAATAGGAACGCGCCACCTCCGAGTACGGATGGTTGTAGTTCATGGTGAAAATCAATGCGCCGATGATCAAAACGCCGCCGAGTACCGCCGTGGGCACGGTCCACTTGTTCAGCGGAATGCGGAAAATTTTGAACAGTGCAACGCAAAATGCCGCGTAAGTCAGGATAAGGAGCAGATCCATGCTCAGACTTCCCGTGCATCGGAAGATGGTGCAATCGCCGACTGCGCCTCAAGGTGCTCAAGTCGGGTTTGCAACTCGAGCACTTGCTGCTCAAGGCGCAGGACATGATTGTGCACGGGTTTGCCGTCACCGAATCCCCAACCGCGATCCTCGCGATAGGCCATGGCCCAGATCCACAGAAACGGCCACAGCGCATGCAGGGTGAACAGGCTGACCCAGCCAGTGGCGTGGATCGCATCCTGATGCGGGTGGTTACGGTGAACGGCAATTTCATACGGAATGTCGTGCAACACGATGATCCCGTAAAACAGCACGAGACCGACGAACACCAACAGACCCAGCGCGAAATAATCGAGCATGTCCAGCCCTCCCGGCATCGAGCAATGTTGGGCTCAGTGTAGACACTGGATTGCCGGGGGGCTGACGGTTTCAGTCGCTAATTTTCATTCCTGCCAGTGGCCGGTCAGAAGATGTAGTCGGTGGTCAGGAAACTCGAATCCCGCCCGCGAATAATCTCGCTGATCAGATCCTTGTTGCTCTCCTGGAACTTGGTCGCCACCAGCGTACGGATCGAAAATACCCGCAGTGCATCGTGAACCGACAGAGTGCCTTCGGCGGAATTCTTGCGCCCGTTGAACGGGTAGGTGTCCGGGCCGCGCTGGCATTGGGCATTGAGGTTGATCCGCCCGACCTGGTTGGCGAACGTATCTACCAGCCGCCCGACCGCTACCGGGTTGGTGCCGAAAATGCTCAGTTGCTGACCGAAATCCGACTCCAGCACGTAATCGATCACGGTATCGAGGTGGCGGTACGGCACGATCGGCACGACCGGGCCGAATTGTTCTTCCTGATAGACGCGCATCTGCGGATTCACTGGGTATAGCACCGCTGGGTAAAAGAACGACTCGCGGGACTCGCCGCCATTCGGGTTGACCACTTCCGCGCCTTTGCTGCGCGCATCCGCGACCAGACCGTGCAGGTAATCGACCTTGCCCGATTCCGGCAGCGGCGTCAGCGACACGCCGCTGTCCCACGGCATGCCCGGTTTCAGCGTGGCCAGTTTGGCGTTGAATTTCTCGATGAAGCTGTCGACGACGTCCTCATGCACAAAGAGAATTTTCAGTGCGGTGCAGCGTTGGCCATTGAACGACAGCGAACCGGTCAGCGCTTCGCTGACGGCGTTGTCGAGATCCACCTCCGGCAAAACGATGCCCGGGTTTTTCGCATCGAGCCCCAACGCGGCGCGCAAACGGTGCGGTTTCGGGTGCAGTTTTTTCAGGTCGCTGGCGGCCTTGTTGGTGCCGATGAACGCGAAGATATCGATCTTGCCACTGGCCATCAGCGCGCTGACAGTTTCGCGGCCACTGCCGTAGATCACGTTGATGACGCCGGTCGGGAAACTGTCGCGGAACGCTTCCAGCAACGGCCGAATCAGCAGCACGCCGAGTTTGGCCGGTTTGAACACCACGGTGTTACCCATGATCAGCGCCGGAATCAACGTGGTGAACGTTTCGTTGAGCGGATAGTTGTAAGGGCCCATGCACAGGGCAACGCCCAGCGGCACGCGGCGGATCTGCCCGAGCGTGTCCTGCTCCAGTTCGAAACGGCTGGAGCGGCGGTCGAGTTCCTTGAGCGCATTGATCGTATCGACGATGTAGTCGCAGGTGCGATCGAACTCTTTTTCCGAGTCCTTGAGATTCTTGCCGATTTCCCACATCAACAGCTTGACCACGGCGTCGCGCTGTTGGCGCATGCGCCCAAGAAACGCTTCGACATGCTGGATACGCTCGGCCACGCGCATCGTCGGCCACAGGCCCTGACCACGGTCGTAGGCCCGTACGGCGGCGTCGAGAGCGGTGAGCGCGGTGCCGGCGTCAAGCAACGGCGTGCTGCCGAGGATCACTTGCTCAGCGCCGTTTTCGTTTTGCAGATACACCGGGCTGCGCACTTGCGCGAGCGGGCCGTCCCAGCGCCGCAACTGGCCATCGACGAGGTATTCGCGTTGCTCGACCTGACCGTCGAGGCGATATTTTTCCGGGATGTCGCTGACAGAAGGAAACAGGTTGCCAAGGATATTTGCTGTGGTCATGTCGCTACCCCGTGTTGATGTCCATGCAGATCAAAAAGTCTGTACAGGTTATACGCCTGAACGCGCCGGAGTTTAAACCCGCAAATGTCACGCGAATGTCACGCGCAGATGCAGGGAAGATGGGGCGCGGCAGCGATTATTTTGTGGGGATGATTGTTGGATGTGTTGTGGATTCGCCCCTCACCCCAGCCCTCTCCCGAGGGAGAGGGGGCCGATCTGTTGGCTTTTCAAATTCTGAGTACGATTTGGTATTTCACGTCGGCACACCTCGCATACACCTGGGTCAGTTCCCTCTCCCTCCGGGAGAGGGCTAGGGTGAGGGGCTTTTATCTTTGCCTGAAATCCCCGCCACCCCATCTCCCGTAATGAAGCTTTTATGACAAAAGTTCGGTAGCACATCGCCAGTCCGGTCATGCCTATGTAACGCGCTTGAGGGGCCCAACGGGGCGCTTTTCACAAGCCGAGGCGGGACGCCGGGAGTGAGGCAATGGGGACTATGGAACGCTACTCGAAAGTGGGCATGCAGGAGCTCGATCAACGCTTGTCGAAGATCGTCGAAGCGGCGCGCAAGAAGCCGGTTTCGGTGTATCGCTACGGCGCGCCGTGGGTCTGGATCGTCTCGCAGGATGACTGGCAGGGCGCCTTGAAAGAGGTGTCGAGCTACATTCCGCCAGGGCATTCGCTGGTGTTGCTGCGCCCACAGATCGACGACCTTCTCGACGCCCACTGCGCGCTGATGCACGACCTGAATGCCCAGCCCGGCATGCTGATCCCTGCGCAAACGGTCATGCACATCCTGCTTTTGCAACTGCTGTATTCGGTGCCCAGTGAGCAGCAGCTGTATGAACAGCTCAATTACAACCTGCTGTTCCGCTGGTTCGTCGGCCTCGGCCTGAACCAGAAAGTCTGGAGCTTCAACGCCCTCAGCCGCGACATCGCCACGCTACTCAACGAGCCGCGGGCGGTGCTGCTCATTCAAAAAATCATCGGCGAAGTGTTCTGCGGTGCGCTGCTGCAAATGCCCGAGTTCTCGCTGAACTTCGCGCTGCTGCACACCTGGCTGGGCAAGCACGCCTGCGCCACAACGATCAGCAACTGAGGCAACACACCGGGCGATTCACGCCAACAGGTCATCGCGAATTCAGGGGGTAGTGTGGAACCGATTTTCAAGTCACGGCTGGCGCTGTGGAGCTGGCTGCTGGTGACGGCGGGCGCGCAGCCGGCATTGGCGCAGGAGGTCGCCGAAACCGCAGCGGCGCAGCGCCTAGTCGACGTCAACGAATACTTCGTGCGCGGCAACACCGTGCTCGATGCGCGGGCGATCGAAGAAGCGGTGTACCCGTTTCTCGGCCCGCAAAAAGCCCTCACCGATATCGAAGGTGCGCGCGATGCCTTGCAGAAGGCGTATCAGCAACGCGGCTACCAATCGGTGTTCGTCGAACTGCCAGAGCAAGCGGTCGCCGACGGTATCGTGTATCTGCAAGTCAGCGAAACCAAAGTCGGACGCGTGCGTGTGGTCGGCGCCAAACACTATTCGCCACTCGATATTCGTGACAACGTTCCGGCGCTCAAAGAAGGCGAGGTGCCGGACTTCGCCAAGGTCCAGGGCGAACTGGCGCAGCTCAACAAAACTCCCGGTCGACAAGTCATGCCGCTGGTGCGCGAAGGTCAGCGTCCCGGCACCATGGATGTCGATTTGCAAGTCGAAGACCAGAACCCGTGGACCGCCAGTGTCGGCCTCAACAACGACTACAGCGCTGACACCGAAAAGCTGCGCACGGTCTCCAGCGTCGGTTACAACAACCTCTGGCAACTCGGCCACAGCGTCAACCTGACATTTTTCACCGCGCCGCAGGAAACCGATAACGCCAAGGTCTGGTCGGGCTCCTACACCGCGCCGCTGGACGAGCGCTGGAGCGTGCAGTTCTCCGGTTACCAGTCCGACAGCAACGTTGCCACCATCGGTGGCAGCAACGTGCTTGGCAGGGGCCACAGTTATGGCGTGTCGGCGATCTACACGCTGCCGTCGAGCGGCAACTGGTCGAATTCATTGTCGGCCGGCATCGACTTCAAAGACTTCGACGAGCGCCTGACCTTGTCGGGCGAGAGCGACAAGGTGCCGCTGCAATATGCGCCGTTCACCTTTGCCTACAACGGCTACCGCTACAGCGAAAAGAGCCAGCTCGGCCTCGGCCTGAGCCTGGTCGCCGCCACCCGCAGTGTTTTCGGCTACGGCAGCGACGATGAAGATTTCGACTACAAACGCTACCGCGCCAAGCCGAGTTTCGCCGTACTCAAGGGCGACACGAATTACACCTGGACCTTCGACAGCGACTGGCAGAGCGCAAGCAAAGCTGCGTTCCAACTGGCGTCCGGGCCACTGGTTTCCAACGAACAGTTCTCCGCCGGCGGCGCCACCTCCGTGCGCGGCTATCTGGCCGCCGAACGTACCGGCGATGACGGCGTGCTGCTCAGTCAGGAAGTACGCACGCCATCACTGGCCAAGTACGCCGGCACCTGGATGCAGGACTGGCGTTTCTACGCCTTCGCCGAAGGTGCGCAGCTGTATCTGCGCGACGAACTGCCAGATCAGGACGCCAATTACGCCCTGGCCAGTGTCGGCCTCGGCACCCGCGCCAGCCTCAGTAAATGGCTGTCCGGCAGCCTCGATTGGGGCTTCCCGTTACTCGAAGGGCCGAACACCTCGAAACAGGAATCGCGCCTGCACTTCAACCTTCAGGCCACTTTCTAATCAGGAGCATTTCCATGCCGCGCCTTTTCCTTTCCTTGTTGATCTGCCTGGGCTTCGTGCTCCCGGCCACGGCTCAGGCCTGGTGGCAGGACGACTGGCATTACCGCAAACAAATTGCTGTCGACACCACGCCACAAGGCGCGGCGATCAATCAGGCCCTCGGCCGCACTGCGCTGCTGGTGCGCTTGCACACCGGCAATTTCACCTTTGACGGCGTCAAGGAGGACGGCGCCGATCTGCGTTTCGTCGCCGCCGATGACAAAACCGTGCTCAATCATCAGATCGAAAGCTTCGATGCGCTGATGGGCATGGCGCTGATCTGGGTAGATGTGCCGAATGTCGAGGGCGGTCAGCGCCAGGACATTTGGATGTATTACGGCAACCAGAAAGCTGCGGCGACTGGCAATGGCCAACTGACGTTTGATCCGAATTACACCGCGCTCTATCACTTCGACGGCGCCACCGGCACTCCGGCCAAAGACACCACCGCCTATGGCAACACTGCGCAAAGTGCGACCGGCGCGGCGATTGACGGTGTAGTAGGGCGCGCCTTGCAGTTCAGCGGCCAGCCGTTGCTGCTGCCGGCCAGCCCTTCGCTGCAACACAACGCCGGCAGCGCATTCACCTTCAGCGCCTGGCTGCGGTTGGATCAAGCGAATGGCGAGCAGCTGATTCTGTCGCGTCGCGAAGGCACGCAAAATCTGCTGATCGGCGTCAATCAGGGCGTGCCGTTTGTGGAGATCGACGGTCAACGCGCCGCTGCCGCGCAAGCGCTCAATCCGGGCCAATGGCAACACGTCGCGTTGACCGCTGAAGGCTCGAAAGTGACGCTTTACATCAATGGTCGCGAAGGCGCGGTGCTGGCTCAAGCGATGCCGGCGTTCAACTCGGTCATGGCCATCGGCGCTGACGTGCACGAAGGTCCGTTGCAGCCGTTCGCAGGTGCCATCGACGAACTGCGCCTGTCGAAAGTCGCCCGTCCCGCCGCGCTGTTGCTGGCCGATGCCACTTCGCAAGGCGCTGAGTCGAAACTGGTCGCCTATGGCGTCGATGAAGAACAGTCCGGCTTCGGTTTCGGCAGCCTCGGCTTCCTCCTCAACGCAGTGCCGATCGACGCCTGGGTGATCATCGCCGTGCTGGTGCTGATGATGTTCCAGTCATGGGTCATCATGTTGCGCAAGAACCGCAGCCTCAGCCGCGTTTCTGCGGCCAACGAAGATTTCCGCGTGCAATTCGCCAAGGTCGGCACGCGTCTGGA
Source organism: Pseudomonas fluorescens (assembly GCF_900636825.1). Lineage (NCBI taxonomy): Bacteria > Pseudomonadati > Pseudomonadota > Gammaproteobacteria > Pseudomonadales > Pseudomonadaceae > Pseudomonas > Pseudomonas fluorescens. Next base: position 3,364,233 of record NZ_LR134318.1, on the reverse strand, counting down.
AATGTTCGCCGACGACGCCCAACTCGCGCAGCGTTTGCAGCATTCGTCGCTGTGGCGCCTGTATCTGGTGGCGGTGAAAGAGATCCGCACCCGCCGCGAGCAGGGCGCCGATACCTCGTCGGTTTCCGCCGCCACCATCGAAGCCATCCGCTGCTCCATGGACGGCGTGCGCACCCGCGAAAACCAGCAACTGAGTTCGAAACTGTCGACCCTGTCCAATGCGATCGCCGGTGGCCCGTACATCGGCCTGCTCGGCACGGTGTTGGGGATCATGGTGGTGTTCCTCGGTACGGCGATGGCCGGTGACGTGAATATCAATGCCATCGCGCCGGGCATGGCCGCAGCACTGTTGGCCACGGCGATGGGCCTGTTCGTCGCTATCCCCGCGCTGTTTGGCTACAACCGCCTGATCACCCGCAACAAGGAAGTCAGCGCCGACATGCGCGTGTTCGTCGACGAGTTCATCACGCGCCTGGCGGAGATGCATGGCGAGAGCCAGTTCAGTGAGGCAGCGCATCAGCGCGGCCATCACGCCAATCACTCCGTACCGGCCTGAGGAGCATTGACATGGCGTCCGTAAATGCCTCCCACGACGATGACGAAGATGCTGCGGTGGACAGCATCAACATCACCCCGCTGGTCGATGTGCTGATGGTGGTGCTGGTGATGTTCATCCTCACCGCCACTGCGCAGGTCTCCGGGATCCAGATCAACCTGCCCAAGGCCAGCGCCTCGGTGTCGCTGTCGGAAGCCAAGACCAAGGCGATTTCGGTCAACGACGGCGGCCAGGTGTTTCTCGATGCCTATCCGGTGACCCTGGCGGAACTGGAAGAACGCCTGCGCATCGAGAAGGCGCAGAGCCCGGATTTCCCGGTAATCGTGCGCGGCGATGCGACGGTGCAATACCAGAAAGTCATCGAAGTGCTGGATCTGCTGCGCCGGCTCGAACTGTCCCAGGTCGGTCTCGTTACCGGCAAACCGAGTCAGGGCTGAGTCATGACCGCACAACTTCCGATCGAACCGCCGCCCGTGAAAAAGTCGCCGTTGCGCTATGTGAAGTGGAGCGCCGCTTTGCTGCTCGCCGTGCTCGCCGCGTGGTTCCTCTGGCAATGGGCGAACGACATGGCTGGCGTGCGCCGGGAAGCGCCGAAGGTGCCGACGATCATTCCGTTGCCGCCACCGCCACCACCGCCGCCGGAGAAACCGCCAGAGCCGGAGACCCCGGTGGAAGAAAAGGTTGTCGAGCCCGAGCCAACGCCGGAGCCGGAAGAGGTCAAGCCCGAGGAAGAGGCGCCGCCGTCCCCGGCCGACGATCTGGCCAACCCGATGCAAATGGATGGCGACGCGCAGTCCGGCAATGACGCTTTCAACATCGGCGCGGGCAAGGGCGGCGGCATGGCCGGGGCTGGCGGCGGGCGTTTGGGCACGGGGACATACAGCCAGTTTCTGGCGTTTACCTTCCAGCGTTTGCTGCGCGAAAACCCCGAACTGCGCAACCTCGCGTTCTCGCTACAGGCCGATGTCTGGCTGAGCAGCGTCGGCGAAATCACTCGGGTCGAGCTGATCAAGTCCAGCGGCAATCCCGAAATAGACCAGCAGGTGCTGGCCGCGCTGCGTGGTGCGCCGGCTCTTAGCGAACGGCCTCCGGCCTCCATCACTTTGCCTGTGCGCCTGTCCCTGCAAGGGCGGCGTCCGGGTTAATTCACTTATTCAAGCTTCGGCAAAAGGAGTTGTGTGCAGATGATTTCCAACGTGAATCGATTGTCCCTGGCGGTCGGCATGGTCATTGCGACCCTGGTCGGTCAGGCCGTGGCAGCGCCTGCGCCCTCGGAGAACGCCACGATCAATCTGATCCGCTTGCTGGTCGAGCAGGGCATTCTGAAACAGGACAAGGCTGACGCGCTGATCGCTCAGGCGCAGAACGAAGCCGCTCAGGCCAAACAGGCTGCCGCGTCCACTGCCGTAGTGGCCGGGCCCGTCGCCGCGCCGGGCGATGTGCGTGTGCAGTACGTGCCGGCGGCGGTGCGCGACCAGATTCGCGATCAGGTCAAAGCCGAGGTCATGGCCACCGCCAAACAGGAAAACTGGGCCGCGCCGAATACCTTCCCGGACTGGGCCTCGCGGATCAGCTTCGACGGCGACATTCGTCTGCGTGACGAATCGCGTTACTACTCGGGCAACAACAGCAACGAAATCGTCGACTTCGCCAAGCTCAACAACAACGGCCCGTACGACGTCAACCCGAATAGCAGCACCAGTTTGCCGCCGTTGCTCAACACCCGTGAAGACCGCGAAAACCAGTTCCGCCTGCGTGCGCGGCTGGGCATGAAAGCGGTGATTTCGGAGGAATGGACTGCGGGTATCCGCATCGGCACCGGCTCCGACAACAACCCGGTGTCGACCACCCAGAACCTCGGCGGTGGCTTCGCCAAGAAAGACATCTGGCTCGATCAGGGTTACCTGAACTGGAAACCCACGGATGAGCTGACGCTGACCGGCGGGCGCTTCGCCAACCCTTTCATGTCCACCGACATGCTCTATTCCAACGACCTGAACTTCGACGGTGTCGCGGCTATCTTCGACCACAAGCTCAACCATGATTGGGGCGTGTTCGGCACCGTCGGCGCGTTCCCGGTGGACTACACCAACGACACCTCCAGCAGCAACGGTTTCGACAAGGAAGAGAGCGACAACAAATGGCTGTATGGCGCACAACTCGGCGCCAAGTGGGCGATCAACAGCAACAACCGTCTCAAGGGCGCACTCGCTTATTACCGCTTCGACGATATTCAAGGCGAACGCTCCAGCCCTTGCGAGCCGTGGGCCGGCGCGCCGGGCTGCGACAGCGATGGCAGCCGCGCGGCGTTCATGCAGAAGGGCAACAGCGTGTTCCTGCTGCGTGACATCACGCCGAACCCGCTCAACCCGAGCACTACAGCGCAGCCGCAATATGTCGGCCTGGCCTCGGAGTTCAACCTGCTGGATTTGAACGTGGTCTGGGACGCCGACCTGCCACAGGATTTCAAACTGCGCAGCCAGGGCAACTACATCCACAACCTCAGCTACGACGAAGGCGACATGCGCAAGCGTTCCGCCGGGCAGATCGTCAACAACCTCGACAGCAACGGCGACATCGAGAGCGGTGCCAATGCGTGGATGGTGCAGTTCACCCTCGGCAACTCGCTGGACCTCAAGCGCAAGGGCGACTGGAACCTGTTCGCTGGCTACAAGTACATCCAGCCGGACGCCTTGCCCGACGGCTTCAACGACTCGTCCTTCCACCTCGGCGGCACCAACGCCAAAGGCTATTTCATGGGCGGCAACTATGGCCTGGCGAAAAATGTTTACGCCACAGGTCGCTGGCTGAGCACCGAGGCGGTGTACGGCGCGCCGTTCGATATCGACGTCTTGCAGCTTGAGATCAACACGCGCTTCTAAGGCGCCGGGAGAGGGTGATGAAAATCCGCTGTTTATGGTTGGGGCTGGGCATGTTGATTGCCACCGGGGCAAGTGCCGAAGGCATGGAAGAACGCTTGCGCACGCAACTGCGCAGCACCGCTCAACAACTGCAGGCCCTGCAAAGTCAGCAGGCCCAGGCCAGCGCCGCGCAACTGGCGGCGCAGAACGAAGCCAAGGCTGCGCAGGCGCAAATCAAGCAATTGACCGCTGAACTGGCGAAGGCCAAAGGCGTTGCCGAGCGATTGGCCGGGCAACAACAGAACCTGCACGACCAGGCCCGGGCGCAAGTAGCGGCCAGCGTCGAGCAGACCGGCAAGTTCAAAAAAGCCTACGACGACTTGCTGGTGATGGCCCGTGCCAAAGAGGCCGAACGGTCGAAGCTTGAAGCGCAATTGACTGAACGTGACACACAAGTGCAGCAATGTTCAGTCAAAAATCAGCAAATGTACGGCGTTGCCAAGCAGATTCTCACCGCCTACGAAAACATCGACGTGGCCGAGGTGATGAAGATCCGCCAGCCCTTCGCCGGCAGCGCCCGGGTCAAGTTCGATGAACTGGCTCAGGGCTTTGGCGACGAACTCTACAAAACCCGATTCGACGCGCCGCAAGCTGCGCTCGCACACTGATTTGAAAGACTGACACACAAGGAAGACACCATGACTCAATTGATCAGCCACGTATCGCCAAAGTCCCTCACCGAAGTCCTGCAAGCTGCAGGTTATCGCGTCAACGAAACCGAACAGAACGGCATCGTCCAGTTGCTCAGCGCCAGCCAGGGCATCGGCTACGCGGTGCGCTTCGGTAACCCGGCGAGGGAGCCGGACAACTACGTCGATTTCACCTTCAGCTGTGCGCTGCGAGTGCAAGGTGATTTGCCTCAGGGCGTGGCCGAGCAGTGGAACGCCACGCGGCGTTTTGCCCGATTGTCGTTGCAGGGCGAGTTCCTGGTGATGGAAATGGACGTGGTGCTCGCCGCCGGCGTTAGCAACGATCACCTGCGCGGCAATCTGGAATTGTGGGATCGCCTGTTACAGGAGTTCATCGTTTATCTGCGCGACTTCAGCCAGGCCACATCCGCGCAAACCGCTAAAGCCGCCGTGGCGGAGCAAGAGGAAGTCGCGCTGTGAAAAAGCCAGCCGTGGTGATCGGTGCCGGAGCGGTGGCCGTGTTGGTGGTGGCTGTGGCGCTGGTGCTGCGGCCGGGAAGTGATCCGGTCGCCGCTCAGCAGCCCATGTCGGTGACCGCAGCGGGACCGGCGGTGGCGCGGTTGGGCAATCAACAGGTGACGCCTGACGAATTGCAGGCGTTGCTGGCCACTGTCCCTGAGCAAACTCGCGGGCAACTGCGCGGCAATCGTGACGCGCTGGAGCGCTGGATCCGTACGCGTCTCGCTGAAAAAGCAGTGCTGGAACAGGCTGACGCACAGGGCTGGGCGCAGCGCCCGGATGTCGCCCGGCAAGCCCGCGCGGCAACCGAGCAAATCGTCTTTCGCGATTATCTGCGCTCGGTGAGTCAGGTGCCGGCGGAATATCCGAGTGCGGCTCAATTGCAGCAGGCGTATGACGCCGGCAAGGCAAACTGGCAAACGCCTGCGCTGTACCGGGTCAGTCAGATTTTCCTTGGGGTAGCTGATGACGCGAATCTGGAAACGGTGCGCAAACAGGCGGTTGAGTTGAGCAAGAAAGCGCAGTCGGCGCCGGAAGATTTTGCCGCGTTGGCGAACCAGTATTCGCAGGATCGGGTCACAGCGCAGCAGGGCGGTGACACCGGGCTGCAACCGCTGCAGCAACTGGTACCGCAAGTGCGTGGAGCGGTGACGCGGCTCAAGGTCGGCGCTGTGTCTGATCCGGTACAAAGCGCTGCCGGTTTCCATGTGATCAAACTCACCGAGCAACAACCGGCCCGCGCTGCGACGCTGGATGAACTGCGCGATCAACTGACCCAAGCGTTGCGCGCCCAGCGCCAGGAGCAAATCGCCCAGGCCTATCTGGACGGCATGCTCAACACCGCGACCTTGAGCATCGACGGTGCCGAACTCAACAAAATAATGGGGAGATGACACTCCTCGTCTCTGTAGGCGCTGACGAGTGAAACGAGGCTGCGATCTTTTGACTTTTTTTGAAAATCAAAAGATCGCAGCGTGCCGCAGCTCCTACAGGGATACTGCGTAAATACAAAGATCGACAGGGAGTCATCGATGTCATTCACCGAACCCGCAGGACGCGCGAATATCAGCGATTACCGGTCGCCGGAAACCAGACCTGAAACGTGGCTCAGCCAGGCGGCGAGCATTGACAGCGAAGTCGCGCAGTACTTTCTCGTCAGCGCCCGGTGTGGCTGCTTCATGCAAGCGGCGCGCAGCCTCAACGTCCGTTCGACTTTGCTACGCAAGCAACTCGCGCAACTGGAGCAACACCTGCAACATTCGCTGTTCAGCTTCCAGGGCAGCGCCCTGAGCCTGACCCGAGAAGGCCAGCAATTGCACGCCAGACTGGTCGCGTTGGCCAATGAGCGCAAACTGCCCGTGGTTGAACAACCGCTGGTTCGCCTGGCGATCGCCGAATCGATCCTGCATGACATCCTCGGCCGCGATCTCATTGCATTGCTGCGGCGCAACGCCAGTGTGCGGCTGGAGATCATCGCGCTCGACAGCGAATTGTCCTTGCGCGCCGTCAGTGCCGACATCGTCCTGTGGCTGGCCTACGGCGACAGACCAGGTCAAGTTCCGGCCTTCGCCGTTTCTCAGCCGCAGCGACTGGCTTCTCTGAATTATCTGCCGCACATCGCCAAACGCTACTCGCGCGTCACCGCGCGCCCGAACAGCCGCGATGACCTCGCCGATTTCATGCTGGTGCAATGGCAACACGACCGACAGGTCGACAGCTTTCGACCGTGGAACGAGCTGGTCGAACAGCGCCTGGCCGGGGTCGTGCGTATGCAATCGTATGAGCTGATGCTGGAGATGATCCGCTGCAGCGCTTGCATCGGTTTGCTGCCGACATACATGAGCCGTTTCGACCGTGGACTGATCGCGTTACCGGGGTTGTTTGAAGAACCGATGCAATTGCAGGCGTGGCTGGCGGTGAACGCCGAATCGCAGAAAGTGGCCGAAGTGCAGATCCTGACCGACCTCATCCACCACACCTTCGCTGAGCGGCACGAATGGTTCCAGCGCTGACGTCCATCCCTGTGGGAGCGAGCCTGCTCGCGAAAGCAATCTGACATTCAACATCTCTGTCGCCTGACACACCGCTTTCGCGAGCAGGCTCGCTCTCACATTTTGATATTCGCCAGACAATGGTTGATCGGTTTAGAGTGATCGGCCACACATCGATCCAGGAAGGATCCGTCATGCCCGAGCACAAACTTAGTCGCCCAGTGCGAACGCCACCGCCGATTGCGCATGCAACTCGGTGGTGTCGAGCAGGGGGAGGGCGCTGTGTTCGGGTTTGACCAACAGGCCGATTTCGGTGCAGCCGAGAATAATGGCCTGCGCGCCACGGGCGGTCAGGGATTCGATGACGCGCTGGTAGATTTGTCGGGATTGTTCGCTGATCACACCGACACACAATTCGTCGTAAATGATCCGGTGGACATCCTTGCGCTCAGCCGCATCCGGCATTAGAACCGTCAATCCCTGCTCGAGCAGGCGTCGCTTGAGAAAGTCCTGTTCCATGGTGAACGCGGTGCCGAGTAGCCCGACCGTGCGTGCGTCGATGTCCAGCGCTGCTTGGGCCGCCGGTTCGGCGATGTGCAAGAACGGGATGCTGACAGCGGCCTGAATCTGTTCCGCGACCTTGTGCATGGTGTTGGTACACAGCACCACGCAATCGGCGCCGCCAGCCTCGAGCCGGCGCGCCGCATCCACCAGAATCGCTGCCGCATCGTCCCAGCGCCCGGCGTGCTGGGCCTGTTCGACCGGGCCGAAATCGACGCTGTACATCAGCAACTGCGCCGAGCGCAGCGGGCCGAGGCGATCGCGAACGTGTTGATTGATCAGTCGATAGTATTCGGCGCTGGATTCCCAGCTCATGCCGCCGATCAGGCCGATGGTGCGCATTGGATTTCCTCGGGTAGTGACTCGTATCGGAAACTCAGGTCTGCCCGGAGTTTCCTTGTGTTTTCCCGCCGATGCCAGCAGCCAAGGACTGTACCGCTGATCTTTCACACAACTGTGCATCTTCTTCGGCGGGTGCAGCTCAAACGTACGCCGAGGCCAGGATCTGCCACTATCCGGGTTCGCAGGTCCTTTCCGAGGAACACCGCAATGAATGACGTAGAGCAATTGGGCGAGATGCTTCGCCACTATGCCGAAAGCGAAGCGCACAAAAAGCAACTGTTCACCACGCAATCGGCAGCATGGACCACGCGCATTGCCGCGCTGTTCGACCAGATCGAGCAATGGCTCGAGCCGGTCAAGGCGCCGAATCTGCTGGAAGTGAGCCGCGACGCTTACGTCGCGTTCGGTCCGAGCGTGGCGGTGGAAACCTCAACCTTCAAGAGCGAAAAGCTCAGCATAGTAATTGCCGGCAAACCGGTGGAATTTGTTCCGGATGTGATGGGCAGTGGCGGGCAGATTTCCCTGGCAGTCATGGGGCTGACGGCGGCGCGCTACGGCAGCATTTCGCTGGTCGGCCTGGCGGACGGCGAGTGGCAGTGGCGCAAGACGAATGGCTTGAAGGATCCGGATACGTTTGTGTTCGACGCGAACTTTCTGGCGCAGCAGTTGCAAAGTCTGATCCCGCGGGATCGTGCCTAGAACTTAGGGATTCACGGGTTCTTCCCGCAGGAGTGAGCCTGCTCGCGATAGCAGCGGGTCAGCTTGCAGTTGAGGCGACAGACACACCGCTATCGTGAGCAGGCTCGCTCCTACAGGCGAGAAGGCGAATACCGGGGAAACCCTTAGGCTCGTCGCCAATCCGGCATTTTACCTTGGGTCGATGGTGGCCTTTTGGTAGAGTCGCCGTCGCCAGCGGGTTTTCGGCTGGACGATGGAACCGAAGAAGGGAGTCTGATCAGTGAGTCCGGGCAAAAAAATCCTCGGTCTCACGGCGTTGCTGTTAATGCTGACGCTGTGGGCCAGTTACTTTTATGTGTTCAAGGAAAGTCGCGACGGCCAACTCGGCGGAGTCGGCGAAAGTACCGCGTGGTGCGGCACACCACCGTCTGCGGATGCGGCGTTGTCAGGCAAGGATCAACTGACCTTGCGCATCACCAACAACCTGCGCGGCGAATTCATGCTCAGCGGTGCAGTGGTGGTTTCCGAACGCACCTTCAATCGCTATGACCTGAGCCGTAACGAACTGCGCCTGCGTCTGGAACCGTTGCAATGGTCCTATGGCGTCACGCCGATTTTCCTTGAGCAGGTGAAGGTGCAGCCGCTGAGCCGCAACCTTTCCGCCACCAACAAAAGCGCCTACGCCGAGCTCGAAACGCGTCCGATCGGCGTTCGTGGCCAGGTAACGGAATTCCCTTTTGACACTTATCGCTACGGCTATAAACCGGTGCTCTATTACCTCAAGGGCAGCGAGCGCGTCGATCTGCGCTTCAAGAACATCACCACGCTGATGGAGATGTCCAACACCTTCACGCCGATCCAGAAATACAACCGCGTCGACTACATCAACGAAAACAATTCGATGATTCGCGACGACGATTACAAGCCGTACGGGCCGCACGAGTGTGCGTTCAGTGTCGAGCGCAAAGCTTCATTCAAAGTGGTCGTGCTGTCGTTGCTTGTGGTCCTGTGCCTGCCGCTGTTGCTGGTGTTTTACCGTGAGCAACCGGGGATCGATTTCCTCGCCACGCTGGTCGGCGTTGCCGTGGTTCGCGGGCTGCTGATCGGGCCGGTGCAGGATTTCCAGCTGTACAACATCGACTTCCTGTTCGGTGCGGCGATTCTGCTGGTGGGCACCGTGTCGCTGATCAAGGCGATGCACATCAATAGCCGGCGGGAGATCGCGCTGCGCAGCGGCGAGAGTTCGTCGTGGTGATGCTGAAAGCCTGAGCCCCGCCACAAGCCTGTGTCAGCAGGAGATACAGCGAAGACCTGATTGTTACCACGCGGAGCGTGGGAACGATCAACAGGTCACCGTTGTATCTCTGCACGGTCACTTCAGCGCCGGATCCCCCATGTTCATTTTCTTCCAGCCCTGCAGCAGCACTTGCGCCTTGGGCTCCTGGCCACTGTCGAGATACCACTGGATCAACGACAACCGCGCATTGCGGTTCGCCGGTTGCGCTTTGAGCAAGCCCTCAAGGATGGCGCAGGCCTCATCGACGTTACCGCTCTCGTGCAGCGCCACCGCCAATACATAGCCGTACTGCGCATTCTGCGGCTCCAGTTGCGCGGCTTTGCGCAGCGCGCCCATGGCCTCGCCAGCCTTGCCGGCGCGGATCAGTGACAAGCCGCGAGTGTGCTGCAACAGCGCCGCGTCCGGGTGTTGTTTGAGGCTGTCGTCCAACAACTGTTGTGCTTCAGGAATACGCCCATTGGCCTCCAGCCATTGCACCAGGGTCACCAGCGCCGGGTAGAAGTCCGGATCGCGCTTGAGCGCTGCACGCAGCAACCTCTCGACTTCGCCGCTGCGGCCACTGGCCTGATAAAGCATTGCCAGGTTCAGATTGGCTTCGGCACGTTCGAGCAGACTTTTCTGTACAGCTTCGTATTCGGCAATCGCCGCGTCCCAGTTGGCTTGCGCCGCGCCCAATCCGTTGTTGCGCGCAACGCTCAGCAGATCTCGCGCCGCAACGATGCGCACGGCTTTCACCGGATCGGCCAGTAGCGGCGTCAGCAGCGGCGCACGTTCCGCTGGCGGCAAAAACGCGCTGATCGCCCGCACTGCGCTTTCACGCACCTGAGGCTGCGGATTCTGCAGATCCTGCGTGGCCAGTTTCAGCGCTTGTTCGCTCGGATACAGCGGCAGCTCCGTGAGCAATGTCGCCCGTTGAATTGCCGGCAAGTTGCTGCGTTGCAACTGCCCATACAACGCATCGGCAGCGCCGGGCTGGCCGTTGCGGATCAGCCACAGGCTTTCGTCGTAACGTGGCGCCTGCGCGTCCGTTGCAGCGTTCCACAGCTTGAACTGCGCGGTGACCTTGTCGCCGGCCTTGCCCTGATGACACGTCAGGCAAGCGTCCGGTGCGCCAAGTTTTTGCGCGCGCTCGGGGTGGGGAATGCTGAAACTGTGGTCATGCCGGAAGTCGTTACCCATGTAGAACTTGCCGGGCATGTGGCAATCCACGCACTGGGAGCCAGGCTGGCCCATGGTGTGGCGAGTGTGTTCGATGGAATCGTAATTCTTCGCTTGCAGGCCCTTGCCATCGACGCCTTCGATGGAGGTTTTGCCTGCGGTGTTGTGGCATTGCAGGCATACCGCGTTACCTGGCGCTTTCAGTTCGTTGCTGTGCGGGTTGTGGCAGTTGCTGCAGCGCACGCCTTTGTCGAACATTTTGCTTTGCAGGAATGAGCCGTGTTCGAACACTTCATCCTTGATCTTGCCATCCAGTGCATACAGTTCGCGGGTGAGGGTGCTCGGCAGATAATCGTCCATCAAGCGGTTGCCGACGGTGTAGCCATCGCCCAACGGCGCACGACGCGCATGGCAGCGCGCGCAGGTTTCGAGCTCGACGGTGGCGTTCTTGTCCTGGAGGTCAACGGCGAAGCCTTTATGGATCAGATCGCCTTGTTTCCGCGTCCACTCCAAGTGGCTGGACGCCGGGCCATGACAGGCCTGACAGCCGACACCGAGGCTGTTCCACTGACTGTTGAAGGTGTTGCTCGCTGCGTCGAAATCGCGCTTGAACCCGGTGGTGTGGCATTCGACGCACATGAAGTTGGCGTTCTGACTGGGCTTGCTCCAGTGCAGCGGATTCTTGAAGTTGACGCCCTGGCCGGCGTAGAGATGAAACCAGCGATTTTTTTCGGTATCCCACGCCACGCCAAGGGCCTGCAGATGTCCGCCGCCGACATCGATCAGGTATTGCTGCAACGGTGCGATACCAAAGGTATAGGCGACTTTGAAATCTGCATTCTTGCCGTCAATCCCAGGCGCATTCACCCAAAACTCTTCGCCCTTGCGCGAGAAGCGCGTGGTCTCTTTTTCGGCCTTGAACGTGACGTTGTTGAAGTCGCCCAGCATGGTTTCGGTGTTGGCCGGTTGCATGGCCAATTGATGATGCGAGCCTTGCCAATCCTTGGCTTGTTCGGTGTGGCAGCCCTGGCATTGCTGCTCATCGACCATGGTTGCCGGCTTCATTGCAATCGGCTCTGATTTGGGTGCGACAGGTGCCGGCGTGTTGGCCGGCGATGCTGCTTTGCCTGAAGTTGGCGCCTGCACTGGCGCAGAAACCGGAGCGGGGCCGAACAAGAACCAGCCGATCCCGACAACGGCAGCCAGCAGCACGCCGATGGTGATCGGAAACAGATATTTCGCAAGTGACGGTCGGGACGAATCAGGCTCAGGGGATGCGGCTTTGTTTTTATGCTTGGGCATTGCGACTTCCGTAGTCCAGGTGCATTTGCCGTCTGGCGTGCGTTAAAGCTCGATGCAGCTTTGCCGGATGGCCGACATCTGTCAAATGACCGTTGTGATCTTTCGCACAGGCTTGCGTGAACTTTGTAATTTGTAATCGCATTTGCCGAAGGTTTAGCTATACCTGTAACTCCCCCTCTACAAAGTTTTCGGCTTTCTGACAGGAGTTACAGCATGAAGCTAGCAGCAATGGTCGGCACGTTGTGCATTGCCACGCTCGGCGTGGTGGGTTGTTCCAGCAAAACCGTCGCTCCCGATGAGTACTCCGGCTTTCTCAAGGATTACAGCCAGCTCAAAGAGACCAAATCACCATCCGGTGCCGAAGTGATGCGCTGGATGGATCCGAAGCTCGATATCAGCAAATTCTCCAGCGTTTACGTCGAGCCCAGCCAGCTTTATCCGAAACCACAACCGACCGCAAAAATCTCCCAGCAAACCCTCAATGGCATCACCAACTACTACGATCAGGCACTCAAACGTGAGTTGAGCAAATCGCTGCCATTGGCGACGGGGCCGGGGCCTGGCGTGATCGTGGTGCGCCCGGCAATCACCGCAGTGAGCAGCAAGACTGAAGGTCTGCATGTGTACGAGGTGATCCCGATTGCGTTGGTCGCCGCTGCAGTGAGCACCGCCACCGGCATCCGCGATCAGGACACCACCCTGGCCACCGAAGCGGTGTTCATGGATGGCGCGAGCAACCACGTCGTCGCTCAAGTGGTGCGCAAAGGCGCCGGCAAAACGCTGGAAAATGACTCTCAGGCGATGAAAGCCGACGACTTCAAAGCGGTGATCGATGGTTGGGCAGCGGACATGCATCAGACGTATCTGAAGCTCAAAGCTGAGTCCAAATAATGCCGGGGGCCTGATGGCCCTATCGCCAGCATGGCTGGCTCCCACTTGGAATTCCGAGAACATTCCAAACCCCTGTGGGAGCTAGCCCTGCTAGCGATTACGATGCAACAGGCGCTACATCACTGTCCGGTAAACCAGCGAAAGTACGGGTTCCCACCGTCCCAGCGCATCACTTCTTGCATGTCTCGCCCCCACGCATCCCGGTCACCGTCATAGGCATGCAGGCTCGCTCGATAAAACTGCATCAGCCGCTGCCGATGGTTTTCCATGCGCTCGATGAACCCTGCGTCGGCATTGACCAGTGGCGGCGTCTGGTAGAGGTCGAGCAACGCGGGCAGCACGCGGGTAATTTCCTTGCTGCGCACCCATGGCGCGTATTCAATCCGCGGCTGATCGTCGGTCACGGCCGGTGCGTCGCCAGCGAATCGCTCGAGCCCTGCGCGATCGGTCACCCAAGTCGCGAGCAGTGCGGCGGCTGAACCGATGCCGACATCCTGCAAGGTGCTGCGCACACTGTCCTGAGCGAAACGCTCGGTGATCTTCGCGGCATCCAGGGGCATTGGCTGCATCGAACCCACCAGCAACATTTCGTGGAACTCGCTGGTCCACAACGAAGCATGCGGGAACACATCAAGGAAACTGCGCACCAGCGAACGGGAGTCATCGATGTTCTGCGTCGGCAATGGCAACCACTGCGCGACGATGCCGTTTGCCTGCAAACGACTGGCAGCCAATTGGTAAAAGTCGCGTGAATACAGATTGACCACACCGGCAGCGGAGGGCGGTGGCGGCTCGAGGGTGATGAGGTCATAGGTTTGCGCGCTGCGCAGCAATTCCTGGCGGCCATCGCGCAGACGCACCTCCACGCCGGGATCACTGGCGGCATCGAAATTGCCCTTGAACAGCGGCGCAGCCTCGACCACCGACGGCAGCAATTCGGCAACCACGCGGTGTTCCAGCCCCGGATAGCGCAGCATCGCACCGGCGGTAATGCCAGTGCCGAACCCGATTACCAGCGTCGAACGCGGTTCGCCGTTGTGAATCAACAGCGGCAGCAGCGCCTGAATGCGCATGTAGCGCAGCGACGGCATCGCATCGCCGGTGTTCGACACGCCCTGAATGTACAAACGATGGAAAGTGTTCGCGCCACGCCCCTGAGCAACCACCGCGACGGTGCCACCGCGACCTTCCTGGTAAAACGCCAGCGTGCCGTTGCGCGCGCCGGGCAACAGGCTGGCGAGCTTGTCGACCGGTGTCAGCACCGCCAGCGCCAGCGACACCAGACCCAACGCGACCACCGCCTGACGTCGGCCTTTCTTGACTCCGTGGCCCTTGCGCACCGCGAGGTAACCGACGCCCGCTGCGATGATCGCCAACAAACCGAGGGTGCGCACCAGGCCAAGTAGCGGAATCAGCAGAAAGCCGCAGAGCATCACCCCGACGATGCCGCCCAGGGTGTTAAAAGCCACGACCGCACCGACATCCCGCCCAACGCGCTCAGGCCCGACGCTCAGGCGCAGCGCCAGCGGAAATGCCGCGCCCAGCAGCAGGGTTGGCACGAACACGATGCTCAGCGCGGCGACGGCGAACCGTGCGCTCATGCCGATCAGTTCGCTGGCGCCCAGGCTCAGCAGCCACATTTCCGCCTGGCTTTGCGCAATCACCAGCCAACGACCGAGCAAGGCAATCTCCAGCAGGGCGATCAACCCGGCTCCGGCGATCAGCAAGCCAAACACGCCCCACGGATCGCGGATGCGCTCGACCCGGCGTGCGAGCATGGCGCTGCCGATGAACAACCCGGCCAGATACGTCGCCAGCACCACGGCAAAGGCGTAGGTGCGAGTACTCATGAACTGCACGATGGATTGCGACCAGACCACCTCATAACCAAGGGCCACGCCGCCAGCGATGCAGTAAAGCCAAAGCGCAGTGCGGTCCGGGGCTTTTTCGGATTGATGGCTGACGGCGGCTCCAATTGGCGCTGGATGCTGGCGTTGCAGCCACATCGCACCTGCAGCGGCCAACAGGTTCAGCATCGCTGCAAACAGCGCACTGCCGCGCACGCCGAGGGTCGCGATCAACACGAATGCCGCCAGCAAGGTTCCGGCAATCGCGCCCAAGGTATTCGCTGCGTATAACTGACCGCCGGCCTTGCCCGGATCGATTGGCAGCGAGCGCACCAGCACCGGCAACGTTCCGCCCATCAGCACGGCGGGGAAACCGACCAAAACGAATGGCAAAAGCCAGGCCAACAGACCAACGTGCCCTTGCAGCCAGGCGAACGGGCCGGCCGCCAGGCTCATGGCGAACGTCGCGCCGACGCCGAGTATTGCGACCAGCACTTCCAGACCGGCGTAGAGCAGAACCGGTTGCTGCAAGCGATCTGCCCAGCGCCCGAACAACCAGCCACCGATGGCGAGGCCTGCGAAAAACGCGCTGATGCCAGTGGTGATCGCATACACCTCGACGCCGACCACCAGCGACAGTTGCTTGATCCACAGCACTTGATAAACCAGCGCGGCGGCACCGGAGATGCACAGCAGCAGCGCGGGGGCGAGCAGGGCCGGGGTTGCTGTTTGCGGGACGGGTATGGCCGACGGCTTGCTGGCGATACGTGACGACATGCGGATTGCCTTATGCAAAATGACCGACCGAACTCCCTGCAGGAGCTGCCGAAGGCTGCGATCTTTTGATCTTTGCAGGGTAAAGATCAAAAGATCGCAGCCTTCGGCAGCTCCTGCAGGGGTGCGTCCGGGTTTGGAATAGTGTCCGTCCGCCGGTGAGGGCGGGCGGCGGTATTACTGGGCTTTCTTCATTTTTTCTTCGATGCGACGGTCCACGTCTTCACGAATCTGGTCGATGCTGAAGCTCGCCGGACGCTGACTTGGCGGATAGTCGACGAAGGTCTGCAGGAATTTCGCAGCCCGACGAGTACCGTCGAAAATCAGATAATCGTTTTTCGTCAGCCAGTCATAGTACTGGTCAGACACGATATCGGCGCGTTCGTACGGGTCCATGCGCAGGTTGAACATTTTCGGTACGCGCAGGCAGGTGAACGGTTCGCTCCAGACTTCCAGACCACCAGGCGCGCGCTGCTCACAGAACACCAGTTTCCAATCGTTGAAGCGCATGCTGACCAGCACACCGTCATCGTTGAAATAGTAGAACTCGTTACGCGCGCTCTTGTCGGTTTTGCCGGTCAGGTAATCCAACTGGTTGTAACCGTCGAGGTGAACCTTGAAATTCTTGCCGCCGAGGTCGGCACCTTTGAGCAGACGATCCTTGATGTCGATGTCGCCCACCGCTGCCAACAGTGTCGGGAACCAGTCCAGACCCGAGAACAGTTGCGTCGAGACTTCACCGGCCTTGATCTTGCCTGGCCAGCGAATCATCGCCGGCACCCGGTACGCGCCTTCCCAGTTCGAGTTTTTCTCGTTGCGGAACGGGGTGGTTGCCGCGTCCGGCCACGACCATTGGTTGGGGCCGTTGTCGGTCGTGTAAACGACGATGGTGTTTTCCGTCAGTTTCAGGTCATCGAGAGTTTTCAGCAGCTTGCCGACATCGCCGTCGTGCTCAAGCATGCCATCGGCATACTCGTTGCCGATCATGCCGCTCTGGCCCTGCATTGACTCACGCACATGGGTGAAGGCGTGCATGCGCGTGGTGTTCATCCAGACGAAAAACGGTTTGTCCGCTTTGGCCTGCTTCTCGATGAATGCCTGAGCGGCGGCGGTGGTTTCGTCGTCGATGGTCTCCATGCGTTTTTTGGTCAGCGCACCGGTGTCTTCGATCTTGCCATCGGCGAAGCTGTGGATCACCCCGCGCGGCGAGGCGGCCTTGACGAACTCGGCATCATCCTTGGGCCAGTACGGGCGCTCTGGCTCTTCTTCGGCATTGAGGTGGTAAAGGTTGCCGAAGAACTCATCGAAACCATGGTTGGTCGGTAGATACTCGTCTTTGTCACCGAGGTGGTTTTTACCGAACTGGCCGGTTGCATAGCCTTGGGCTTTCAATGCCTGGGCGATGGTCACGTCGCGGGCCTGCAGGCCGACCGGCACGCCTGGCATCCCCACCTTCGAAAGACCCGTACGCAACGGAGTCTGCCCGGTGATG
This sequence comes from Pseudomonas fluorescens, assembly GCF_900636825.1. Lineage (NCBI taxonomy): Bacteria > Pseudomonadati > Pseudomonadota > Gammaproteobacteria > Pseudomonadales > Pseudomonadaceae > Pseudomonas > Pseudomonas fluorescens. The sequence continues at coordinate 3,347,275 of NZ_LR134318.1, read as the reverse complement.
AACGACGATCGTCCGGCGGTGCAGCTGTTCTCGGCGTAGTAGTCGGTGAAGATCATGCCTTCTTTGGCGATGCGGTCGATGTTCGGCGTTTTGTAGCCAACCACACCCATCGAGTAGGCGCTGATATTGGTCTGGCCGATGTCATCGCCGAAGATCACCAGAATGTTGGGTTTTTCAGCCGCTGTGGCGGTTGCCGACAGCGCCATCACCGATGTCGCCACGAGGGCGAGTTTCGGTAGCCACTTGCGTATGCGAGTCATCTGACTTGCTCCTTTGCGCGGGGGTCGTTGTTTGCGACAAACGTTTATTGCTGTCCTGCATCACGCTTTCTTTTATTGCACCTGCTCGGTGACCGGTGGCTCGAAGGGGTAGATGCGGCGCCATTCGGACGCCATGTCCACCACGGTCCAGCCACGGGAATTCGCTTCGTCGAGGGCCTTGTCGAGTCGGCCGATATCGGATTTGCGGTCGTAGGCCCATTCGCGCTTGGCATCGGTGTGATGGACCAGGCCCATGAAGCGTTTGCCGGGCCCGGCGGCCGTCCATTGCAGCATTTGCAGATCGCCGTCGGAGTTGCCGAAGGCGAGAATCGGCCGCCGACCGATGACCGCATCGATGCTCACCGGCTTGCCCGGGCCGTCGTCGTTGTGCGCGACTTTCGGATCGCGCACGATCGAAGCCTTGCCGTCCTTGTACTCAAAGCTTGTGACGAACGTAGTGCCGATCACCTGTTCCGGCGGGATGCCATACACTTTCTCGGCAAAGGCGCGCATGAACCCGGTGTCGCCACCGGAAACAATGTAAGTCTTGAAATCCTGGCTGCGCAGGTAATCGAGCATTTCCAGCATCGGCTGGAAGATCATCTCGGTGTAGGGCTTGCCGGTTTTCGGATGGCGCGCCTGGCTCAACCAGGTCTTGGCGTAATCGTCGAACGCCTCGGTGGTCATGCCGCCGTGGGTGGCGCGAACAATCTTCAGCAAACCGTCCATGCCCGAAGCGGCGAGTGCTTTGTGATCATTTTCCAGCACGGCTTTGAACGGCTGGGTGGTTTTCCATTCCGGGTGCTGCGCCGCGTTGCGCTTGACCTCGTCGAGGGCGAACAGCAACTCGAAGTACGCCGGTTGCTCGCTCCACAGGGTGCCATCGTTATCGAACACGGCGATGCGCTCGGCCGGTTTGACGAAATCCTTGCTGCCCTGATCGGTGACCGCCTCGACGAATTCGATAATGCTTTTCTTTGCCGGGCCGTTGTTCCACGACGGCAGCGGCTCGCTGGCCTGAGCGAGCAGGGGCAGGGCGAGGCTGAACAACAGGGCGAGTCCGAAACGTTGGCGATGCAGCATCGGGTTCGTCATGGGAAATCCTTCTCGTGAACGGGATTGAGCGGGCGCAGGGCCGGGGCCGGTCTATCGCGCTGCTGTTCGGCCAGACTGTGAAGCGTAGTCAAAGATTCGCGCAGTTGAACCAGTGTTTGCTCAGTGGTCGGTTGTCGGCCGTAAAGCCCCCGCAGCAGCCCTTGCAAACGCGGGCCGACGTCCACCAGTTTCAGGCCCAGTCGACTGCGCCGCAGCCAGAGATACAGCGCCGTCAATTGCGCCGGATTTTGCTGCAGTTGCGGATTGACGCGTTGCCACGCAGCGTCGGCAGATTGCTCCCAGGCCAATTGCCGTGCGCGCTTGCGCGCCTGCCAGCGTTGGCGGCCGCGAGCGACGAGCGGGCGAGCCAGATAACCAGCGACAATCAGCGCCAGGAACAGGCCCAACCACGCCAGCCAACGCATGGAGAAATACACACGATTCTGGCCAAGCTGCTTGAGATCTTCGGTAATCGAGAACACCGGTTGGTAAGCGGTGTTCGCCTGCGCGTCGAACGACACGGCCGGAACTTGGGCCATACGCGTTTTTCCGGCGCTTGAGTCCCACCATTTCACCTCGATCGCTGGCAGGGTGTAGGTGCCGGCCTTTTCCACGCGATAGCTGACGCTGTCGATGCGTTGCCCACCGAGTACCGCGCCGCGCCCGTCATCGAGGCGGCTGACCTGCGGGTTTTTCAGGTAACGGCTGAGCCCGGCGACATCGCCCAGCGCTGGCACGGGCAAGGCCATTGCCAGTGCGCCGTCGGCCTGCAAGGTCAACTGGCGGGTAATGCTGTCGCCGACTTTGAGCGGATTGGCTGAATGGACCACGTTCTGGGTAAAGCGCAAACCGCTGGCCACCAACGGCGTTTCTCCGGCTTCGAAGCCCGGCGGTTGGCTGGCGCTGAACTGCACTGGCGCGGTCTGCGCAGTGATTTCAGCGGCGGCCTGACCCGGTGTGGCGCGGATGGTCAGAGCCGGAACAGCATAGGTTTGCGCGACATTCGGGGTGATCAGATAGCTGTAGCGCAAACCGCTGAAGGATTGTCCGTCGAAGGTTTGGTTGAGGTGCTCGGCCTGGCCGTTCGGCGGCACGACCAAGGCGCCGTCGAGTGTGAGGTCGGGCAGGGTGGCAGCGCTGGTGAACCAGGTATCGGTGAGGACATCGACTTGCAGTTCGACCAGACCCCCGACCATTGCGCCTTCGGCGGGTTGCAGATGGGCCTGGACTTTAAGCTGCGGCTCGGCGGCCAGGGCATTTAGGCTGAGCAGTCCGATCAGCAGGGTGCCGAATCCGGTGTTGAATGATCCGGCCCTTTCGCGAGCAGGCTCGCTCCCACACCGGTCTCGTTTACACCGCAGGCCCACTGTGGGAGCGAGCCTGCTCGCGAAGGCCAGAACTCGGTTCATGGCCGGGCCTCCTGCCTGTCCTGCAAGCTGAACTTCTGCCGGAGAAACTTCGCCGGTGAGGTGGTCAGGTTCTGCAACCACAATGCATCGGACGCCGCTTGTTCGGTCGCGACTTTTTTGCTTTGGCCCTTGCCCGGCGCCTTGTCGAATTTGACCTCGTCGGGTTTGACCTCCGGTGCATTCTTTTCGGCGCTTTCAGTGTCTTTGAGCAGCGCCTGCGCCAGCGCCAGATTGGCCGTCGCTTCGGGGAATTGCGCCTGCAGTTTCAACGCCTGGGTGTAAGCCGCGATGGCCTCATCGAACTTGAAGCGGCGCACGTAGATATTGCCCAGATAGAAATAAGCCTGTGCGCTGTCCAGTCGCGCGAACGTCGCGAGCGCAAGGTCATAATCGGCTGCGTGATACGCGGCGACACCTTTCCAGTATGGGTCGACAAACAGTGCGGCCGCTTGCGGAAAATGCTCATGCTCAAAGGCCCAGCGGCCTTGCTGATCACGGGTGAAAAACGCATCGGTCAACGCGTTGGCCTGAGCCGGTGCCGCTGGCCAGCCAAGCCCTACGGCCAATGCGAGTGCGGGCATCCAGTTGACGCTCCAGCCTTTGCGCACGCTGAACAATGCCAATAACAGCAGCGGCCAGCACAGCCAGTAACCGGCATCTTTCCAGTGCAGTTCACGCTGCTCGGCGCTGGCACTCTGGAAGTGTTGTTGGGCGTGCAGCTCGATCCAGTCCAGATCATCGTCGTTCAGGGTCAGACTGCCGAGCGGCGCATCCAGTGCCGAGGCCAATTGTTTGATCGCCGCTTGATCGAAACTGCCCAGTTCCGGACGACCGTTGGCATCGCTGCGCGGCTGGCCGCCGCTGTCGCGAATGATCCCGCCGTCTTCGTTGCCGACAGCCAGCACCAGCACTTGCAAGGGGCTGCCGCGCAAGTGCTCGTCGAGGCCATCGAGTTGTGCGGTGTCGGCGCCGTCGGTGATCAGCAGCAGGCTGCCCGGGGTTTTTTCAGCGCTCAGCAAGCGTTTGGCTTGTTCGATCACCGCGCCGACGTCCTTGCCCGGTTTGTCGATCAGGCCGGTGCCCAAGGCTTGAATGAAAGTGTCGAGCAGCGCTGGATCATCGGTCGGCGGCAGCACCAGATGCGCGCTGCCGGCATAAGCGATCAACGCCGTGCGCGCGCCGGCCCGGCGCTGAATCAACGCGTGGATCTTGTGCTTGGCGGCTTCCAGACGCGTCGGCTGCACATCGCTGGCATCCATCGATGGTGACAGGTCAACGGCCAGAATCAGCGGTGCGCGATTTTCCAGAAAGTCCGGTCGATCCTGTTCCCAGGTCGGCCCGGCAGCGGCAACTGCGCCGAGGATGAGCACGGCGCAAAGCAGATGCACCGGGCGCAGGCGCTGGTGGTCCTGCGGGGTGATCAACAGGTGTGGCAGCAGATGCGCGGCGATGTTGCCGCGCAGTCGCCGTTGCAGATCGCGACTGCGGCGCCAGAGCAACGGCAGCAGCGCAGCGGCCAGCGCCACCAGAAGCCAGGCCGGGCGCAGGAAGTGGAAGTCACTGAGGTTGATGTCCATCTCAAACCTCCTGTCGCTGGCGTGCGAGTGACAGGCGAGGGCGCAGCAGGGCGCCAAGCTGATACAGCGCCAGCAACACCAGTGCTGCGCCCAGCGGCCAATGGAACAGTTCACGCTGCGGTTGATGACTGAGGGTTTGCACCTGATGCGGCGTGAGCTGATCGAGCGTGCTGTAAACCCGATCCAGTGCCGTGCGGTCTTCGGCGCGGAAAAACTGGCCACCGGTGGCACGGGCGATCTGTTCGAGCCCCGACAGATTGACCTTGGCTTCACCGGATGCGCTCGGATCACCGATGCCGATGGTGTGAATGATCACGCCCTTGTTGGCGGCCATCTCGGCGGCGTGATCCGGGGTGATCGCGCTACTGGTGTCGTTGCCGTCGGTGAGCAGGATCAGGACTTTTTCCTGTTCGTGGGCCTGATCGAGCAGTTTCAGGCTCAAGCCGATGGCATCGCCGATCGCAGTATTGGGGCCGGCCATGCCGATACCCGTGTCAGCCAGCAGCAGCGACAGGCTGGCGTGGTCGAGGGTCAATGGCGCCTGCGGGTAAGCGCCGCTGCCGAACACGATCAGACCGATCCGGTCGTCCTTGCGTTTGTCGATGAAACCTTGGACGACGTCTTTAACGGCGGCGAGACGATTGATCTTGTCTCCGTTGGCGTCGCTGAAGTCTTCGGTTTCCATCGATTGCGAGATGTCGATGGCGAGCATCAGATCGCGCACCGGTTGCTGCCGCAGGATTGGTTTTTCGATGAACACCGGGCGCGCCGCAGCCAACAGAATCAGTGCCCAGACCAGCAGGTTCAGGAGTAACTGCCAGACATTGCGGCGACTGCCGGCCTGACTCGGCGCCTCGCCGACAGCGCGGCTCATGGCGGCGAAAAAAGGCACCCGCACCGCGCTGCGCGCCTCGCTGTAGACGGGCAGGTATCGATAGGCCAGCCAGGCCAGCGGCAGCAACAGCAACAGCCACGGGTACTCAAGCTGCCACATGATGATGCTCCACCCAGTGTTCGCAGGTGTCGAACAGTGCCTCGCGCTGCGCTGCGGGAAGGGTGCGCAGGGCGTCGTCGGGGGCGTAGGCGAGTTGTGCCAGTTGTGCGCTGAATTCGGCCGGCAGTTGTTTTTTGCTGTGCTGCTGCAGGAAGGATTGCCAATCCTCTTTTCCCAACGCCGCAACCCCCTGTGGCAGCGAGCCTGCTCGCGAACGCGGTGTGTCGGGCACAGAGGGTGTTGAATGGGCCGGCTTCTTCGCGAGCAGGCTCGCTCCCACAAGGATGGGGTTCCAGCGTTGGTTTTGGGTTGGCATCGACAGTGCCACGCGTTTGAGCAGTTCAGGTAATTCGCGCAGCGCATTGAGGTCATTACTGCGGCTGCGCAACTGCGCCAAGCGCTCGAGCCCTTCACGTCGGTAGGCATCTCGCCGCCATTGCCAATACCGCCGCATGCCAATCCACAGCGCCGCCAGCATCAGTACCGCCAGCAATACCCACCAGCCCCAAGTCTGCGGCGCATAGCTGATCGGAGCAGGCAGGCCCAACTCCTTGAGTTGATCAATGCTGGGAATATTCGGATTCACCGCCGTGCTCCGGCACTTTTGCCCAGTTCGGCGCGCAGTTGCGCATGTGCCTCCTCGGCGGTGCTGATCATCATCAAGGGGACCTGACTGCGGCGCAGCAGGGTAGCCACGTCGTTCAGCCGACCGCTGAGAAAGTCGCCCAGCGGCTGATGCACGTTGCGTTTCTCGATGGCCAGTTCAACTTGCAATTCGCCTTGGGTCACCAGCAGGCGGCCGTTGCTTGGCAGCTTCAAGGCCATCGGATCGTAGACTTGCAGAGCGATCACATCGTTGTGCGCGGACAATTGCCGCAGCAGTTGCAAGGTGCGTTCACCGGCCCCGGCGAAATCACTGACGATGCACAGCAGATGATCATGCCCGGCCACTGCGAGGCAGCGCTGCAAGGCCTTGTCGAGTTGATCTTCGTCCTCGGCATCAGGGTTGCCGGCATTCAGCGCGCGGTTCTGTTCGGCGATCCGGCTGAGCAGCGCTTCGACGCGCTTGCGGCTGCGTAGCGGGGCGATGCTGTCGATGCGCCGGTCGTTGAAAACCAGTCCACCGACGCGGTCGCCAGCATGAAACACCATCCACGCCGCCAACGCTGCGAGTTCAGCCGCCGTCGCAGATTTGAAGCTGCGTTGCGAACCGAAAAACATCGACATGCGTTGGTCGACAACGATCAGCGCCGGACGATCGCGCTCTTCGGTGAAGGTGCGCACCACCGGTTTACCGGTACGCAGCGAGGCACGCCAATCGAGATGGCGCAAATCGTCGCCCGGTTGATAACGGCGCAGCTCGTCGAAGTTGAGGCCACGACCGCGCAGGCGCGAGGCATGGTTGCCCGCCAGAATGCTGCCCTGTGGCTGACGGGCGAGAAAACTCAGGTCACGGGCCTTGAACTCCAGCGCCATCAGTTGCGCGAGAGAGACGTAGACCAGACCCTCGTCGTTCATGCCGGAATCGCCACTTTGTCGAGAATCCGGTCCAGCACCTGATCGGCGCTAACCCCATCGGCGACAGCGTCGTAGCTCAGCTGCAGGCGATGGCGCAGCACCGGATGCACCACCGCGCGCACGTTGTCCGGCGAAACAAAGTCCTGACCCTGCAACCACGCATCGGCCCGCGCACAACGATCCAGACCGATGCCGCCGCGCGGGCTGGCGCCGATGCTGATCCAGCGGGCCAGATCTTCGTCATAGTCGGCGGGATAGCGCGTGGCGTTGATCAGGTCGATCAGGTAGCTGTCGATGGCCGGCGAAACGTGCACGGCGCTGACTTCTTTGCGCGCGGCGAAAATCACCTCCTGAGGCAGGCTGAAACTCTTGGCAGGCGTGGTGCTCGCGCCTTGGGCGAACTCCTCGTTGCGCAGCAGGCGCAGCACCTGGCTCTCGTTTTCCGCGCTCGGGTAGTCGAGCAGCACCTTCATCAGGAACCGATCCATCTGCGCTTCCGGCAGCGGATAGGTGCCTTCCTGTTCGATCGGGTTCTGGGTCGCAACGACGATGAACAGCTCCGGCAGCGCATGGCTGTTGCCAGCGACCGTGATCTGCCGTTCCTCCATGGCCTCGAGCAGCGCCGCTTGTACCTTGGCCGGCGCACGGTTGATTTCGTCGGCCAGAATCAGGTTGCCGAACAGCGGGCCTGGCTGAAAGCGAATCTCGTTTTTGCCCTCGACCTGATGCAGCACTTCGGCACCGGTGATGTCCGAAGGCAACAGGTCCGGAGTGAACTGGATGCGGCTCATTTTCGCGTCGAGATGCTTGGCCAAGGCCTTCACCGTGCGGGTCTTCGCTAGCCCCGGCAGGCTTTCCAGCAGCAAGTGCCCATTGGCCAACAGGCCCAGGAGAATCTGCCGGATGACTTGGTCCTGGCCGAGAACCGCTTCGGCGATGCTGGCTTGCAGGGCGTTGAGGTCGGAGAGAGCAGTCATGGAGCAGTCCTTGTGTCCGGTCTAGAGAAACGCCAGAGTCAGATTGACGCTGAAACCATTGCCTTCGGGGCGGTTTTTGGTGTCGAATTCCGGGACCCAGCGCACGCTAATGTTGGCTTGCGCATCAGCGAACTTGCCGGCCCAGCCGACCACGGGGCCGGCACCGACGGAGCGGCCGCGATAACCGTTGAAAGTGTCCGCGGTCTGGCCCTTGTCATCGGTGAGTTGCTGGATGTAGCCGGCCGCGACACCTGCACTCCAGCCATCACCCAGGCCATGGGTCCACAGCGCGTCGAGGGTGAAGATGTTGCCGTTGCGATAGTCCGTGGCATCGTTTTCGGTATAGAGCTGCAGGCCGCTGGACAGGGTCAGTTCGCCGCCCTTGCCGTCCAGATGCGTGAATGCCACGGTGGGCATGAACGTGTAGTTGTTCTGTCCGGGGTTGGCCAGACGGTTTTCGTTGTAGGCGCCCGTCGGCACGTAGATCGGCAGGGACAGCGAAAGGTGATTCAGCTCATCGAAGTGGTATCCGGCGGCGATGGGCGTAATCAGCGCGTCGGCGAATTGCGTGCCCGAGTCGCTGTCGCCCAGAGTACGTCCGCGCGGGCCGGTGATGCTGGCTTTAATGTCGGTGTATTGCACCGGCACGCCAACCGCCGAAGCATAATTCCAGCGACCCTTTCCGGTGTCCCAGACATGGGTGAAGTTGGCCATGGTGTAGGAGACTTTCATGTCGATCCCGCCGCTGATCGCGCCGGAAATCGGTACACCTTTACTGCCCTTGAGCGAGCCGTCGTACCAGATGCTGGTCACCGATGTCACCCAGCCCGGCTCCGGCGGGACGATCCCGGCGTTGGAAAACACCTGCTGACCGGTAATCGGCCGCCCCACGCCGCCCTCGGCTGCATGAAGCAGAGGACTGGCAATCATCAACAGCGCCAGTAACGGGCGCACATCGCAAGGCTTGACCATCAACGACTCCGCTTCATGTACTGACTATAAAAGGTGTCGAACAGGTTCAGCGTCGGCAGCGGCTCGGGCACAGCGCTGACAGCGGCCCGGTCAATAGGCGAGCGGGCGCTTGAATCCTGAGCCCCGACCCCGCAGCTGACGAACATGACCATCAAACTGTAGCCGGCGACCTTGAGCGTTCCTCGCATAACCATTACCTCATTTGCCAAACGTAACGTTGATGCCTGCGTACAGCGTGAATTGCGGCAGCCCATCGCCCTTGCGGTCTGCTGTCCATTGCGGTTCGACGAAAGCGTTGAGGATGTTGGTGCCCGCCTTCCAGGCCTTGCCGACGCCCAGGCCTAGCGGAATGTAGTGGGTGTTGTTTTTCAGATCGAATGTCCAGGTGGCGGTGGAACGCAGATACCAGCCTTTCTCCAGGTTATGGATGATGAACGGCTGGAAGGTGGCGCTCTCGACATGCGCGCGGTCGCTGTCACCCGCGAAGGAACTCTGATATTGCACCAACGCACCGAGCAGGCCGCGCGGGGTGGCGTCGATGGCCACGGCTGCCAGACCACCTTGCCATTTGCCGGTGCCGAGTTCGTCCTGGGCGGCAGTCGGCGCGGTGATCAGCGGGCCGATGCCGAGCTGCACACCGTCGGTTTTCAGAATGAAGATGTCGAACAGATTCAGATCACCCATGCCGGTGCTGTAACCGTCATGAGGGTCGGGGCGGGTGCTGAACGGTAACGTGGCGCGCACCAGTTGCGGCACGCCGATGAAATCGTTGGGGGCTATCGGCAGGGTGCCGCGTAACAACACGTCATTGGTATGCGCGTTGCTGTCGTAGAGTTTGGGGGTGTAGTAATCCTGCAGATTGGCACCGGGCGCCACACTCAGCGGGTTGTTGCTTTTATTGGAGTCCTCGGCGTTATCCGCTTGCGCGCTGGACGCAGCCGCAAGCGAACTCGCCAAAAACAGAGCTTTCCCCATTCGATTGCACATCATCCCCGATTCCCTGGTGGCTTATGGACAACTTGGCACTTGTCGGCCGTTACGGCGTAATCCCTTTTTTATCAAGCCTGTAGGACGCGTCTGATTGACGCTAGCAGCAAATCGGCAGTTATCCAGCCGAATGGATTAATTCTTCGGTCTTGTGCACGGGTTTCCGGACGATTGGGTACTCAAGCGTTATTGGTTGAGGAAAGGCCTAGTGAGGACGTTGCACCCTGTCAGCTATAGGGGGTACGGCGCTCCACTATTTTTTTACCATCTGCCGAATTCGTTCTTCCTGCTCCCGCGCCTCCGGGGTGAACTCCGCACCGAAATCCTCCGCTGAAAAGATCTGGCGAATCTCGATTTCGGCCTCGGTGCCCGGCATCGGATTCGGACAGCGCTTGACCCATTCGATGGCTTCTTCCCTGGACTTCACGTCCCAGACCCAATAGCCGGCGACCAGTTCTTTGGTCTCGATGAACGGGCCATCGATCACCGTGCGCTGGTCACCGGAAAAGCGCACGCGGGCGCCTTTGCTGCTGGGATGCAGGCCTTCGCCATCAACCAGAACGCCAGCCTTGGCCAACTGCTCGTTGAAGTTGCCCATCTCGGTGATCAACTGCTCGCTCGGCATGACGCCCGCTTCAGAATCGGCACTGGCCTTTACCAGAATCATGAATCGCATGGCGGTATTCCTCGGAATGAAGGGATTTCGGTGCATAGTCGAACGGGCAGGGCCGAAATCGACAATCCGCGACAAATACATCCCTTGTAGGAGCTGCCGAAGGCTGCGATCTTTTGATCTTGTTTTATAAACCGAAGTCAAAAGATCGCAGCCTTCGGCAGCTCCTACATGGGGGTGGTTTTGTATACAATTTTTTGCTTTTGAGCCTGACAATTTCAACGGGGCATAGGTTGGCGCGGCATTTCGTGGTTAACTTCGGCCTCTTGCATGCTTTCCAATCAAAAACATCAGAAGGACTCAAGTCATGGCTCAAGTCACCCTCAAAGGCAATCCGGTTCAAGTCAACGGCCAATTGCCACAAGCCGGTTCCAAGGCGCCAGCCTTTTCTCTGGTCGCCGGCAATCTGTCTGACGTTACCCTCCAGGACTTCGCCGGCAAGCGCAAAGTGCTGAACATCTTCCCAAGCGTTGATACCCCGACCTGCGCGACCTCCGTGCGCAAGTTCAACGCTCAGGCCAACGACATCAGCAACACCGTGGTGCTGTGCATTTCCGCTGACCTGCCATTCGCCCAGGCCCGTTTCTGTGGCGCTGAAGGTCTGGAAAACGTCCAGAACCTGTCGACCCTGCGCGGCAGCGAGTTCATCGAAAACTACGGCGTGGCGATTGCCGACGGTCCGCTGAAAGGCCTGACCGCCCGTGCGGTAGTGGTTCTGGACGAAAACGACAACGTCCTGCACAGCGAACTGGTCAAGGAAATCGCTGAAGAGCCTAACTACGAAGCGGCACTGTCCGTTCTCAAGTAAGGCTTTTACAATGATTGACGGCCTGGCCCTGCCCAGGCCGTTTTCATTTGTGTATCAGTGTTTTGCGTTACACCCTGAAACGTAAGTGGAAGGTAAATTGCCGGTAAAGCTGCTTTGCTAATTCACCACCAGTGCTTATCGTTCAGCCTCCCGTAAAAGAAGCCCACGCGCCCAATGGTTAATCACTCCATGCAATCGTCTCCCCGCAAATCCCGTCGCTGGCTGATCAGCCTGCTTGTCCTGTTGGTCATTGCCGTTCTGTGCTGGAAATTCTGGCCGGCCGGTACCGCCCAAAAAGAGGGCGGTGAGAAAGCGGCTGCCGGGCACACCGGGCGCTCGGGGATGACACGGCCAGGCTTCGGCGGTGGCACCGGGCCAATTCCGGTGCGTGTCGCGCCGGCGGTTACCGGCGACTTCCCGCTGTATTACAAAGCGTTGGGTACCGTCACTGCGCTGAACACCATCAACGTGCGCAGTCGGGTCGGCGGGGAGCTGGTGAAAATCAATTTCGAAGAGGGCCAGATGGTCAAGGCGGGCGACTTGCTCGCGGAGATCGACCCGCGCCCTTACCAGAACGCCTTGCTCCAGGCGGAAGGCACGCTGCTGCAAAATCAGGCGCAACTGAAGAACGCTCAGGTCGATGTCGAGCGTTATCGCGGCTTGTATAAAGAAGACAGCATCGCCAAACAGACCCTCGACACCGCTGAAGCGCTGGTCGGTCAATATCAGGGCACGGTGAAAACCAATCAGGCTGCGGTCAACGATGCCAAGCTCAATCTGGAATTCACCAAGATCCGCGCACCGATTGCCGGGCGTGTAGGTCTGCGCCAGGTCGACGTCGGTAATCTGGTCACCGCCAACGACACCACGTTCCTTGCGGTGATTACCCAGACGCAACCGATCAGCGTTGCGTTCACCCTGCCGGAAAACAGCCTCGAAACCGTACTCGCCCGTTATCGCAGCGGCGCCAAACTGCCTGCCGAAGCCTGGGATCGCGGCGACACCAAACTGCAGGCCAGCGGCGTTTTGCAAAGCCTCGACAATCAGATCGACGTCGCCACCGGAACTCTTAAATTCAAGGCGCGCTACGAAAACCGTGATCAGGCGCTGTTCCCCAACCAGTTCGTCAACGTTCACCTGCTGGCCGATACCCTCAAGGGCGTCGTTCTGGCACCGACCGCGGCCATTCAATTCGGTACCAACGGCACGTTCGTCTATGCGCTGGAGGGCGACAAGAAAGTCACCATTCGCCAGCTCAAGGTCGGCGCCAGTGACGGCGAAAATACTGTGGTCACCGAAGGCCTGGCCGCTGGTGATCGCGTGGTGCTCGAAGGTACGGACCGCTTGAAAGAAGGCAGCGAAGTGGAGGTGGTCAACGACAGCAACCAGGTGCCCACCACTCCGACTGAACATCTGCAAGGGAAGTCCGCCGCCAATGCACCGGACGCTGCCGTCACTGACAAGGCCAAGAAGGGCGCATGAACATTTCGCGGCTGTTCATCCTCCGACCGGTAGCCACGACGCTGAGCATGCTGGCCATTGTGCTGGCCGGTCTGATTGCTTATCGCCTGTTGCCGGTGTCTGCATTGCCGCAGGTCGATTACCCGACCATCCGCGTCATGACCCTGTATCCCGGCGCCAGTCCGGACGTCATGACCAGTGCGGTGACGGCGCCGCTTGAACGTCAGTTCGGACAAATGCCGGGCCTGACACAAATGGCCTCGACCAGTTCCGGCGGCGCTTCGGTGCTGACCCTGCGCTTCAGCCTCGACATCAACATGGATGTTGCCGAACAACAGGTGCAAGCCGCGATCAACGCCGCGACCAACCTGCTGCCAACCGATCTGCCGGCACCACCGGTGTACAACAAGGTCAACCCGGCGGACACGCCAGTGCTGACCCTGGCCATTACCTCGAAAACCATGCTGCTGCCCAAACTCAACGATCTGGTCGATACGCGCATGGCGCAGAAAATCGCCCAGATCAGCGGTGTCGGCATGGTCAGCATTGCCGGCGGTCAGCGCCAGGCTGTGCGCATCAAGGTCAACCCGGAAGCGCTGGCAGCCAACAGCCTGAACCTGTCGGATGTGCGCACGTTGATCGGCGCTTCCAACGTCAACCAGCCGAAAGGTAACTTCGACGGCCCGACACGGGTGTCCATGCTCGACGCCAACGACCAGCTGACGTCGCCCGAGGAATACGCCAACCTGATTCTCGCCTACAAGAACGGCGCACCGTTGCGGCTCAAAGACGTCGCGGAAATCGTTGATGGTGCGGAGAATGAGCGTCTCGCCGCCTGGGCCAACCAGAATCAGGCGGTATTGCTGAACATCCAGCGACAGCCCGGTGCCAACGTGATCGAGGTAGTCGACCGTATCAAGGCGCTGCTGCCGAGCATCACCGACAACCTGCCGGCCGGCCTCGATGTCGCGGTGCTCACCGACCGCACCCAGACCATCCGCGCTTCGGTCACCGACGTGCAGCACGAATTGCTGATCGCCATTGCGCTGGTGGTGATGGTGACCTTCCTGTTCCTGCGCCGTGCCAGCGCGACAATTATCCCGTCGGTGGCCGTGCCGCTGTCGCTGATCGGCACCTTTGGCGTGATGTACCTGGCCGGGTTCTCGGTCAACAACCTGACGCTGATGGCGCTGACCATCGCCACGGGATTTGTGGTCGACGATGCCATCGTCATGCTGGAAAACATTTCGCGTTACATCGAAGAGGGCGACAGCCCCATGCAGGCGGCGCTCAAGGGCGCCAAGCAGATTGGTTTCACGTTGATTTCCCTGACGCTGTCGCTGATTGCGGTGCTGATCCCGTTGCTGTTCATGGGCGACGTGGTCGGGCGTTTGTTCCGTGAGTTCGCGATCACCCTGGCGGTGGCCATCCTGATTTCGCTGGTGGTCTCGCTGACGCTTACGCCAATGATGTGCGCGCGGTTGCTCAAGCGTGAACCGGAAGCGCATGAGCAAGGCCGTTTTTACCGTGCCAGCGGCGCATTCATCGACTGGATGATCGCTGGCTACGGACGCAAACTGCAGTGGGTGCTCAAGCATCAACCGCTGACGTTGCTGGTGGCTATCGGCACGCTGGCGCTGACAGTGTTCCTGTATCTGATCGTACCCAAGGGTTTCTTTCCGGTGCAGGACACCGGCGTCATCCAGGGCATTTCCGAGGCACCGCAATCGATTTCCTTCGCGGCCATGGGCGAGCGTCAGCAGGAACTGGCGCGGATCATTCTCGAGGATCCGGCGGTCCAGAGCCTGTCTTCCTACATTGGCGTCGACGGCGACAACTCCACACTCAACAGCGGCCGTTTGCTGATCAACCTCAAACCCCATGGCCAGCGTGACCTGACCGCCTCCGAAGTGATCGCCCGTTTGCAACCGCAAGTGGACAAACTGGTCGGCATCCGGCTGTTCATGCAGCCGGTGCAGGACTTGACCATCGAGGATCGGGTCAGCCGCACCCAGTATCAGTTCAGCATGTCTTCCCCGGACGCCGCATTGCTCAGTGAATGGAGTGGCCGATTGGTCGAGGCCCTGGCCCAGCGTACGGAACTCACCGACGTCGCCAGCGATTTGCAGGACAAGGGCTTGCAGGTTTATCTGGTGATCGACCGCGATGCCGCATCGCGCCTTGGTGTCTCGGTGTCGAACATCACCGATGCGCTCTATGACGCATTCGGTCAGCGGCAGATTTCGACGATCTACACCCAGGCCAGCCAGTACCGCGTGGTGCTGCAGGCTCAGTCTGGCGAGAAGATCGGCCCGCAGGCGCTCGATCAGATCCACGTCAAGACCACCGATGGCGCGCAGGTGCGTCTGTCGAGTCTGGCCCACGTCGAACAACGTCAGGCGCAGTTGGCAATCACCCACATCGGTCAGTTTCCGGCGGTGATGATGTCGTTCAACCTCGCGCCGGGTGTTGCCTTGGGGCACGCGGTGGAGGTGATCGAACAGGTGCAGAAAGACATTGGCATGCCGATTGGCGTGCAGACCCAGTTCCAGGGCGCTGCGGAAGCGTTTCAGGCGTCGCTGTCGAGTACCTTGCTGCTGATTCTGGCGGCGGTAGTGACCATGTACATCGTGCTCGGCGTGCTTTACGAGAGTTACATCCACCCGATCACCATCCTCTCGACATTGCCCTCGGCGGCGGTCGGCGCCTTGCTGGCACTGCTGCTCAGTGGCAATGACCTGGGGATGATCGCGATCATCGGCATCATCCTGCTGATCGGTATCGTCAAGAAAAACGCGATCATGATGATCGACTTCGCCCTCGACGCCGAGCGTACCCAAGGGATGGCGCCGGAGCAGGCGATCTACCAAGCGGCGCTGCTGCGTTTCAGGCCGATTCTGATGACCACGCTGGCGGCCCTGTTCGGCGCGGTGCCGTTGATGCTCGCCACCGGTTCCGGGGCGGAATTGCGTCAGCCGCTGGGCCTGGTGATGGTTGGTGGACTGCTGGTGAGCCAAGTGCTGACGCTGTTCACCACCCCGGTGATCTACCTGTATTTCGACCGCCTCGGTCGGCGCTTTGGCAAGACCAAGGCTGACGCGGAAGAGGTGCCAGCATGAAGGCCGGAACACATCGCCCCTGTGGGAGCGAGCCTGCTCGCGAAAGCGGTGCGTCAGTCTCCGCCTGTGTTGGATGTAAGATCGCATTCGCGAGCAGGCTCGCTCCCACAGAGGCGTGCGGGGAGCACGAGACTCGATGAATCTGTCCGGTCCCTTCATCAAGCGCCCGGTTGCGACCATGCTGCTGAGCCTGGCAATCATGTTGCTGGGCGGTGTCAGCTTCGGTCTGCTGCCGGTGTCGCCACTGCCGCAAATGGACTTTCCAGTGATCGTCGTGCAGGCGAGCCTGCCCGGCGCCAGTCCCGAAGTCATGGCCTCCACCGTCGCGACGCCACTGGAACGCTCGTTTGGCGCCATCGCTGGGGTCAATACCATGAGCAGTCGTTCCAGCCAGGGTTCGACGCGGGTCATTCTGCAATTTGACCTCGACCGCGACATCAACGGCGCGGCGCGAGAAGTGCAGGCAGCCATCAACGCCTCGCGCAATCTGCTGCCGAGCGGCATGCGCAGCATGCCCACGTACAAAAAGGTCAATCCTTCACAAGCGCCGATCATGGTGCTGTCGCTGACCTCGGACGTCCTCGAAAAAGGCCAGCTCTACGATTTGGCCTCGACCATTCTGTCGCAGAGCCTGTCGCAAGTGCAGGGCGTGGGCGAGGTGCAGATTGGCGGCAGTTCGCTTCCTGCGGTGCGCATTGAACTCGAACCGCAGGCACTGAACCAGTACGGCGTGGCGCTCGATGACGTGCGAAAGACCATCGCTGAAGCCAACGTGCGCCGGCCCAAGGGCTCGGTCGAAGACGATCAGCGCCTGTGGCAGATTCAGGCCAACGACCAGTTGGAGAAAGCCAAGGATTACGAATCACTGATCATCCATTACGCCGACGGCGCGGCGCTGCGCCTCAAGGACGTAGCCAAGGTCAGCGACGGTGTCGAAGACCGTTACAACAGCGGCTTTTTCAACGATGACGCGGCGGTGCTGCTGGTGATCAACCGCCAGGCCGGCGCCAACATCATCGAGACCGTCAACGAGATCAAGGCGCAGTTGCCAGCGCTGCAAGCGGTACTGCCCGCCAGCGTGAAACTGAATCTGGCAATGGATCGCTCGCCGGTGATCAAGGCAACGTTGCACGAAGCCGAGATGACCTTGCTGATCGCCGTAGCGCTGGTGATTCTGGTGGTGTTCCTGTTCCTCGGTAATTTCCGCGCCTCGCTGATTCCAACACTGGCAGTGCCCGTGTCGCTGGTCGGCACGTTTGCAGTGATGTACCTGTACGGTTTTTCGCTGAACAACCTGTCGTTGATGGCGCTGATCCTGGCGACCGGGCTGGTGGTGGACGACGCCATCGTGGTCCTGGAAAACATTTCCCGGCATATCGACGACGGCGTGAAACCGATGAAGGCGGCGTATCTCGGCGCCCAGGAAGTCGGGTTTACCTTGCTGTCGATGAACGTCTCGCTGGTGGCGGTATTCCTGTCGATTCTGTTCATGGGCGGAATTGTCGAAAGCCTGTTCCGCGAATTCTCCATCACCCTGGCGGCAGCCATTGTGGCCTCGCTGGTGGTGTCGCTCACACTGACGCCAATGCTTTGCGCACGCTGGCTCAAGCCCCATACGCCGGGCCAGGAAAACCGCTTGCAGCGCTGGAGTCGCCACGCCAACGACTGGATGGTCGGCAAATATGCCAGCAGCCTAGACTGGGTGTTGCGCCATCGGCGCCTGACCCTGCTCAGCCTGTTGATTACCGTCGGGGTCAACGTCGCGCTGTATGTGGTGGTGCCAAAAACCTTTCTGCCGCAGCAGGACACCGGGCAATTGATCGGGTTCGTGCGCGGCGATGACGGTCTGTCGTTCAGCGTCATGCAACCGAAAATGGAGATTTTCCGTCGGGCCGTGCTCAAGGACGAGGCTGTGGAAAGCGTTGCCGGGTTCATCGGCGGTACCAACGGCACCAACAATGCCTTCATGCTGGTGCGCCTGAAACCGATCAACGACCGTCAGATCTCGGCGCAGAAAGTCATCGAGCGCATGCGCAAGGAAATGCCCAAGGTACCGGGCGCGCAGTTGATGCTGATGGCGGATCAGGACCTGCAATTCGGCGGCGGCCGCGAGCAGACGACATCGCAATACAGCTACATCCTGCAAAGCGGTGATCTGGGCGAGTTGCGCAAGTGGTATCCGAAAGTCGTCGCCGCACTGCGCGCCTTGCCCGAGTTGACCGCCATCGATGCCCGCGAGGGTGCCGGCGCGCAGCAGGTGACGCTGATTGTCGACCGCGATCAGGCCAAGCGTCTGGGCGTCGACATGGACATGGTCACTGCGGTGCTGAACAACGCCTACAGTCAGCGGCAGATTTCGACGATCTATGACAGCCTCAACCAGTATCAGGTGGTGATGGAGGTCAATCAGAAATACGCCCAGGACCCGGTCACGCTCAAACAAGTGCAAGTGATCACGGCTGACGGCGCGAGGGTGCCGCTGTCGACCTTTGCCCATTACGAAAACAGCCTCGAAGACGACCGCGTCAGCCACGAAGGTCAGTTCGCCTCGGAAAGCATCGCCTTCGACATGGCCGAGGGCGTCACGGTGGAGCAGGGCGGTGCCGCCATTGAACGGGCGATCGCCAAGGTCGGCTTGCCCGAAAGCGTCATCGCGAAAATGGCCGGTACCGCTGATGCGTTTGCTGCCACGCAGAAAAGTCAGCCGTTCATGATTCTGGGCGCACTGCTGGCGGTGTATCTGGTGCTGGGCGTGCTGTATGAAAGCTACATTCACCCGCTGACGATTCTCTCGACCCTGCCCTCGGCCGGTGTCGGTGCGTTGCTGTCGATCTATGTGCTGGGCGGTGAATTCAGCCTGATTTCCTTGCTCGGCCTGTTCCTGCTCATCGGTGTGGTGAAGAAGAACGCCATTTTGATGATCGATCTGGCGCTGCAACTGGAGCGTCATCAAAACATGACGCCACTGGAATCGATCCGCAGTGCCTGCCTGCAACGGCTGCGACCGATCCTGATGACCACGCTGGCAGCCATCCTCGGCGCGTTGCCGTTGCTGCTCAGCCGTGCCGAAGGCGCAGAAATGCGCCAGCCATTGGGCCTGACCATTATTGGCGGGCTGGTGTTCAGCCAAGTGCTGACGCTTTACACCACGCCCGTGGTTTACCTCTATCTCGACAAGCTGCGCCATCGCTTCAACAAATGGCGTGGCGTGCGTACTGATGCCGCTCTGGAAACTCCGCTATGACCGACCGTTCGCTTTTCAATCTGGCTCCTGTGCGCGGCTCGCGTTTATTGAGCCTGTCACTGTGCGTGGCAATGCTCAGTGCCTGCGCTGTGGGCCCGGACTATCAGCGCCCGGCGACCGCCGAAATCGCTCAATACAAGGAAGCCGCAGGCTGGCGTCAGGCCAATCCCAGTGATTCGCTGGCGCGCGGTGCCTGGTGGGAGCTGTACGGTGATCAACAGCTCAACGGGCTGATCGAGAAACTCAACAGCGCCAACCAGACCGTCGCGCAATCGGAGGCGCAGTTCCGTCAGGCGCAGGCGCTGGTTCGCAGTACGCGCGGGACGTTCTATCCGAATGTCGATCTGAGCGTCGGCAAAACTCGCTCCAGCCAAGGCACCGGCAGCAGCAGTTCGAGCCTGAGCAGTTCCTCCAGCGGGATCCGCGACACCTATAACGCGCAGTTGGGCGTGAGTTGGGAAGCGGATGTATGGGGCAAACTGCGTCGCGGACTGGAGGCCGATGAGGCCAGCGCGCAGGCAAGTTTTGCCGATCTGGCGGCGATGCGTCTGAGCCAGCAGTCGGAGCTGGTGCAGAACTATCTGCAATTACGTGTGATCGACCAGCAGAAGCGCTTGCTCGAAGCTACTGTCGTCGCCTATGAACGCTCGCTGAAGATGACCCAGAACCAATATCGCGCGGGCGTTTCGGGGCGTGATGCGGTGGCACAGGCGCAAACGCAGTTGAAGAGCACCCAGGCGGATCTGGTCGATCTGATCTGGCAGCGCGCGCAGTTCGAGAATGCGATTGCGGTGCTCACCGGGCAGGCGCCGGCGGATTTCAGTATCGCCGAATCGCAGAGCATTCCGAACCTGCCGCAGATTCCGTTGAGCCTGCCATCGCAGTTGCTCGAGCGCCGCCCCGATATCGCCTCGGCGGAGCGTTCGGTCATTGCTGCCAACGCCAATATCGGCGTGGCGAAAGCAGCTTATTACCCGGATCTGACCCTGAGCCTGAGCGGTGGCTACAGCAGCAGTACCTCGAAAAACCTCATCAGCCTGCCGAACCGGTTCTGGTCGGTGGGGCCGCAATTGTCGTTACCGCTGTTCGACGGTGGGATTCGTTCGGCGGAAGTCGACCGCACCGAAGCGGCCTATGACGAAACGGTCGCCCGCTATCGCCAGACTGTGCTCGACGGTTTCCGCGAAGTGGAAAACTATCTGGTGCAGCTCAAGGTGTACGAGGATGAAGCGGCGGTGCGTCAGGAAGCGCTGGATGCCGCGCGTGATTCCCTGCGCCTCACGGAAAACCAGTACAAGGCCGGGTTGATCGCCTACATCGACGTGGTCGTGGTGCAAGCCACGGCGTTGAGCAACGAGCGTACGGTGTTGAATATTTTGCAGAATCGTCTGATTGCCAGCGTGCAGCTGATTGCCGCGCTGGGCGGTGGCTGGGATGGTCAGATGGACATCAGCGACAGCCGCTGAATTTGTGGGGTCGAGCCTGCTCGCGATAGCGGTGAGTCAGTCCAGCGAGGTGCTGGATGTGCTGACGCCTTCGCGAGCAGGCTCGCTCCCACAGGGATTTGTGTGCGGCGCGGGCTCAGTGCTGAAAGCCCACTTCAGAGCCTTGTAGGACGATCAAACAAGCGTTTCATCGGCTTGATGGCAATATGCTCACTTTGTCAGTGCGTTCTTCCGCGCAATCAGTACAATCGCCGCATTTGCCCAACCGAGAATGGAAGCAGTACGGTTACGGGTCGTCACGAGAACGTCCATGCTCATCGGCAGCTACTCCTTCACTCTGGTTTTCATTTCGTTGTGCGTGGCGATCCTCGCTTCCTACACGGCACTTGACCTGACCGGGCGCATCGCCACGGCAAAGGGCCGGGCCGTGCATTTCTGGACGGCGGGGGGCGCGTTTGCGATGGGCGTGGGCGTCTGGTCGATGCATTTCATTGGCATGCTCGCCTTCAAATTGCCCATTGCTCGGGGCTATGACTTTGCCCTGACCGCGCTATCCCTGCTGATTGCCATGCTCTCCTGCGGTTTTGCCCTGTGGCTGGTAAGCCAGCCGAAGCTGCCACTGGCGCAACTGGCGTTTGGTGCACTGATCATGGGCTCGGGCATCAGCGCGATGCACTACACCGGCATGGCCGCGTTGCGCATGACGCCCGGCATCGATTACGACCCGACGCTGTTCAGCGCTTCCTTGCTCATTGCCGTCGGCGCCTCGGCGGCGGCATTGTGGATTGCGTTTCGCCTGCGTCAGCACTCACCGTTCGTGCGGCTGATTCGCGCTGGCGCCGCGGTGATCATGGGCATGGCGATCGTCGGCATGCATTACACCGGCATGGCCGCCGCGCAATTTCCCGAGGGCAGTTTCTGCGGCGCGACGCTGAATGGCCTGAAAGGCAATGGCCTCGACAGTCTGGTGGTGATTACCACGCTGGCGGTGCTATCGATTGCCTTGCTGACCTCGATTCTCGATGCCCGTCTGGAAGCGCGCACCGCTGATCTGGCGCACTCGCTGACGGTGGCCAACCGCGAACTCATCCAACTGGCACTGCACGATCCGCTGACCGGTTTGCCGAATCGCATGCTGCTCGATGACCGGATCAATCAGGCGATCAAGAAGGTTGCAGAGCAGGGCGGTTGTTTCGCGTTGATGTTCATCGATCTCGACGGCTTCAAGCCCGTCAATGACGCGTTTGGCCATCACATGGGCGATCAGTTGCTGCGCGAAGTCGGCCTGCGTCTGCGCGAAGACTTGCGCAGTCAGGACACGCTGGCGCGCATCGGCGGCGATGAATTCGTTTTGCTGGTGCGCCTGAGCGAGCCCAACGATGCCTTGAGCCTTGCCGCGCGCCAGGTCGGCTTGATCGGCCAAACCTTCCGCGTTACTGAACATGACCTGCAGATTTCCGCCAGCGTCGGCATCGCCCTGTATCCGGGCAACGGCAACAATGCTCAGGAACTGCTGATGAACGCCGACGCTGCGATGTATCACGCCAAAAACGGCGGCAAGAACGGCTATAGCTTCTTCGACGCATCGATGAACAGCAACGCGCGCAAGCAATTGCAGTTGCTCCAGGACCTGCGCGCGGCGCTGGAGCTCAGCCAGTTCAGCCTCTATTACCAGCCCAAGTTCGATGCCGCCAACGGTCGTCCGGTGGGGGCTGAAGCGCTGTTGCGCTGGCAGCATCCGGTGCATGGCATGCTGATGCCGGACAAATTCATCGATCTGGCGGAAAAGACCGGCCTGATCATTCCGATTGGCGACTGGGTGCTTAACGAAGCCTGCCGGCAGATGCGCGAATGGTATGTGCTCGGTTACACCGATTGGCGCATTGCGGTGAACCTCTCGGCATTGCAGTTCTGCCACGCCGGTCTGGTGCAGAGTGTGGCCAATGCGCTGGCGACTCACCATCTGCCGGCCAACAGCCTGACGCTGGAGATCACCGAAACCACGGCGATGAGCGACGCCGATGCGAGCATGACGGTGTTGCAGGAGTTGTCGGACATGGGCGTTGACCTGTCGATCGATGATTTTGGCACGGGCTATTCCAGCCTGATGTACCTCAAGCGTCTGCCGGCCAATGAACTGAAGATCGACCGTGGCTTCGTCCGCGATCTCGAGCATGACGGTGATGATGCCGCGATCGTTTCGGCGATCGTCGCGCTCGGTCAGGCATTGGATCTGCGCATCGTCGCCGAAGGCGTCGAGACCGATGCGCAGCAGGATTTCCTGACGAAACTGGGCTGTGATTCGTTGCAGGGTTATCTGCTCGGGCATCCGATGCCGGCGGAGCGCTTCATGCAGGACATCGTGCGCGGGCAGCGGTTGGCGGTGGTCAGAGACCACAGCTCCCTTGCCATAAATGTTGTTAAACCGCCTGAAAAGATCAACATTTGAGCCTTTGACACAGCCCATGCAAAACCCGCCAATGGCGGTTATCCTTTCCCCGACTGTTACGTGTGCACTTGGGGGAAAAGGCCAGCATGGAAAAAGTCATTGTCATCACCGGTGGCGGGCGCGGGATTGGCGCCGCTACGGCGTTGTTGGCCGCCGAGCAGGGCTATCGGATCTGCATCAACTATCAGTCGGATGAACAAGCCGCGCAAAACGTGCTGGAACAAGTCCGAGGCCTGGGCGCACAAGCCATCGCAGTACGCGCCGACGTCAGCATTGAGGACGAGGTGATCGCGATGTTCCAGCGCGTCGACAGCGAGTTGGGCCGGGTGACCGCGCTGGTGAACAACGCCGGCACCGTCGGGCAAAAATCGCGGGTCGATGAAATGTCCGAATTCCGCATTCTGAAAATCATGAAGACCAACGTTCTGGCGCCGATCCTCTGCGCCAAACATGCGATTCTGCGCATGTCGCCCAAACATGGCGGGCAGGGCGGCAGTATCGTCAACGTTTCTTCGGTGGCTGCGCGGCTGGGCTCGCCAAACGAATACGTCGACTACGCCGCCTCCAAAGGCGCACTCGACACCTTCACCATCGGCCTGTCCAAGGAAGTGGCCGGTGAAGGCATACGCGTCAATGCGGTGCGCCCAGGCTATATCTACACCGATTTCCACGCTTTGAGCGGTGACCCGGATCGGGTCAGCAAACTCGAATCGGCTATCCCGATGGCGCGCGGCGGGCGTCCGGATGAAGTGGCTGAGGCGATCATCTGGCTGCTGTCGGACAAGGCTTCATATGCGACCGGGACGTTTGTCGATCTCGGGGGCGGGCGTTAGAAGCCAGCTCCCACAGGGATCTTCAGCGTACACAAAATGTGTGAGCGACCAAGTAACCTGTGGGAGCTGGCTTGCCAGCGATGAGGCCCGCGCATTCGACATCAAACCATCAGAACGACCGCACAATCCGCCCCAACGTTTCCATGGCCTTTTCCGAGTCCTCAGTCCACGGGCTTCCATAGTTCAGCCGAATACAGTGTCGGAATCGCTGCGTCGGCGAGAAAATCGGGCCAGGTCCGATGCTGATGCCTTGCGCCAATGCCATTTGAAACAACTTCAGCGAATCCGTCTCTGGCGGCAGTTCCAGCCATAAAAAATAGCCGCCGGCCGGCTGGCTTACGCGTGTTTGCGCCGGGAAATAACGGGCGATCGCGGCGAGCATGGCGCTTTGCTGCTCTTCCAGTGCGTAGCGCAACTTGCGCAGATGGCGGTCGTAGCCGCCGTGCTGCAGATAGTCTGCAATCGCCGCCTGCGCGGGCATTGACGCGCACAGCGAGGTCATCAATTTCAGTCGTTCGATTTTCTGTGCATAGCGTCCGGCGGCCACCCAGCCAATACGGTAGCCGGGCGCAAGACTTTTGGCGAACGAGCCGCAATGCATCACCAAGCCTTCCGTGTCAAAGGCCTTGGCCGGTTTCGGTGCGTGTTGGCCGTAATAGAGTTCGGCGTAAACGTCGTCTTCGATCAGCGGCACCTGATGGCGGCGCAACAGCTCAACCAATTCCTGTTTCTTCGCCTCCGGCATGGTCGCGCCCATCGGGTTCTGGAAACTGGTCATGCACCAGCACGCCTTGACCGGGTGGCGTTCGAGGGTTTGCGCCAGCACGTTGAGGTCGATGCCGTCACGCGGATGCACGGGAATTTCCACGGCCTTGAGTTTCAGACGTTCCAGCACTTGCAGGCTGGCGTAAAACGCCGGGGCTTCGATGGCGACCAGATCGCCCGGTTCGGTGACCGCTTGCAGGCACAGGTTCAATGCCTCGAGGGCGCCATTGGTGATCAGCAGTTCTTCCATCGGCAACATCAGCCCGCCGACCATGTAGCGCAGAGCGATCTGCCGGCGCAATTGCGGGTTGCCCGGCGACATGTCAGTGACGACCATGCGCGGATCCATCTCCCGTGCGGCGCTGGCCAGCGAGCGCGACAGGCGTTGCAGCGGGAACAGCATCGGGCTGGGAAACGCCGAGCCGAACGGCACGGTGTTGGGGTCTTTGATCGAGTCGAGTACCGAGAACACCAATTCGCTGACATCGACGTCGGTGGAGTCGTTGACCTGGCTGCTGATCACCGGCTCCGAAAACGGGCTCGGCGCATGGGTGTTGACGAAATAGCCGGAGCGCGGACGAGCGCGGATCAGACCACGGCGCTCCAGCAGGTAATAGGCCTGGAACACCGTCGACGGGCTGACGCCGTAGGTCTGGCTGGCGTAGCGCACCGAAGGCACGCGCTGGCCGGGGCCGAGCACGCCGGAGCGGATCAGTTCAGCGATGTCTTCGGCGAATTTTTCGTAGCGTTTCATCGGTATTCCGCAATGGACTGTATTCGGCTTGCCGTTGTGGCGAGGGAGCTTGCTCCCGCTGGGTTGCGCAGCAACCCTACACTTTGTGAGCGCTGCGCACTCAAGCGGGAGCAAGCTACCTCGCCACAGGTGCTGTATCGTCGGTTAAAAGCGGCAGCAGCTTAATGGATCAGCGATTCATCGGCGCCACAAACCGGCTCTTGGCCACGCTGTGAACCTGTGGTTCATCACTGTCCTCGATTCTGAAACTCAAGGTCTGCGAACTGCTGGTCGGGCGTTCGGTGGTCATCGCCACCGACACCGGTACATCGACAATTTCCCCCGGCGCCAGGCTCAATTGGGTTTTGCCGTGTAACTCGAAGCCGTTGCCATCCACCAGGCCCAAGCGATATTCCTGTTGCTGTTGGGTCTTGTTGATCACCTTGAGCGAGTAAATATTCTCGATCTGGCCCCGGGCATTTTCCCGGAACAATCCGCGATCCTTGGTCACGTCCAGCGACACCATCGGCCGCTCGACCAACGCCAGCACCAACGCGCCGACCATTACCAGCAGCACCGCCATGTAGCCAATCAAGCGCGGGCGCAGCCAATGTGTCTTGTCACCCTGCAATTCGCGCTCGGAACTGTAACGGATCAGCCCGCGAGGATAATTCATTTTGTCCATGATCGAGTCACAGGCATCAATGCACGCCGCGCAACCAATGCATTCCATCTGCAAGCCGTCGCGGATGTCGATGCCGGTCGGGCACACCTGCACACATACCTGACAGTCGATGCAATCGCCCAGGCCCGCCTCAAGCGGATTGGCTTCGCGTTTGCGCGGGCCACGGTGTTCGCCACGCGCCGCGTCGTAGGCAATCGTCAGGGTGTCCTTGTCGAACATCACGCTCTGGAACCGCGCATACGGACACATGTGCATGCACACCGCTTCCCGCAGCCAACCGGCGTTTATATAGGTGGCCGCGGTAAAAAACAGCACCCAGAACAGACTGACGCCGCCGATTTGCAAAGTCAGCAATTCTTCCGCGAGCGGCCGGATTGGCGTGAAGTAACCAACGAAAGTCAGGCCAGTGATGACACTGATCGCCAGCCACAGCGTGTGCTTGGCCGCACGCCGCGCCACTTTGTTGAAGCTCCACGGCGCCGCTTGCAGCTTGATTCGCTGATGGCGTTCGCCTTCGGTGATTTTCTCGCACCACATGAAAATCCACGTCCACGAACTCTGTGGACAGGTATATCCGCACCAGACCCGCCCCGCGAACACGGTGATGGCGAAAAGGCCAAACGCGGCAATGATCAGCAGCGCCGAGAGCAAAATGAAATCCTGCGGCCAGAACGTGGCGCCGAAGATGTGAAATTTGCTTTCGGAGAGATCCCAGAGGACCGCCTGACGCCCGCCCCAGTTCAGCCACACGGTGCCGAAAAACAGCAGAAACAGAAATCCGGCACCGCTCAGGCGCAGGGAGCGAAACAGGCCGGTGAAGCTGCGGGTGTGGATCTGGTTGTCGCTGGACCGGGTCGCCGCCGTGGTCGGGCGACCCGGCACACGTTTAATGATTGGCGTCGCTTCTACGCTTCGGACGGGGATTCGTTCGCTCATGGTCGTTCGCTCATCAGCCTCCATCAGGCCGGTGAACTATGAGCGTCGATCTGTTTACAGAACAGACTCAGGTCTGGCTATAAAAAGCGGATCAGATGAGGTTTTGTGGATTGAAAGCGACGACTTCAGCCACGTCGTAGGGCAGGGCGCGGGGCGCCTATCGCAGGCGTCCGCGCAGCGTGTTGATCAAGATCAGTCAAACTACCGAATCACTGTCATCGGCTTTCAGATGTTTACGCCCGTCCTTGGCCCCGGCAGCCGTCAAGGCATCCGCTTCTGCTTCGGTGATGTAGATGCGCTCGCCCTCTACCGCGACGAATGACATGGCTTTTGCACTATCGGTCATGACTTCGAGAGTGTCGCAGATGCGTATTTCTTCGCCATGTTCGACGGTAAAAAAACACACTTTCTGCTCGGGGTTGGATTCATCGATGCGAACGGGCATGGCGGCAGTCCTTTTTCCAGTGATGTCTGCTCGTTAGGAAGCGAAGCACGTGAATCGTTCTGCGCAACCGATTAATGGTCGGCGTTGTCCATCGCTTATCCAGTCAAAGACACAACAAGGGTTTCACGAATGGACGAATGGTGGGATGAAGTATGGGTGACGTTGCAAGCGGAGTTCGCTGACATCGGCGACGCGTCACAGATGACGCGGATTACCGTGCGGCTGCTGATGGCAGCAATTCTCGGCGGGATTCTCGGCTTTGAGCGTGAACACAAGGGCAAGGCCGCGGGCGTGCGTACGCACATGCTGGTGGCGCTGGGTGCGGCGCTATTCGTGCTGGTGCCGCAGACGTCCGGAGCGGAATCGGATGCGATGAGCCGGGTATTGCAAGGCGTGATCGCCGGCATCGGTTTCCTTGGTGCCGGGACGATCCTGAAAAATCAGCAGGGTGACGAGGCCCATGTTAAAGGCCTCACCACTGCCGCGGGACTATGGATGACCGCGGCGATCGGGGTGGCGGCGGGGCTGGGCAAAGAGGCGACGGCGCTGCTGAGCACCATTCTCGCGCTGGCGATTTTCAGCGTGATGCCCTACGTGGTGAGGATGTTCGAGAAAGATGTCGACAAGAACGATCATCTCTAAAGCGACTCCAATCCTTGTAGGAGCTGCCGCAGGCTGCGATCTTTTGATCTTATCGAACGAAAATCAAAAGATCGCAGCCTGCGGCAGCTCCTACAGGGGCGTAAAAAGATCGCAGCGTTCGGCAGCTCCTACAGGGGCGTGATGAGGCGGATCAGACGATAACCGGCGGCATGGTGCTTGGCGGTTCTTCTTTGGGCGGTGGTGTGGTGCCGGGCGGTTCCTGCGCCGGGTCAGGCGGCGGCTCGGTTTCGGGCAGGGTGGGTTTGTCGATGTTTGGATCTGGCGTTTCCGCCGGGATCGGGATGGTCATCTGATGCTCTCCGTGTGGCACATGGCGTAAGAAGTGCTTAAGTGGATTGACCACCCTGTGATGAATTCGATCCGCTTTCTCCGTCAGGTAATTTCATCTGAACTTTTCCCGGCGGCAGTCGCTCGGAACCTAAGTGAGTTCATAGCCGGGGCAGGGGCCTCGTTGCGAACACTGACCCGGTACAAGAGCGTCCTTGGGGCGTAAAGGAGAGATGCTCAATGACTGCTGAAACTTCCTCAGAGCTGAGCTACAACCCGCACATACCTTTATCGCAAGCGTTGCTGATGCCACGCATTGCCATCGAGAACGTCATGCCGACCCTCGATGGCGGGCAATTTGCCGTCAAATCGATTGCCGGCCGCGAAGTGGTCGTGACCAGCAAAGTGTTCGCCGACGGCCATGACAAGCTCGCCGTGCGCATCCGCTGGCGCGAAGAAGGTGAAGAGACCTGGCAAAGCGAAGTGATGGCCGATCAGGGTAATAACGGCTGGCAAGGCCAGTTCCGCCCGGAGAATCAGGGCCGTTACCTGTATTGCATCGAAGCGTGGATCGATCACTTCGCCAGTTTCCAGTATGAACTGGAGAAGAAGCACAACGCCGCCGTTCCGGTGTCTTTAGAGCTGCAGGAAGGCCGCACGATGGTGCAGCAGGCTGCCGAGCGCAGCGAAGGTCAGCTCAGCGAACAATTGGCCGCGTTGCATCATGAACTCTCCGGACTGCTCGAAACCGAGCAGGTCGCGCTGTTTCTGCACTCGCGCAGTGCGCAGTTGATGGCCGAGGCCGATCATCGCGCCTACTTGAGTGTGAGCCCCGAATTCCCCGTGGACGTCGAGCGTGAACTGGCCGAATTCGCCAGTTGGTACGAGCTGTTTCCGCGCTCGATCACCGACGATCCACATCGCCACGGCACCTTCAACGATGTGCAGTCGCACCTGCCGATGATTCAGGACATGGGTTTCGACGTGCTGTATTTCACGCCGATCCATCCGATTGGTCGCGCGCACCGCAAGGGCCGCAACAACTCCCTGACCGCCGGCCCCGATGATCCCGGCAGTCCGTATGCAATCGGCAGCGAGGAGGGCGGTCACGAGGCGATTCACTCGCAACTCGGCACCCGCGAAGACTTCCGTCGCCTGGTTGCCGCTGCCGCCGAGCATGGTCTGGAAATCGCCCTCGATTTCGCCATCCAGTGTTCCCAGGATCACCCGTGGCTCAAGCAGCATCCGGGCTGGTTCAACTGGCGCCCGGACGGCACGATCAAATACGCGGAAAACCCGCCGAAGAAATATCAGGACATCGTCAACGTCGACTTTTATGCGCCGGATGCCATCCCGAGTTTGTGGGTCGAGTTGCGCGACATTGTCATCGGCTGGGTCAAGGAAGGCGTGAAGATTTTCCGTGTCGACAATCCGCACACCAAGCCGCTGCCGTTCTGGCAATGGTTGATTGCCGACGTACGCGCGCTGCATCCGGAAGTGATTTTCCTCGCCGAAGCGTTCACCACGCCAGCAATGATGGCCCGCCTGGGCAAGGTCGGCTACACACAGAGTTACACCTACTTCACCTGGCGCAACACCAAAACAGAACTCGCCACTTATTTCACCGAGCTGAATCAGTCACCGTGGCGCGAATGCTATCGGCCGAATTTTTTCGTCAACACACCGGACATCAATCCGGCCTTTCTGCACGAGTCGGGCCGTCCCGGATTTTTGATTCGTGCGGCGTTGGCGACCATGGGCTCTGGCCTGTGGGGCATGTATTCCGGTTTCGAGCTGTGTGAATCGGCGCCGGTGCCGGGCAAAGAGGAATATCTCGATTCGGAGAAATACGAGATCCGCGTCCGGGATTTCACCGCCCCCGGCAACATCATTGCCGAGATCGCCCAGCTCAACCGTATCCGCCGGCAAAACCCGGCGCTGCACACGCATCTTGGGCTGAAGGTCTACAACGCCTGGAATGACAACATTCTGTATTTCGGCAAAAGCAGCGCGGATGGCAGCAACTTCATTCTTGTCGCGGTCAGCCTTGATCCACATAACGTGCAGGAAGCGAATTTCGAACTGCCGCTGTGGGAAATGGGCTTGCCCGATGATGCGACGACGCACGGCGAAGACTTGATGAACGGACACCGCTGGGACTGGCACGGCAAATATCAGTTCATGCGCATAGACCCGGCGTACCAGCCGTTCGGGATTTGGCGAATCACCGCCAGTTAGCACTCGCGAAACCCCTGTAGGAGCTGCCGAAGGCTGCGATCTTTTGATCCTGCTTTTCAAAAACCTGATCAAAAGATCGCAGCCTTCGGCAGCTCCTACACTTCGGTACAGCGTGCAGACACGAATTTTTTCAGGAGTTTCAAATGGCGAAGAAACCCAAGGCTGCCACCTTCATCAAAGACCCGCTCTGGTACAAGGATGCGGTGATCTATCAGGTTCACGTCAAATCGTTTTTCGACTCCAACAATGACGGTATCGGCGACTTTCCAGGGCTTATCGCTAAACTCGACTACATCGCCGACCTCGGCGTCAACACCATCTGGCTATTGCCGTTCTATCCATCGCCGCGTCGTGATGACGGCTACGACATTGCCGAATACCGTGGCGTGCACAGCGATTACGGGACGATGGCCGATGCCAAACGCTTCATTGCCGAGGCGCACAAGCGCGGGTTGCGAGTGATCACCGAGCTGGTCATCAATCACACCTCCGATCAGCATCCGTGGTTCCAGCGTGCGCGCAAAGCCAAGCCTGGCTCGGCCGCCCGTGATTTCTACGTGTGGTCGGATGACGACCAGAAATACGACGGCACGCGGATCATTTTCCTCGACACCGAAAAGTCCAACTGGACCTGGGATCCGGTTGCCGGCCAGTACTTCTGGCACCGGTTCTATTCGCACCAGCCCGACCTCAATTTCGACAATCCGCAAGTGATGAAAGCCGTGCTCTCGGTGATGCGTTATTGGCTGGACATGGGCATCGACGGCCTGCGTCTCGACGCCATCCCATACCTGATCGAGCGCGACGGCACCAACAACGAGAATCTCCCGGAAACCCACGACGTTCTCAAGCAGATCCGTGCGGAAATCGATGCCAATTATCCTGATCGCATGTTGCTTGCCGAGGCCAACCAATGGCCGGAAGACACGCAACTGTACTTTGGCGACACCGATGCCGCGGGCATCAACGGTGACGAATGCCACATGGCGTTCCACTTCCCGCTGATGCCGCGCATGTACATGGCGTTGGCGCAGGAAGATCGTTTCCCGATCACCGATATTCTCCGCCAGACCCCGGAGATTCCGGCCAACTGCCAGTGGGCGATTTTCCTGCGCAACCACGATGAGCTGACGCTGGAGATGGTCACCGACCGCGAGCGCGATTATCTGTGGAATTACTACGCCGCGGACCGCCGCGCGCGGATCAACCTGGGCATCCGTCGCCGCCTGGCGCCGTTGATGGAGCGCGATCGTCGCCGCATCGAATTGCTCAACAGTCTGCTGCTGTCTATGCCCGGCACGCCGACCCTGTACTACGGCGACGAGATCGGCATGGGCGACAACATTTATCTCGGTGACCGCGACGGCGTGCGCACCCCGATGCAATGGTCGATCGACCGCAACGGCGGCTTTTCCCGCGCCGATCCGGCGAGCCTGGTGCTGCCGCCGATCATGGACGCGCAGTACGGCTATCAGTCGGTCAACGTCGAAACCCAGTCCGGCGATCCGCATTCGCTGTTGAACTGGACCCGGCGCCTGCTCACGGTGCGCAAACAGTCGAAAGCTTTTGGCCGGGGCACGCTGAAGATGCTTTCACCGGCCAACCGTCGCGTGCTGGCTTACACCCGCGAATACACCGATGTCGATGGCAAGCATGAAATCATTTTGTGCGTGGCCAACGTCTCACGGAGCGCGCAAGCGGTCGAGCTGGATCTTTCGGCTTACGTCGGCATGGTGCCGGTGGAAATGCTGGGTGGTAACGCGTTCCCGCCGATTGGCCAGTTGAATTTCCTCCTGACTCTGGCGCCGTACGGCTTCTATTGGTTCGCGCTGGCGGCGGAAAACCAGATGCCGAGCTGGCACGTCGAACCGGCGCAGAGCCTGCCGGACTTCACCACGCTGGTGCTGAAAAAACGCATGGAAGAACTCCTCGAAGCGCCTTCGCGCTCGACGCTGGAGCAAAGCATTCTGCCGAGCTGGCTGCAAAACCGCCGCTGGTTCGCCGGCAAGGACGCGGCCATCGACAAGGTGCATCTGGCCTACGGCGTGCGCTTCGGCGATGCCCAGCATCCGGTGCTGCTCAGCGAAATCGAAGTCACCAGTGGCGGCCAGACCAGCCGTTATCAGCTGCCGTTCGGCTTCATCGCCGAAGACCACGTCGGCCCGCCGTTGCCACAGCAATTGGCGCTGTCCCGCGTACGTCGCGTGCGTCAGGTCGGTCTGATTACCGACGCGTTCAGCCTGGAAACCTTTGTTCGCGCGGTGTTGCAAGGCATGCAGAACAACACTGTGCTGGAATCGGCCGAAGGTGAAATCCGCTTCGAACAGACGCCGCATCTGGAAAAACTTGGCCTCGGTGCCGAGTCTGACGTGCGCTACCTGTCTGCCGAGCAATCCAACAGCTCGGTGGTGATCGGCAACAGTCTGGTGCTTAAGCTGATACGTAAAGTCGCTTCCGGCGTACACCCGGAACTGGAGATGAGCGCTTACCTGACCGAGGCCGGGTTTGCCAATATATCGCCGCTGCTCGGATCGGTGATCCGCCGCGATGGCAACGGCGACGACAATCTGCTGATGATCGCTCAGGGTTATCTGAGCAATCAGGGCGACGCTTGGGAGTGGACGCAGAACAACCTCGAACGGGCGCTGCGCGATGAGCTTGCCGATGCCATGTCCGAACAGGAACAGCATTACAACGCGCTGGGCGAGCTGAAGGACTTTGCCGGCATGCTCGGCCAGCGTCTCGGCGAAATGCATCAGATCCTCGCAGCGCCGACCGACAATGCCGATTTTGCGCCACAAGCGTCGACCGCCAAGGATATGCAAGCCACTGCCAGGGATGTCGCGGAGCAGGTTGAACACGCGCTCAAATTGCTCAAGCAACATCAGGGTGAACTGAACGCGGCCGACCAGAAACTGGTCAAGCGTCTGATCGATGAGAAAAAAACCATTCTTGCCCACGTGCAGGATCTGGCGAAGAAAGCCGTCGGTGGTCTGCGTATTCGCGTCCACGGCGACCTGCATCTGGGTCAGGTACTGGTGATCAAAGGTGACGCTTATCTGATCGACTTCGAAGGCGAACCGGCGCGGCCGTTGAGTGAGCGCCGTGGCAAACACAGCCCGTACAAAGACGTCAGCGGCGTACTGCGTTCGTTCGATTATGCGGCGGCCATGACGATCAATGTGCACAACGTCGACCACAGCGCCGAATCGGAAACCGCGCGCCGGCAAGTGGCGCAGCGCTACCTGCGTGAGGCCCGTGAGGCATTTGTACAGGCATATCGCGAAGCAGCAGCTAATCTGGATCATGCTTGGCAGGATCCTGAAGGGGCCGACGCTGCTCTGGCATTGTTCGGTCTGGAGAAGGCGGCCTATGAAGTGGCCTATGAAGCCGAAAATCGCCCAACGTGGCTGCCCGTGCCGTTGCACGGTTTTTATGGGTTATTGACAGGGCTTAAACCCTTTTCCGATCTTGGTGGAGAGTAGTCATGAGTTTCTCGAACAAGGAACAGGGTCCGCTTAAAGAGGCATTGTTGCCGGCGGCGAAGGATATCGACGCACTGGTACGCGCCGAACATCACGACCCGTTTTCGATTCTCGGCCCCCACGGTGATGGCGCCGGTGGCCAATTCATTCGCGCATATCTGCCCGGCGCGTTGAGCGTCGTGGTGCTGGACAAGGACAGCGGCGAAGAACTCGGGGCGCTGGAGCAGGCGTCGACACCGGGGCTGTTTGTCGGCCATTTCGAGCAGGCGCGGCCTTATTTGCTGCGCAACCGATGGGCCGGTGGCGAGCAGGTGGCGGAAGATCCGTACAGCTTTGGCCAATTGCTCGGCGAGATGGACTTGTATCTGTTCGCCGAGGGCAACCACCGCGACCTCAGTGCGTGCCTGGGGGCGCAACTGAAAACCGTTGATGGCGTTGACGGTGTGCGCTTCGCCGTGTGGGCGCCGAATGCGCGGCGCGTGTCGGTGGTCGGTGATTTCAACGTCTGGGACGGCCGTCGCCACCCGATGCGTTTGCGTCATCCGTCCGGCGTCTGGGAGTTGTTCATCCCGCGTCTGCAAGCGGGCGAGTTGTACAAATATGAAATCCTCGGCGCTCACGGGATTCTGCCGCTCAAGGCTGACCCGATGGCGCTGGCAACCAGTTTGCCGCCGGACACCGCGTCGAAAGTCGCCTCGCCACTGCAGATCGATTGGCAGGATGAGGACTGGATGAACAGCCGCCAGGAGCGGCAAAAGCACGCGGCGCCGCTGTCGATTTATGAGCTGCACGCCGGCTCCTGGCAATGCGAACTGGATGATCTCGGTGAAGTCGCCCGTCAATACACGTGGCCGGAGCTGGCTGAGCGACTCATTCCCTACGTCAAGGAACTGGGCTTTACCCATATCGAGCTGATGCCGATCATGGAGCATCCGTTCGGCGGTTCCTGGGGCTATCAGTTGCTCTCGCAGTTCGCACCGAGCGCGCGCTATGGCACGCCGGATCAATTTGCCGAGTTCGTCAACGCCTGCCACCGCGCAGAAATCGGTGTGATCCTCGACTGGGTACCGGCGCATTTCCCCACCGACGCCCACGGTATGGCCCAGTTCGACGGCACCGCGCTGTATGAATACGGCAACCCGCTTGAAGGTTTCCACCAGGACTGGGACACGCTGATTTACAACCTTGGCCGCACCGAAGTGCACGGTTACATGCTGGCGTCCGGGCTGCACTGGTTGAAGCATTTCCATATTGACGGGCTGCGCGTCGATGCCGTGGCGTCGATGTTGTACCGCGACTATTCGCGCAAGGCCGGCGAGTGGGTGCCGAATCGCCATGGCGGGCGCGAGAATCTGGAAGCCATCGATTTCCTCCGTCATCTGAACGACGTGGTGGCACTGGAAGCGCCGGGCGCTCTGGTGATCGCCGAAGAGTCGACGGCGTGGCCGGGCGTCAGTCAAAGCACGCAGCAAGGCGGGCTCGGCTTTGCCTACAAGTGGAACATGGGCTGGATGCATGATTCGCTGCATTACATTCAGCAGGATCCGGTGTACCGCGCCCATCATCACAACGAGTTGAGCTTTGGTCTGGTGTACGCCTGGTCAGAGCGCTTCATTTTGCCGATCTCCCACGACGAAGTGGTGCACGGCAAGCACTCGCTGATCGACAAGATGCCCGGTGATCGCTGGCAGAAATTTGCCAACCTGCGCGCTTACCTGAGTTTCATGTGGACGCATCCGGGCAAGAAGTTGTTGTTCATGGGCTGCGAGTTCGGGCAGTGGCGCGAGTGGAATCACGACCAGCAACTGGATTGGTATCTGCTGCAGTATTCCGAGCACAAAGGCGTCCAGAAACTTATCGGCGACCTCAACCGGCTATATCGCGAAGAGCCGGCGCTGCACGATCAGGATGATGCGCCGCAGGGCTTCCAGTGGTTGATTGGTGACGATGCGATCAACAGCGTGTATGCGTGGCTGCGCTGGAGCAAGGAGGGCAAACCGGTGTTGGTGGTGGCCAACTTCACACCCGTGCCGCGTCAGGCGTATCGGGTTGGTGTGCCGTTTTCCGGGCGGTGGACCGAGCTGCTCAACAGCGATGCCGACACGTATGCCGGTTCCAATTACGGCAACGGTGGCGGGGCATTTACCGAAGAAGTGCCGAGCCATGGCCAGCCATTGTCGCTGGAACTGAATTTGCCGCCGCTGGCGGTGTTGATCCTGAAACCGGAGGGTTGATCGCAAACCGCGTCGCTTGCAATCGCCAGCAGGGCTAGCTCCCACAGAGTAAGCGGGTCGTTCACAACGTTTGTGGCCAACCCAAGCTGCTGTAGGAGCTGCGGCACGCTGCGATCTTTTGACCGTTGAAAATCAAAAGATCGCAGCCTCGTTTCACTCGACGGCTCCTACAGTATGCGCGCCGTGTTCGGGCTTTTTGCTACCTGGAAAATCTTGTGGGAGCCAGCCCTGCTGGCGATGAGGGCCTCACCAGCGCATCCGCACGCCAAGACTGCCAATGATGCCGTTAAGATCATTGTCATCGACGTCGCTGCTGTAATCGGCACTCACATACAGACTCACCACCGGCGT
Source organism: Pseudomonas fluorescens (assembly GCF_900636825.1). Lineage (NCBI taxonomy): Bacteria > Pseudomonadati > Pseudomonadota > Gammaproteobacteria > Pseudomonadales > Pseudomonadaceae > Pseudomonas > Pseudomonas fluorescens. The sequence continues at coordinate 3,310,652 of NZ_LR134318.1, read as the reverse complement.
GACTCGCGCCACCAGGCCCAAGCCCAGCTCCACGGTCGATGACTTGCGGCTGCTGCTGATTTTGTCGACTTGATCCAGTGTCACCGTGTTGCCCGTATACACCGTATGACAGAGGTTGGTGCGTACGTAGGGTTCGACCGGCAAGCCATTGAGATCGTAACTGCCCTTAAAACGCGCGCCGACGCGGCCGCTCCACGCGGTCAGATCCGACGACGAGGCATTTGCGCCGCTGGCATACGGTGTGTCCAGGCTGATGCGCTGATTGATCAGTTGCGCCTGGGGCTCGACCACCCATGCGCCTGGGGCTCGACCACCCAGTGCTCACTCAAGCCAATTGGAAATCCGCCTTCGACGGACAGAGTCATTGCGCTGCCTTCGGCTGTTTGCCGGGCGCCTTGTTCGTTGCGCCTGAACCCACTGACCCGACCGCCGCTGGCCGACAGGTCGACGTACCAGCCTCGGGCGCCGGTCAAGCTGTAATAAGCGCCGAGGCTCTGGCCTTGCAGATTGAGGGTTTCGCTTCCTGGGTCTCCCAGCGCGCGGCGGGTGAGCGGGCCGTTACCGTTGGCATGAATCTGGTTGGCACCGCCAATCAGGCCGATCGTCTGCGTGTGGCTGTCGGTTCGCAACGTCAGCACCGCCGGGCCTTTGAAGTCGCCGGTGGCGGGTGCGGCGAAACCTGAGGTCAGCACATCGGTCTGCGCCTGGCGGGCGCTTGCGCCGTAGAGCTGGTCCCAGGCATTGGGCGCGATGGCTTCGGTCGTGAGCGTGGCACCGCGCAGGTTCGGCCCGGGGCTGAACGGTTGCGGGTCTGGCGTGATGACGGTGGCCGGCAAGGTCATGACCGGAACGTCCGCGCGATACCACGTAGCGGTTTCATCCGTCGCAGCACCTGCCTGCGCCTCCATGGATGAGCACAGCAAGAGAGAGCTCGACACTGTGCAAAATGTGATTTTGATCTCGTGTGGCGTGAGTGAGGTTTTCATGGCGGGCTACCTTGCAAGCGCGTGCTTCTTCTCTTTATGGCGTCTCTCCTACCCCGAACGAGGGGCGACCGAATGGAGCGGGGCGAACCGTGGCCGCTCGATTGCGCGAGTGTCCGAAGGCTCGCCCCGGACAGTGATTCCGGGGGTAGTAAGGTAGAGATAAGAAGAGTCGCGGGCGTCCGTCAAGAAATTGAACGATGAGCGGTAGTGGCGAATTGCGCTATGCAAGCGTTTGTTTTTCTGCACATAACTAAGTGATTGTTTGTGTGGGAAATGACCGTGCAAGCCGTGTTTTAGAGCTGTTTTATTGCCGACAGAAGGTCACCTGACTAGCAGCCGTAGCCGCAGTAGCGAGCGGATGAAGCCAGGCAATGGCTGTCGTTTGTTGGGCTACAGATGCACTTCGACCGCTAACGGCAAGTGATCTGATAGATGCGTCCATGGCTTGTTGCCAAGGATCCGCGGGTCATGACTGCTGGCGTTACGCAGGTAGATTCGGTCCAGGCGCAGCAGCGGGAAGCGCGCCGGATAGGTCTTCGCCGGGCGACCGTGATGACGTTCAAATGCTTCATGCAAGTAAGCACGCCGGGCGAGGGCGGCGTTGCCCTGCAACTGCCAGTCATTGAAGTCGCCGGCGATGATCACCGGCGCGTCCTCGGGCAGGGACTCAAGCAACTGACACAACAACTGCAACTGCAATTGGCGATGGCTCTCCAGCAAACTCAAATGCACACAGATGGCGTGCACCTCCGCATGCCCCGGCACGTCCAGCACACAATGCAGCAGGCCGCGGCGCTCGGGGCCGGTGATAGATACGTCGAGGTTGCGGAATTCACGAATCGGGTATTTCGACAGCAGCGCATTGCCGTGATGTCCGTCGGGATACACCGCGTTGCGTCCGTAGGCGAAATCGCTCCACATGCTGTCCGCCAGAAATTCATATTGCGACGTCTGCGGCCAATCGTTGTAGCGCGTGGAATGGCGCTCGTGCTCGCCCACCACTTCTTGCAAAAACACCAGATCCGCCGATGTGCTACGCACGGCTTCACGCAATTCCGGAAGGATGAAACGCCGGTTTAGCGCCGTGAAACCCTTGTGCGTATTGACCGTCAACACGCGCAGGCGATGAATGACGGGCGCGTCGTCTATGTGGCGTTCGGGGTCGGTGGACACGTTCACTCCTGAATCCTGGATGGCCTACTCATGCGACTGATGCCAAGCCGCGTCAGTTCCTTGCGAATCAGCCAGCCATCCAAACCACAGGAGCTGTCGAGTCCAGCGAGGTTGCGATCTGTTTATGGAAACGAAGATCAAAAGATCGCAGCCTCGTTGCACTCTACAGCTCCTACACGAAGACGATTTCGTAGGGCAGGCGCATTCGTTCCAACAGCACCCGCGGCAACATCGGCGCGATACCGATGGCCGGATCGCCGTTGAGCTGGCTGGCGTAGGCGTGGGTGGCGTGGCTTTTGCGGGCGACGGTCCAGGTGTCGAGACGCAATTTGCGCGCGCGGTCCCAAGGGATCAACACCTGTTCGCGCTCCGGCCAGTGCCACGCCCAGACCGGCACGTCGTGAAAAGTCGCGCCGACCCGCTCGGCCGCTTCCGCGCTGGCGCGGCCAACGGCTTCGTGGTCATCAATGCCATCACCGCGCCAGGTGCTGAACACCACGTCGCCCGGACGTAGGTAACGGCTGATGAATTCGGTGACCTGGGTTTGCTCTTCGCTCAGCGCGGCATCGGTAAACCCGCCGCGCACCCATTTCAGGCTGTGCATCGGCAAGCCGAGGCGACGCAGGGCCTCGACGCTTTCCTGTGGGCGGAACACGCTCAGGCGTTTTTCCGACCATTGTCGCGAACCCGGATGACTGGCACTGCCGTCGGTGATCGATAACAACAGCAGCGGATGGCCGAGGCCGGAGAGCAATTGCAGCAGACCGCCGCAGGTCACGACTTCATCGCCGGGATGTGGCGCGATCACCACCGCACGCGCGCCGTCAGGCATCAGGCTGCGTGTGTTGATGACAGGTATGCGATCGATTTGTGCGGCGCTGTTCCAGATTTGCGCCGGTAGGCTGCTGTCGCCCAGAGATGACGGTTTCATAGGTGTGACGTCCTTGTTGTGGCTTGCCCTCAGCCATGCGCCGCAGAGGCTGTGCATGATCCGTGAAGGCGGATTGATAGCAGTTGTGCAGCGCTCCAACCCCTGGATTGCCGCGAGCAAGAGTATTGCCCAAGACTCGCGATTCGTCGCGTCACTCATCAGTCTGATCGGTATTTATTTGTTCCAACGGCGTCACATTGTGCGCAATGCCGATCAGCGCAAACCCTCCAGCGCGGCTACTGAGCGCGGCTCGCGGCTCCACAGTTCAAGGATGAAATCCGCTTCCTGGTGCAATACCAGGCGCGGCAAGGCCAGTTTTTCATGAATCAGATCATGCACTTGGCGCGCATTCAGTGGGCAGCCCTCGATAGGCGGACGCCAGTGACAGGCGAGCAACTGCCCGTCCGCACTCAGGCTTTGGCTGGCTCGATGGATCATGTCTGTCAGATCATCGCCATCGAGGTAGTAGCCGATCTCGCTAAATACAATCAGGTCGAATTTTTCTTCCGGCCAGTCGCCCGGCAAGCGACTTTGGCGCACTTCGGCATGATCAAACAGGCTCAAGCGGGTGCGCGCCAGACTCACCGCCGCCGAGGCGGTGTCGCAACACAGCAGACGATCGCAGCGAGGCGCGAGTTCAGCGCTCAGCTCGCCGTTGGCGCAACCGGCCTCGAAGATCGCTCGGTAGCGTGTACGGGGCAGGGCGGCGAGGGTGATGGCGCGCTTGCGTTGCTCGTACCAGCGCTGCCGGAAGGCCCAAGGGTCGTCATTGCCGGCGAACAGGCCGTCGAAATATCGATCATCGACACTCATAGAAATACCACTTCGAAAGGTTGCAGCAGGCGATCGATCACATAAGGCGCGAGCACTGGCGCGAGCCCGGCGTCCGGATCGCCTTCCAGCTGACTGGCGAAGGCATGCACCGCATGACGTTTGCGGGCGACTTGCGCAGGCGACAGGAGAATCTTGCGCGCGCGATCCCACGGCACGACGGCATCTTCGGGTGTTGCCCAGTGCCACGTCCAGACCGGCAGTTCATGACAGATTGCACCGACGCGCCGCGCCGCTTCGGCACTGGCGCGGCCAACGGCTTCGTGATCACTGTGGCCGTCTTCGCGCCAAGTGGTGAACACCACGTCGCCGGGATGCAGATGCGTTTCGATGAATGTGCAAAGTGAATCTTCCTGCGTGGCTACCCGGGTGTCGGTGAACCCGCCGCGCAGCCATTTCAGGCTGTTCATCGGCAGGCCGAGACGCCGCAGCGCTTCAGCGGACTCCTGTGGTCGGACGATGGTCAGGCGCTCCACAGGCCAGCGTTCAGAGCCGGGGTGGCTGGCGCTGCCGTCAGTCACTGATATCAGTAACATCGGGCGCCCGGCGGCGGCGAGCAATTGCAGCAAACCACCGCAGCCGAGAATTTCATCATCCGGGTGCGGCGCAATAATTACCGCACGCGCACTTGGCGGTACCAGCGTAAGGATGTCGATGCTTGCCACTTGCGCCAGCAGCCGAGAGCCTTGCCATTGATGCAGCGAGGTGCCCTGGCCAACGATCGGATTGGCTTTCATAGTGCCCAGACCTCGTCAGGCTGACAGGCGACACTCAGACCGAGGGCCGCGAGATCGCGCTCGGCATGACTCTGGCGCAGAAACACCGGCAGATCGGCGCTCAGCCGGGCAAAGTGCCGATCCTTGCAAAAGGGCGCGGCACCCAACGCGCGACCGACTTCGCGCATGACCTGCTCGGCGGATTGCTCGACAACCGCGCGGGCGCGGCGAGCGAGCAATTGCGCAGCCTGATCCGGGTGCGCATCAATGTGCAACGCGCTGAAACGCAACACATCGGCCGCCGCTTGCAAGGCCGCATCGACTGCACCGAGATGCGCGAGGGCGTGAGGTTCTTCGCGTTGCGCGCAGTGCTTGCGCAGCGGCGTGGCGATTTGCTGTGCGGCACCATACCAACATGCGGCGATGCCGATTCCGCCTTGCCAGAAGCCCGGCCGCTGGAGGTAATCGCCGGGATTGCCGATGGCTTGCCCTTCGGCATTGTCGAACAGCACTTCGACGCTGCCAGTGGCGCTCATGCCGACGGCTTGCCAGCCTTGATCGGTGACGGTCACGCCGGGTTGATCGAGCGCCACAGCGACCAGTTGCTGCTGATCGTTGGCGTCCCACGCGGTGAGTAACGCGTGGCTCAGCACGGCGGCGCCGGAGCACCACGCTTTGCGCCCATTGAGCGCGACCATGTGCCCGTTCGGCGTCAGGCTGACCCGCGCGTGCGGCGGTTCGGCCGCCCACATTCCCCAAGTGCTGCCGGGCGTTGGCGTGCCACCGAGTTGCTCGATGATCGCCAAAGCGTCGGTGTGGCCCTCGTAAAATTTGCATAAGCCGAGGTGGTGCCCGCCGACCTCAGCCAGTCGTTGAAAGCGCTCCAGCGTGCGTCCGCTGCCCGGTTGCGGCAAGCGATCCAGCCCTGCCTCGACCAATGCTCGCAGGCATTGGCCGAGGGCTGCGGTATCTGGATAGTCCGGCTTGCACCGGACCAGATAACTGTGCAGGTCCATATCATTCTTCTTCGTCGCGCTGCAGTTCGAACAGCAACAGCGAACGCCCGGTGACCGAGTATTCGTGACCGAACTCGAAACGCTCCTGACCGCGAATGGCAGGCTGATTGGTGTCGATCATGCACGTCCAGAAGCCGCCATCCGGTACTTCCGGCAAGGTGAAGTTGACGATGTCGTGATGCGCGTTGACCACCAGCAGCAACGTCGCATCGCCGCCCTTGCGCCGGATCCCGGTTTCTTGCGCGCGGCCATCGAGCAACATGCCCAGGCACCGGTTGTTGGCGTCATGCCAATGTTCGGTGGTCATCTCGGTGGCATCCGGTGCCAGCCAGGTTACGTCTTTCACGCCGATGTCTTCGTTGTACTCGCCGACCAGGAAACGTCCACGGCGCAGAATCGGATAGGCCAGACGCAACTTGATCAGGCGTTTTACGAATTTCAGCAACGCCTTGCCGTCTTCGCTCAGGTCCCAGTTGACCCAACCGATCTCACTGTCCTGGCAATAGGCGTTGTTGTTGCCGTCCTGGGTGCGGGCGAATTCATCACCTGCGACGATCATCGGTGTGCCCTGGGCAAGCAGCAGTGTGGCGAAGAAATTGCGCATCTGCCGATGGCGCAGAGCGTTGATTTCAGGGTCGTCGGTCGGGCCTTCGACGCCGTGGTTCCACGACAGGTTGTTGTTGCTGCCGTCCTGATTGTTCTCGTCGTTGGCTTCGTTGTGCTTGTCGTTGTACGAGACTAGATCGTTGAGGGTGAAACCGTCGTGGGCGGTGATGAAGTTCACCGACGAATACGGCCGACGCCCACGCTGATTGAACATTTCACCGGAGGCGGTCATGCGGCTGGCGAAGTCGGCAACCTGACCGTCGTCACCTTTCCAGAAGGCGCGCACGGTGTCGCGGAACTTGTCGTTCCACTCGACCCAGCCCGGCGGGAAGTGACCGACCTGATAGCCACCGGGGCCGCAGTCCCAAGGCTCGGCAATCATTTTCACCTGACGCAGCACCGGATCCTGACGGCAGGCGACGAGGAAGCTGTGACGCTCGTCAAAACCGTCGTGATAACGGCCGAGAATGGTTGCCAGGTCGAAGCGGAAGCCGTCGACGTGCATTTCAGTCGCCCAGTAACGCAGCGAATCCGTGACCATTTGCAGCACGCACGGATGACTCAGGTCCAGCGTGTTGCCGGTGCCGGAATCGTTGATGTAATAGCGCTTGTCGTCGGGCATCAGGCGATAGTACGAGGCGTTGTCGATGCCGCGCATCGACAGGGTCGGGCCTTGCTCGTTGCCTTCGGCGGTGTGGTTGTAGACCACGTCGAGAATCACTTCGAGATTGGCGTCGTGCAGGTGCGCAACCATCTCCTTGAACTCGGCGATCTTGCCGCTGGCCAGGTAGCGCGGATCGGGGGCAAAGAACGCGATGCTGTTGTAACCCCAATAATTGGTCATGCCTTTTTGCAGCAAGTGCTGGTCATTGACGAAGGCGTGGATTGGCAACAGCTCGACCGTGGAAACGCCGACACTGCGAATGTGTTTGAGCACATCGTCATTCATCAGACCCGCGAAGGTGCCGCGCACGTTGTCCGGTACAGAGGGGTGCCGCATGCTGATGCCGCGCACGTGGGTTTCGTAAATGATCGTCTTGTCCCAAGGCACGCTGACACGTTGGTCGTTGCCCCAAGTGTGCGCAGGGTCGATGACTTTGCATTTGGGCACGAAGGGCGCGCTGTCGCGTTCATCGAAACTGAGGTCGGCGTCAGGGTGGCCGATGGTATAGCCGAACAGCGCTTCAGACCATTTCAGTTCACCGACCAGTTGCTTCGCGTACGGGTCGATAAGCAATTTGTTGTGGTTGAAACGGTGGCCGTTGGCCGGGTCGTAAGGACCGTAGACGCGGTAGCCGTAGATCAGGCCCGGATGCGCGTCAGGCAGATAGCCGTGGTAGATCTCGTCGGTGTACTCCGGCAGCTCGATGCGTTCGAGCTCGACTTCGCCGGTGTCATCGAAAATGCACAGTTCGACCTTGGTCGCGTTGGCGGAAAACAGCGCAAAGTTTACCCCCAGACCATCCCAGGTCGCACCGAGCGGGAAGGGCAGGCCCTCGCGGATTCTCGACGGTTCAGCGTGCGCGGCGGCGGGCTCGGCTTTTTTTGGACGGGTCATGATTGCTCCTGCAAAACTCGGAAATTCTGGGTGAGTACAAATCCCCTGTAGGAGTGAGCCTGCTCGCGATAGCGGTCCGTCAATCGACATTAATCTAGACTGGCAGACGGCAATCGCGAGCAGGCTCACTCCTACAGGGGTTGAGGTGTTTCTTCAGGGCGAGTGCACCCTTGGTGGCGAGCAAGTCCGCCACCCGGTTGTTCAGTTCAATAATCGAGGTTGAGTCAGATTGCCGAAGGCTTTCGCGGCGCTCTAGGCTTTTTCTCGGGGGCTTTTTCACCCGGCGGAACGACCTTCGGTGTCACGCCTGGCTTGGCCTTGGCAGCCGGTTTCGCTTTGACGGCGGCCGGGGGCTTGCTGTCTACGCCTTTGTCGCCGGCAGTTTTCGCCGGGGCGCTCTTGCCTGCGGCTTTACTGCCAGCAGCCTTGGGCGGCTTCTTCGGCGCCAGTGCTTCAGCTTCAGCCAGTTTGCGTGCCATCTCCCAATGACGGGCTTCCTGGCCCTCCGGCTGCCCTTCGGACTCCCAGATCTGATAGGCGAATTCGCGAATGCGTTTATCGTCGGTGCTCATCGCAGTGCTCCTGAACTGAACTCATGCTTACGTTAAGTGTTGGATAAAGAGATTGACCGGGACATCCCCCAGCGCCTCGCTGACTTGCAGCTCCCTGCCTTTTGTGACTGCGGCGCTGGCAAAAAGTCCCTTCAGGTTTGTGTCAGAGTCGGCAAACGGTAAAACCACCCGCGTATCGCCCCAGCGCAAGGCATCGACCTGCGGCACAGCACTGTTTTCCAGCAGGTTGGCGCAACGCACCGGCACGATCACGATGGCTCGTTTGCCTTCAAGTTCGCGCGCGAACGCAAGCACGTTGTGCGCCTGACTGCCCAATACCTCCAGCGGCTGATAGGTGCCCCGGCGAAACAGCTCGGCATGTTCGACGCGCAGGTTGAGCACGGAGGCGATCAACGCTTGCTTGATGCGTCCGTCACGCCAGTCCGCCAGCAGTTGTGCAACCGGCAAAGCTTGTTGCAGGGCTTGCTCGCGGGCGGTGTAATCCACCGGCCGGCGATTGTCCGGATCGACCAGACTGAAATCCCAGAACTCATTGCCCTGATACAGATCCGGCACGCCAGGCACGGTCATGCGCAGCAAGGTTTGCGCCAGACTGTTAAGCGCGCCGGCAGCGGCGATGCTGTTGGCTGTCTTGCTCAACGCGGCACGCAGCAGTTCGCCCTCGTCGCCAGTCAGCAGTTTCTCCGTGAATGACTGCGCGGCGTTTTCATAGGCGTCGTTGGGGGCACTCCAGCTGCTTTGCAGTTTCGCCTCGCGCAGGGCTTTCTGTTGCCATTGCCAGATGCGCTTGGCGTAGTCGGCGAACCCGGCCTGATCGTCATCGCGCAAATCCAGCGGCCAACTGCCGATCAATACCTGGTAGAGAATCAGCTCATCGCCGGTCGACGGCAATTGATCGTCGCTGCGCACCGGCCGGGCGAGGGCGCGCCACAGTTCGATCTGCTCGGCGTACCAGTGGCTTCGCTCACTGAGCACCGCGAGCCGCGCGCGGGTGTCTTCGCCACGTTTGTGGTCATGGGTGGCGGTGGCGAGCAGATTGTCCGGGAACTCGGCAAAGCGCCGTTGAGTGACTTCATGGAAATCGCTGAGCGGTGCGCTGAATTGCTCGGTGTTGTAGCCGACATCGTTGCGCGACAGCAAAACCGCCGAGCGATACAGCGCCGTGTCTTCCACCGCTTTCGCGGCAGCCGGGGAGGTCAGTTGCTGAAAACGCACGCAGGCATGCTTGAGGATCTTGCGTGAGCGTCCACGCGGTTTGCGCCGCCAAGGCGTACCGCCGAGCCAGGCGGCGACGTGATCGAGCACCGGCCAGTCGAATTCGCCGAGGGTTTGCCGGGCTCCGTCCATGGCCTGCTGGAAAAACGCCTCATCCTGCGCCGAACGGCCCATCGCGCTGATATACGTGCGATAAACCGGGAAGTGCACGATCAATGCCTGCAAGACCCGGCGGATAGCGCCAAGGGTCAGGTCGCGGGTCATCAGGTCGTCGCGCGCCACCTGCAACAGCGCGTGGGCGACGCTTTCGCAATCGCTGGCCAGCGAACCGTTGAGGATTTGCTGACGCGCCAGTTGCGCCTCTTCGATAAACGCCGCCGGGCGCTCGGTACGCCGTTGCCAGAGTTCGCCGAGTACATGTTCGCCGTCCGGGTCGTGTTGCAGCAGCGACAGTTGGTTCATGAATTCATAACCGGTAGTGCCGTCCACCGACCAGTCGCGATGCAGGGTTTCGCCGGCCCCGAGAATTTTCTCGACATAGATCGGCAAATGCCTGCCTGGCGCCAGCAGGTCGACGCGCCGACGCAACTTGCGGCAATAGCCGCGCGGGTCGGCAAGACCGTCAATGTGATCGATGCGCAAACCATCGATCAGGCCTTCAGCGACCAGTTCGAAAATCTTGCCGTGGGTCGCCTCGAACACGGCCGGACGCTCGACGCGCAGACCGCCCAGTTCGTTGATGTCGAAGAAGCGTCGCCAGTTGATGTCGTCCGCCGCCGTGCGCCAACTGGCGAGGCGGTAGCTTTGGCGTTCGAGTAACTGATGCAAGTTGTGAAAGCCGTCTTCCTGGGTCGAATCGTAAGCCGACAGGTTGCGATGAATCGCTTCGAGCATCTGCGGGTCGCGCGCCACTTGCTGCAATTCCGCTTTCAGCGGCATGGCCAGCGAATGGGCATCGGTTTGATAGCTCAACGCGCTAAAACGGTCAGCCAAGGCTTTCAGCGCTGGCTCGGCCTTGAGCAACTCGCCGTAGTCGTTGGGGCAGATCGGAAAATGATGATCGTAGTGCTCGACGTAGAAGCGGCCTGCCTGCGCATCAAATTGCAGTTTCAGCGTGCCTTCCTGCAACGCCACACCATAATCGCTGCCCAGAAACGGCAACAGCAATTGGCCTTCCATCAACGGGTCGGGGGAGTGCCATTGAATGTCGAAGAACTCGCCGTAGGGACTCAGTCGTCCCCATTCCAGCAGGTCCAGCCACCATGGATTGTCACTGCCACCGACCGCCATGTGGTTGGACACGATGTCGAGGATCAGGCCCATGCCATGTTCGCGCAGGGTGCTGACCAGATGGCGCAGGGCGGGCTCGCCCCCCAGTTCCGGGTTAACCCGCGTCGGGTCGACCACGTCGTAGCCGTGCATGGAACCGGCCCGCGCCGCCAACAATGGCGATGCGTAGATATGACTGATGCCGAGGCTGGCGAAATACGGCACCAGCGGTACCGCTTGTTCGAGGGTGAAACCTTTATGGAATTGCAGGCGCAAGGTCGCGCGCAGAGGCTGGATAAGCATTTGATTCATTGGTCACGCTCGGTAGCCTGAAGTCGCGCGCAGGCGAGCAGTTCCAGGCGTCGCGCCGCATCGACGTTGTCGAGCAGGGCTTCGCTGGTGCCGGGCAAGCGGCGCGACCAGTTCGGATGGGTATCAATGGTGCCGGGCAGGTTGGCTTGTTCGTTGATGCCCAAGGCATCTTCCAGCGGCAGCAATACCAGCGGCGCGCGGGTGTGGCCGAGGAAACGCACGGCTGCGTCGACCACCTGATCGGCTTCGTGGGATTCCTCGCGAAAGTTCTGCGGGTCTTGACTCAAGGCGCTGCGCAAACCTTCGCGCTCGCGTTGACGATGATGCCGCCAGTCGATTTCACCGTTGGGATCGACGAAACCCAATCGCGCGTTCCAGTCGATGTCCCGCCCGTGCCACCAGCCGTTCAACGTCGGCAAGTCATGGGTGCTGGTGGTGGCCAGCGCATTGTCCGGCCAATCGAGAATCGGTTTGAAATGAGTGTTGTCCTGTTCGAACAACAGCACGCGCATACCGAGGATTGCGCGAGCCGCGAGCTTTTCACGCAGGCCCTCAGGCACGGTGCCCAAGTCTTCGCCGAGGACGATGGCCTGATGGCGGTGGGATTCGAGGGTCAGCAGACGCAACAGGTCATCAAACGGGTAATACAGATAGGCGCCATCGGCGGGCGCCGCGCCGTTGGGAATCACCCACAGCCGTTGCAGGCCCATGACATGGTCAATGCGCAACCCGCCGGCATGGGCGAAATTCGCTCGCAGCATATCGATGAAGGCCCGGAAGCCGTTGCGGATCAGACCTTCCGGCGAGAACGCAGAAATGCCCCAGCCTTGCCCGGTACGGTTGAGAATGTCTGGTGGCGCGCCGACGGTCAGCGAGGCGAGCAACTCGTCCTGAAAACTCCAGGCCTGGCTGCCCGCGCCATCCGCGCCCACGGCGAGATCGGCAATCAGGCCAATGCTCATGCCGGCACTGCGCGCCGCGGTTTGCGCGCGTTCCAGGCAGCGGTGTATCAGCCATTGGCAAAACGCGAAATAACCGATGCGCTCGGCATATTCTTCGGCGAACGCTTCAAGCGCGGCACCGCGCGGGTCGTGCCAGTGCTCCGGCCATTGGCGCCAGTCGAGGTCTTCCCCGCGTGCGGCGCGCATTTCCTGAATGGCTTCGAAGCGACAGTGGTTTTCCAGCGCTTCGCCACCGGCGTGGCGGAAACTGGCGAAATCGGGGTGCAGCGGGTGGTCGCCAGCGACGAAGCCGTCGTACAAGGCTTGCAGCAGTTTTTGTTTAGCCGCGGCGGCGCTCGGCCAATCGATCAGCTTGAGATCTTCAAGTTGCGCGAATTGGCCGGCCAGGCCTGCTGCATCAATCGCATCCCGCAAGGCCCGTTCGCCAAGAATCGCGCCCGGGGCGGCGTACAAAGAATTCAGGAACAGGCGACTGGACGGCGAATACGGGCTGTAACGCCCATTGTCGGCACTGAACATCGCGTGCAGCGGACTGATCGCCACTGCATCGGCGCCACGTTCACCGGCCACGCGCACCAGCTCTTCCAGCGCCTGCGTATCACCGAAACCGCCGTCGCCGGGGCGGCGCAGGGAATACAACTGCGCGCTCAGGCCCCAGGCGCGGGGGATCGGATTGTCGACGGCATCGCCGACGCTGAAGCAGCGCTCTGGCGCCACGGCGAGGGTGAAAGACTGGTCAGCGATCTGCACGTGTTGATAGCCGACAGGAATCAGCCCCGGCAGTACCGCTTCGGAATCGAGTTTGAGGTTCAGACGCGAGCCGTCTTCGCAGTGAATTTCGCAGGGTGTTTCCGGGGCGAAATAGCGGCCGAGGTCAACGCCGACGCCGACATCGGCAGTCAACAGCGGCGGCAAATGGCGGTCTTGTTGAACGGCTTGCAACTCGAGCAGGCTGGCATCGATTTCCTGCGCGGTGCTGGCCGGGTGTCCGAGTCCGATAAGAACATTGCGCAGCACCGCTGGGGCGACTTTTTGCTGACGCCCGTTGGCGTCGATCCAGTCGACGGCGAGGCCGGCTCGGCTGGCGAGTATTTCCAGTTGCGCATCGCTCATAGGCGCTCTCCATCCAAAAGTTGCGTAGGGGTTGCGGCTGTGAGGCTGACGAGCGCGCAATACGCGGGCAGCAGGCCCGGATCCGACAGGGCAACGGCGGGCGGCTGTTGACATAGCCACGTCGTGTTGGTCTGTGCAGGGTTGACCACTGGCGTATCACTGAGGTTCAGGTCAATTCGCAGCTCGCTGCCATCGCCCAGACGCCAGCGCGCACTGACCGCGCCATAACCGAGCATGTGCGCGCCAAGCGCCTGGGTTCCGGACAGATGCGGGATGATGTATTGATGGCGCAGCTGCAACAGTTGCTGATACAGCGCGAGCATTTGTTGCTGCGGTTCGGTGCCATTGCCGACGAGTTGAGGCTTGGAGTCGTCAAAGGTCTGTTCAGCATTCGGATCGGGAATCTGCTCGCGCTTGTGCGGATCGGTAAAGGCGCTGAACGCGGCGAACTCGTTGCGCCGTCCTTCCCGCACCAGTTTCGCCAGTTCACCGTGGTGGCTGGTGAAAAACAGGAACGGCTGCTCGGCGGCAAACTCGTCACCCATGAACATCAGCGGAATCATCGGCGACAACAGTAGCAACACCGTGGCGGCCTGCAGCGCGCGAGGGTCGGCGAGGTGGTGCAGACGTTCACCAAAGGCGCGATTGCCGATCTGGTCGTGGTTCTGCAAAAACAGCACGAACGCCGTCGATGGCAGATGCTCGCTGGGCTCCCCGCGCGGCTCGCCGTGACGGGTGATGTGGCCCTGAAAGACGAAGCCTTGGCTCAGGCAACGCACCAATTGCTCGGTCGGTTGCATCGCATAGTCGGCATAGTAAGCGTCGGTTTCACCGGTCAACAGCACGTGCAGGGCGTTGTGGCCATCGTCATTCCACTGCGCGTCGTAGTCGGTTTCGAGCAGGCTGGACTGATTCAGCTCGTTTTCCAGGGTCAGCCAGACATGCCGCGTCGGGTCGATCTGCTGACGAATGCGCTGCGCCATTTCGCTGAGAAAATCCGAGTCGCCGATAGCGTGGACGGCATCCAGGCGCAGACCGTCGAAGCGATATTCCAGCAGCCACATCAGCGCATTTTCGATGAAGAACTCGCGCACCTCGCGACGGCGAAAATCGATCCCGGCGCCCCAAGGCGTGTGTTTGTCTTCGCGAAAGAAGCCTTTGGCGTAGCGGTGCAGGTAATTGCCGTCCGGGCCGAAATGGTTGTAAACCACGTCGAGAATCACCGCCAGCCCGAGGCCGTGCGCCGTGTCGATCAAATGTTTGAGTTGGTCCGGCGTGCCGTATGACGCTTGCGGCGCATAGAGCAGAACGCCGTCGTAACCCCAATTGCGCTCGCCGGGAAATTGCGCCAGCGGCATCAGTTCAATCGCGGTAATACCCAGAGCGGCCAGGCGCGCCAAATGCTCTTCGACCTCGGCAAAGCCACCAAGCGCACCGACGTGCACCTCATAGATCACCGCTTCGCTCCACGGTCGACCGCGCCAATCGCTGTTTCGCCACTCATAACTCAGCGGATCGACCACCACGCTGTGGCGGTCAACGTCGCCATCCTGCGCCCTGGATGCCGGGTCGGGCACGTCCAGTTCGCCGTCGATGTTGTAGCGATAACGCGTGCCCGCCGGGCAACGCGCCTTTATCACGAACCAGCCGTCCGCTTGTGCAAGCATTGGAAGCGACTGGCCATCTTCAAGCTCGACACTGACGTAAAAAGCGTCCGGTGCCCACAGCGCGAACTGTGCGTGTTCGGCATCCAGCATGATCGCGCCGTGGGGCCAGGTTTCAGTAGACCGTAACGGCATTTTGGTGAACCTCCCTGGTTATTTGTGGTGCGCTTTGCCCAGCGCTTTAGCCACCAGTTGTTCGTAGAGTTCGGCATAGGGTTCAACTGCTTTGCACCAGTTGAACGGCGCAGCCATTGCGCGGCAGCGCATGGCGTTGAGCAGATCCGGATAGGCGAATACCTTGAACGCGCGGCTCAGGGCTTCTTTGTAACTGTCGACGGTGGATTCGTCGAAGAGGAACCCGGTGATGCCGTTTTCGATGGTGTCGGCCAGGCCGCCGGTGTTGCGCGCGACTGGCAAGGAACCGAAGCGCTGCGCATACATCTGGCTCAGGCCGCAGGGTTCATAACGCGAAGGCATGAGCAGGAAATCACTACCGGCGAACATGCGGCGAGCGTCGGTTTCATTGAAACCGATGCGTACACCGATCTGGCCGGGGAAGCGCAGTGCCAACTCACGCATGGCTTGTTCTTCTTCAGGCTCGCCGCGACCGATGATCGCGATCTGGCCGCCGTTCTGAACGATGAACTCGGAAACGGCTTCGGTCAGGTCCAGGCCTTTCTGATAAACCAGACGCGACACAACGGCGAACAGTGGGCCGGTTGAATCATCGAGGCCGAACAGCTCGCGGACGTGGGCGGCATTGACGGCCTTGCCCTCCCAGTCGCCGATGGCGAAGGGCGCGAACAGATGCGGGTCGGTGGCCGAGTCCCAGCTCTCATCGATGCCGTTGGGAATACCGCTGAGCAAGCCTTGCTGGGTCTTGGCGGCGAGAAAGCCGTCGAGACCGCAGCCGAAATCCGGAGTGGTGATTTCTTGCGCATATGTGGCGCTGACCGTGGTGATATGGCTCGAATAGGCCATGCCGGCCTTGAGGAACGACATTTTGCCGTAGAACTCCATGCCTTCCTGTTGCAGGGCATGGGCCGGAATACCGAGCTCCGGGCATGAACCGAGGCTGGTCACGCCTTGATACGCCAGGTTGTGAATAGTGAACAGCGTCGGCGTGCGCTGCCCGCGCCAGTGCATGTAAGCCGGTGCCAGACCCGCGGGCCAGTCGTGGGCGTGCACCAGATCCGGGCACCAGTGAATTTGCGCGAGGTTGGCGGCGATATCGGCAGCCGCGAGACCGAGGCGGGCGAAGCGAATGTGGTTGTCCGGCCAGTCGCGGCCATTGTTGGCACCGTAAGGCGAACCTTCACGCTCGTAGAGTTCAGGGCAGATCAAGACGTAGATGACCAGACCGTCCGGCATGTCCATACGGCCGATCTTGCACGGGGGCAATGCGGCATGGCCGCCGAGTTCGCCGATGATGTGGATCGGGTTCTCGCTGTGCATCACCTGCGGGTAACCGGGAATCAACACACGCACATCATGCAGATGCGCCATGGCACGGGGCAGAGCGGCGGACACGTCGCCCAGGCCGCCGGTCTTGACCAGGTCGGCAATTTCCGAAGTGACGAAAAGAACTTTTTTCTTGTTGGGATTCTGACTCGCTACCGGAGTCAGCGTCTTGGTGCCGGGGACGTTGATCTGTCGGCTGCCGGGAACGCTGACGGTGCTCGCTTCGCCTACCAACTGCTGAGCACACTCTCCCTGAATATCCAATGCCGCACTGATCATATGTATCTCCCGTGTCTTTGATCTGATTCTTGTCTCTGACAATCGATGTCGATGGCCAAGTCCTGTGGCCGGGCGCAAACGCGCCACGCATCGGTGAGCAAACGCTACCCAACACGCGCTAGCAGAATGGGTGGATGGGCTGTTGCAAGGATTGCACCAGTCACTTCGGCCCTGCCTACCTGATGACCTGCGGCTTTGCGCAAAAGTTTCGACTTTTTTTCGGCGAGATTACCGACCGGTCGGACCCTGCGAAAATCAGTCTAGGCCAGATCCTAGAGCGGGCCAGAGCAAATGGGTAAATTGTTCGACAATCGGTTTCTGCTTAAGCGAAACGGCGAGTGGGGAGGGTAAGCGCACCGACGAAGTGCAGCTTTTTCGTAGCGCAGGGGCCAAAACGGTGACCGGTCGGTCACGATTTCGTGCTAGGGGGAGGGAGGGTTGCACTATATTGGTGCGAACAATATGCGGTGACGTGTAGGAGCTGCCGAAGGCTGCGATCTTTTGATCTTGTTTTTTCTAGATAAATATAAAGATCAAAAGATCGCAGCCTTCGGCAGCTCCTACAGGGGGCGTGGCTTAATTCAACAGACGTATTGGGCTATCCGCGGCCCATGCCTGAATATCCTCGATCATCTGCAAAAAGAACTGCTGATAATTCTGCCGGCTGACATAGCCCACATGCGGTGTGGCCAGAACGTTTTCCAGGGTCCGGAACGGATGCAGGGCTGGCAGCGGCTCTTGTTCAAACACGTCAAGTGCCGCACCAGCGATCTGTTGTTTCTGCAGAGCCTTGATCAGTGCCGCTTCATCGACGATCGGCCCACGCGCGGTGTTGACCAGTAGCGCCGTTGGCTTCATCCAGCCTAGCGCCTGCGCATCCACCAGGCCGCGACTGCGCTCGCTGAGCACCAGATGCACCGAGAGCACGTCGGCCTGTTCGAACAGTTCCTGCTTGCTCACATACGTCACGCCAACCTGAACGGCGCGTTCCGCCGTGAGATTTTCGCTCCAGGCAATGACGCGCATGCCAAACACCTGGCCGAACTGCGCCACGCGCTGGCCGATGCTGCCAAGCCCGAGAATCCCCAGCGTCTTGCCATGCAGGTCACCGCCCAGTCCCTGCTGCCATTGGCCGGCGCGCAGAGCGTTGGCTTCATTCAGCAAGTTTCGCGTGGCGGCCATGATCAGCGCCCACGTCAACTCCGGCGCTGCGTGTTTGTAACTGTCCGTGCCACAGACGCGGATGCCAAGTGTCGCCGCGGCTTGCATGTCCAGCGCTGCGTTGCGCATGCCACCGGTGACCAGCAGTTTCAGATTGGGCAGACGTTCGAGCAGGTCTGCGTCGAAGGGTGTGCGCTCGCGCATCACGCAAATCACCTGATAGCGGCCCAGACGCGCAGCCAGCGTGCTGTTGTCCGCCGGGTAGTCGTGGACGAAGGTCACTTCACCGAGATTATCGAGCGCTGACCAGTCGACCACGTCGCGGGCAACATCCTGCCAGTCGTCGATTACTGCAATCTGCACCGCCATCAGCCTTACCTCATCAAGGAACGGAATTGGATTTGCCCAGCCAGCCGAGCAAGGCCTGGTGGAACTTCGCCGGTTCTTCCATCTGCGGCGCGTGGCCCATGCCGGGGAATTCCACCAGCGTCGATTGCGGGATCAGCTTGGCGACTTGTTTGCCGAGCACTTCATAGTGGCCGATTTTCGCTTTCACTTCCGGGGGGGCCAGATCCTTGCCGATTGCGGTGGTGTCCGAGGTGCCGATCAGCAGCAGCGTTGGCATCTTCAAATCCTTGAACTCGTAGTACACCGGCTGGGTGAAAATCATGTCGTAGATCAACGCCGAGTTCCAGGCGACTTGAGTCTTGCCCGGGCCTTTGCTGAGACCCGCCAGCATGTCGACCCAACGATCGAATTCGGGTTTCCAGCGGCCATCGTAGTAGGTCGTGCGCTCATAGTCGCGAATGCCCTGAGCGCTGACTTTCAGCTCGCGCTGATACCACTGATCGACGGTGCGATAGGGCACGCCGAGGGCTTTCCAGTCTTCCAGACCGATCGGATTGACCAGCGCCAGTTGGTCGACCTGCTCCGGGAACAGCAGTGCGTAGCGGGTGGCGAGCATGCCGCCGGTGGAATGGCCGAGCAGGGTGGCCTTCTGGATACCCAGCGCTTTGAGCAATTGCTGAGTATTGGTGGCCAACTGCTGAAAGCTGTACTGGTAATTGTCAGGTTTGCTGGAGGTACAGAAACCGATTTGATCCGGCGCGACCACACGATAACCGGCCTCGCTCAAGGCTTTGATCGAGCTGTCCCAGGTGGCGGCGCAAAAATTCTTGCCATGCATCAGCACCACGGTGCGCCCGTTGGCCTTGCCATGCGCAGCGACATCCATGTAACCCATTTGCAAGGATTTGCCCTGGGACTGGAAAGCGAAGTGTTTAAGCGTGTAGGGGTATTCGAACCCCTCCAATTGCGGACCGTACGCCGGGCCTTCGGCCGGTGCTGCATCGGTCGCGGCATGCGCGAACATTGGCAGGGCGGCGCTGAGGAACAAGCCTGGCAGCCAGCGGGAAATCGTCACGGACATAAGCGCAAACTCCATTTAAAAAAGATTGATGCTCAAGCGGCAGGATTAGGGCGACATTAACCACAGGCAATCACCGCGACTGATCGTTCAACCCAGCCAGCCAAGCGTCAACATCGCCAGCACGCCATAGCGCGCACCTTTGGCAAGGGTGACGATCAGCAGGAAACGGCCAAGTGGCTCGCGCATAACGCCGGCGATCAACGTCAGCGGGTCACCGATCACGGGCAGCCAACTGAGCAGCAGTGACCAATGCCCGTAGCGTTCGTAATGCTTGCGCGCCTTGGCCATGTGCTGAGGGCTGACCGGAAACCAGCGTCGATTCTGGAACCGCTCGATCCCTCGGCCGAGCCACCAGTTGACCAGCGAACCGAGCACGTTGCCCATGGTTGCCACCGCCAACAAACCCCACAGCCAATAGCGGTCGCTGACAATCAAGCTGATGAGCAATGCCTCGGATTGCAACGGCAACAGGGTCGCGGCGCCGAACGCGGCAAAGAACAGCCCGAAATAAGCTGCGCCGATCAATGGGCCGGGTAATCCGCCACCACTACGTCCGTGCCGGCCTTGGTCAGACCGATCACCTGATAAGCATCGCTCATGCCGTCCATTTCCATCCCCGGCGAGCCCATCGGCATGCCCGGTGCGGCCATGCCGAGCAAATCATCACGCTTGCTCAACGCCAGCACCTGGTCGGCCGGCACGTGGCCCTCGACGAATTTGCCATTGATGATTGCCGTGTGGCACGACGCCAGGCGCGGTGGCACGCCGTGTTGCTGCTTGAAAGCGCTCATGTCGCTCTCGACGTGATCGTCGACTTTGAAACCGTTGGCTTCGAGGTGGCTGATCCACTTTTTGCAGCAGCCGCAATTGGCATCGCGGTGGACTTCGATCGGGATCGGGTCGGCGGCCTGGGCCAGGGAGGAAATGAACAGGGCGGTCAGGGCAACCAGACGCAATTGGGTTCGCATAACGGACTCTCGACTTGGATGGCGGTCAGCAAAGAACGCATTTTGACCGGTTTTTTCGGCCAGACATCAACGGAGTGTTTCCAGTTGCTACGAGAAGGGCGAGGGCGAACACCTGTGCAGGAGCTGCCGAAGGCTGCGATCTTTTGATCTTGATCTTGAAAAAAAGATCAAAGATCGCAGCCTGCGGCAGCGCCTACAAGGTAACGCGGGATCAGCGGACTTTGAAGCGGCCCATGATTGCACTGACCTGGGTGTTGGCTTCAAGCAATTGCCGTGTGTTGACTTCGCTGGCATGGCCGCTTTGCACCAGTTCATCGACCATATGCCGGATCTGCACCATGCTGCGGTTGATTTCTTCGGTCACGGCGCTTTGTTGCTCGGCGGCGGTGGCGATCTGCGTGCCGAGGCTGTTGATGTGGCTGACCGAGCCGGCCATTTCGTCCAGCCCGGAATTGACCCGTGCGGTGGCGTCGGCGGCGGATTGGCAGCTCGCCTGGGTGTTTTCCATCGCGCTGACCGAGGAACTCACGCCTTGGGTCAGGCGGGTCAACATTTCGTTGATCTCCGATGTGCTGGCCTGGGTGCGGGCAGCGAGTGCGCGGACTTCGTCGGCTACCACGGCAAAGCCGCGGCCCTGTTCACCGGCACGGGCGGCTTCGATGGCGGCGTTGAGTGCCAGCAGGTTGGTCTGTCCGGCAATCGCACCGATAACGCCGAGAATCTCGGTGATGCGTTGAGCGTCCTGCTGCATGTTTTCAACTTTATGGGTGGCGCTGGCGACCTCGTCGATCAACGCGACCACGCTGTTGGTTGCTTCACCGACGACCACCCGCGAACGGTCGGCGTTTTCGTTGGCACGTTGGGTGAATGCGGCAGTTTCGGCAGCGTTCTGCGCGACGCTTTCCGCTGTCGAGCTCATTTCGGTGATGGCGGTGACGGTCTGATCGGTCTCCGAAGCATGGCGCAGCAGAATCTGGCTGGTGTGTGCCGAGGTACGTTGCAGATTGTCCAGGCTCGACGCCATGGCGCCGGTGGCTTGGGTGACTTCGCCGATCATGTTTTGCAGATAGGCAATAAAGGTGTTGACCGAATGGCCGATGGCGCCCAGTTCGTCTTCAGCGCGAATGGTGATACGCCGGGTCAGGTCAGCGTCGCCGCTGGACAGCAAATCGATGTTGGCTTTCAAGGCCTTCATGCGCTGCACCAGTTTGCGGATCGCATAAACCTGCAACAGCACCAGCAGAATCACCAGCGGGATCTGGATCAGGCTAAGGCTGCTCAGCACATCGTCACGCTGTGCGGTGAGCATTTTGGTTGGCAGGGCGGTGGCGAGGAACCATGGCGTGCCTTCGATCGGACGCATGAAGAAGGTACTGGCTTCACCGCTGTTGTCGAATTCGATGCGCTGCGCCTGATCGCGGTTTTGCAAGCCGTTTTTGACCTGGCTGGCGAAAGGCGAACTGCTGGCCAGTTCGCTGATGTTTTTCAACACGATCGGACCGCTGATGCGCGAGCTGTTGCTAATGATCTTGCCGTCCGCCTCGACGATGAGCATTTCGGCCGTGAGGTCCTTTTCCTTGCGCGCCACCAGATCATTGAAGAAGCCGAGGGTCACGTCGATGGTCGACACGCCCCAGGCCGATCCGTTTTTGTAAATGGCCATCGCGCAATTGGTGCGCGGTTCGGCGCTGGCATCGTCCTTGTAAGCCGCGGCCCAGGCGCATTGCCCGCGCGGGGTGGCCATGCCGCCCTTGTGCCAGCTCTGATCGTAGTAATTGGGTGCGGCGTCGCTGTTCCAGAACGTGTTTACCGCCAGTTTGCCTGAGGCATCCCGGTGCCAGAACGTGCTGAATTTGTTGCGCCCGGCTTCGCGTTGACCCGGCAGGGGCCAGATGCCACCGCCGAACACCTTGAGTTCACCGTACTGATCCACCAAACCCGGCAGCACCGTGTCGATTGCTGCGCTGTCCAGCAGCGGGATGGTCTGGGTGATGCTGCGTTGTTGCGCCTGAACCTTGTTCAGTTCGCCCTGAATCTGCTCGGCGACCTCCGCGATACGGTTGAGCACCACCTGCTCCTCGGTTTGGCGCAGCTTCGGTGCGACCAACTGGCTGATTCCGGCCACAGTCAGAACCGAAAGCAACAGGATGAACAGAACCAGAAACAACGTGTAGCGAGCCTGAATGGTGCGGAATGCGGGCATGGAAACCGGTCCTTGAGCAGTGTTTCTTATAGGAGGGCGATGGCAGAAAAGTGCGGTTATCCCAGCGTATCGTCGCAAAAACCGGAAGCTTGAGGTACAGACGTACTAATAGTTGCCGCGCCGATGGCCGGTTGGTAACCGTCTCGATACAAACTGCCTGAAACGCTTGCAAGCAGGCCGTGTGGGCGCATTCTCCGGCAGATACGCAACCGCTCTAGCGCCCGGTTTTTCTGGCGATGGGCGTTTGTATCGGGAATGTACAAGAATTGTTAAAAAGTGCAGAAACTGCTTGGTGCGATTCCGTGTGCCGACTGATACTCGCGGCCATTCAGTCGCAGAACATGGATTTTTTCATGGTCATCTCACAAGGATTTTTCTCATGACTATCGGCTACACCGGTACCTGGCAGAGCAAGGCAGGCGTTCTGGTGCGCGATACCGGTGCGAAGAAACAGGTCGGACAGAGTGCCAAAGTCCAGCAGATGCTTTCGCGGGTCGGTAGCGATCCCAATGCACTGAACACGGCGGAAATGGACAAGCAAGGTCTGCGCAAGCAGATCAAGGGCTTCAACCCTGCGGATGTTTCGGTCAAACAATTGGGCAAGCTGAGCGAATTTCTCCGTGGCCGCGGCCTGATCTCCGAGGTGACCTCGTTCACGCTGCTCAATGCCGGCGACAAGTTCGACCGTTTCGGCGTGCAGAAAGACCCCGACGCGCGCTTCAACGCGTTGGAATATTTTGCCACCCAGCTCGATGCCATCGAGACCAACGGGCTCAATGGCAACCTGTATGGCAAAGGCCTGATTCCCGAGTACAAGAAAGCCATCTATGTGCTGCAGAACCTCAAAGCCTACGGTGAAGGCAACGCGCCGATACCGACGGACAAAGGCGTGCAAGCCAAGGCCTGAATCAACCAGCGGCCCGATTCTTAATGGATCGGGCCGTTTTTCCATTCAGTTGTCGGCGGCTGGATTGGCCAGACTGTCGTGTAGACCTTGCATGTGCGGGCAGTACAGCTGCAGGCGTCGCGGGACGAAACCTCGATGAAACAACGCCAGCCATCCTTCACAGTGACTTTCCCCCGGCGCCAGCCCAGTGAACTGGAATCCGATCTGCGCCAGCCTGTCGCAATCCGCGGCGAAGTGGCGAGACAACCCCAGTTGCACTGAAACCAGCCAATGTGCCGGCAGTTCTTGGAGTTGCCTGAGCATGGCGGGGTCGAGGTTTTTTAGGACAATGTCATAGCGGTGCGCGTTCTGAGCGATTTTCACCGATGCTCCACGCCAGCGCGATGGCTGATCGCGGACCCCGAACACGCTGCACAAATGTTGCTTGAAGTCTTCGAAGCGCGCAGGCCACTCCACGTTTGGCAACGGCTGCTGATAGCCCGAGAGGTTCTGGCAGCCAATGATGAGGGGTTCACGTGCCGAGGTATCGTAGGGTGAAGGAACGTGATCGGGCAGCCATCCGGTGTTGTGAAATCCCAGCTTGAGCGCCATGCGCTGCGTGTACGGGTGATGCGTGACCTGCTTGATGGACACGGCGTGGCAGCCCAGAGCCTGTGCGTGAGTCAACAACTGCTGGCTCAGGCGGGTGGCAATGTTTTGCCCGCGAGATTGCGGATGGACCACAGTCAACGCCAGCTCTGCGCTGCGCGATGCGGTTTGGCGAAACAACGTAGCGTGCCCGAGAATTTGCCCGCCAACCTCAGCGACCAGTGAATGCCAACGGCTGCTGCTGTGGTTCTGGCTGATCATGTGCGGCAGGTAAACATGCGGGTGAGCATAATAATCGCCGTAAACCTGCCGAATCAGTTGGCTGACAGCCGAGGCATCGCCAGCGCGGTAATTGCGCAAGCACAGTGTTTTCATCAGGCAGGCTCCGCGGCAGGTTCATAGACACGCAGATCCAGCACCCGCAGGCATTTGCCGGAGCGTGGATGGCGTGGCAGCTCGTCGACCCGGCAGCGCCGGACATGCAATTCCAGCAGCTGCTCTGCACGCAAATGCTTGATCAACGGCAGTTGCTCGAGCAATCCGTCTTCCAGCGCGCGATTGCCTTCGTCCATGGCGGGAGACTGGCCGGTCGGCACCCATTTGAGACTGACGACGTCCTTGTGCCCGGCTTGCTCGATGACCAATTGCCAGTCATCACTGCCTACGCTGCCTTTGACCAGTTGGCCGATTTCATCCGGCATCAGCGACAGGATCCCGACCCGCACGCGTTGGCTGCTGGCACTGCGACCTTTGAGCATGAACTTGCGCCGGGGGCTGCCTTGGGCTTCGAGCCAGCAGGCACGGTCGCCAACCGGGTAACGCAGCAGTGGCATCAAACGGCGGGTGAGGCTGGTCACCACCAACAAGCCGATGCGACCACATTCGTCGATGACGTCACCGGATTCTTCGTCAATGATTTCCAGCAGACTTTGCCCGTCCCGCACGCGATGTTCACCATCAGCGCAATCAGCCGAGCTGGCACCGAGATACCCGGCATCGACACTCGCATAGCCAAGCGAATCGATCCGCGCATTGGGAAACACCTGCCAGAGCATTTCGCGTTGCGAGGTGAACAGACTTTCACCGGCGTACAACAGCGCCCGCACCTCGGGCAACGTTTGCCCGCGCCGAATCAGCTCATTGGCGAGCGTCAGCAGGCGAGCCGGCAACCCCGTCAGAACATTGATCCGCTGCGCAGTGATCGATTCGACCAGAGTGTCGTCGGCCACGTTGCCGGTGAATGGAAATTCGGTGATGTCGGTATCGACATGCGCCAGGGCATCGTGAGTGAACAGGAAACTGGCGTACAAATCGCCTGCATAAAACAAATTGGCAACGCGATCACCGGGTTTGAATCGCTCCGTCACACTGGCGCCGAAGTCTCTGACCAGCGTCTGCCATTCCTGACGGGTATAGACCGAAAGTTTTCCGGCGCCGGTTGAACCGCCGGTTCTGAATACCAATGCGTGTGCAACCGGGCCGGTCAATACCGGCCATTCGTTCATCGAGTGGCTGTTACGCCAATATTCAACCGGGTTGATTACAGGCAGTTGATCAAGTGGTATCGCAGGGTCAGTAATGTGCGCTAGTTGCTTTCTGTAAAAAGGTGAGTGCCGGCGCGCAAAATCAATTAGCTCATGTAAGGGGGCTGAAGTTGTCACGGTGTGTATCTCGTTATTCTGAATAAGACATAAGCGGTGGCAGGTCAGCGGCGTGAATCAACCACGGTCGGTGTTTTGCCACTGTGTTTATTGCGCATGAAGTCGCCGGCTGAACACACTTCGACTTCCATCTCCAGCAGGCCCGTTTCGATAATCGTCATCAACGTTGAGTAGTCAGCCAGCCGCTCGTGGATATCCGGCGACGAGCGCTCGCTACGCAACCGCAGTCGTTCCAGACCGTCCGGCGCGTGATCCAGCACCAACTGAAACGGCGTTTGCAGGCGCTGCGCCAACTCGCTCAAGGAAATGAAATCGGTGCCTATACGAATGAGCTTGCCGTGACGTTGCAGCAGTTCGAAGCGCGCAGAGGTCAATCCGCATTCACATACGCCGGGAATCCAGCGTCCGCTGTCGCCGACGTCATAACGCGTGACGTCCTGACCTTCCCGGGCTTTCGAGGTAAACAGCAGCCGACCGGGTTCATTGCCGATTGCCGGGACATCCTCATCGAACGCAACGATCTCCAGAGTCTGGATCGTCTCCATCAAATGAAATACGCCATCAGCGGTGGCTTTGCAGGCGTGGCCGAGAGGGCCGGCGTCGACGCTGCCGTAGATCGCCGAGCGCACGCTTTTGACGCCGTTGTCTTGCAGCAGGCGGCGCGTCTGTTCGCTGACGTGTTCGCCGCCGAGGAAGACTTTTTCTACGAAGCCCGAGGCACGCAGTTGTTCGCCGGCATCGAGAAACAGACGGTGAAGCGTGCTGGGCATGCCGATCAAAACCGTCACACGGTGATCAATGATCAGTTGCGCGATCTCGCGATAGTCATCATCGGCGGGAGCACCCATCGGCAGATGAGTGACGTCCAGCAGTTCGAGGACTTTGGCGAAGCTGAAAAAGCCACCGTACAACCCGCCACTGAAGAACAGATTCATTACCCGATCTTGACGTGGATCGAGCCCAGCGGCGAACAGGCCGTCTGCGGTGGCGCGCATTTGCCGCTGGAAATCCCGGTAACTGAAGCCGGCAAGGACTGGCGTGCCGCTGCTGCCGCCGGAGCGGAAATACAGCTGGGCTTTGGGATTGAACGGCTGCGCGGTGAGCGCCTGTTTGTCCATGATCGGTTGCGCGGCGTGCGGCAACGGTTTGGGCTGTGGGTCGAGGCTGGCGTGGGTCGCCAGCACTGTCGGCGCCAGGCTCACCGAAACACGTCGACTCAGGCGCTGCAAGGCGTAAACACCGTCATGGGGTTCGCCTTCGTAACCATCGTGAATGCCGTTGATCGGGGCAGTGCGCGTGACCCCGGCGTTGATCAGCGTGTGTGCCAGCTCTGTGGTGTCCGCGGCTGCGCATTGCAGCCCGCAGCTCTGCAGCACATTGCGCCAAGGTAGCAACGTCGAGGCGAGCTGCGAGCGCGGCAGCGGTTTGAGCATGACGCTGCGAAACAAGGGAGAAGGGCTGAGTTCGTGGTCGTGTGTCCAGATTATTCGCCAACCCGGCGCATTCCATATATGACCGGTTTGCCCGGAGAAACTCTGTCCTAGTCGGGCCATCTGCAGCTGAGTAGTGATTTGAGCGGCTTCTTGAAGCGTTGGCGCCAGGGCTGGCCATTGCGCGGCGCGCCGCCCGAAGGACGCCGCGAGCCTTGCGCCGATCTCACGCAAAACGCGCGGTTCTTCACTGTCTATCAGCAGCCATTGCGGGCTGGAGCATGCTTGTTGATCGAGGCGGCAAACCTCATCGGCGACGCTGTCCAGTGCCTGGTCAGTGGCGGCATCCGGCGTCATGTAGACGAAACTGATGCGATGCCCCCAATCGATCCAGCGGCAACCGGGAGGAAGTTGTTGCCTGATCGCCTGCAACGCCGATTCCCCGCCCCAGGCCGAGACACCGTTGGCGTGTGCGCACAGTTGGCCGATGTCTGCTGTCGCCACCGGCAGCACCGCGACGTAACCGGCGAGTTGGCCACTTCCATCGCACGCCACCAACGCTTCAAGCAGACGGGCCGTCAGACCTTCGTCGCTGCTGCTGGGGCGCAACCAATTGATATTTCCGGCCAGCAGACCCTCGACCACCGCACAGAAGGCAAGAAGCGGCGCATTGCCCGGTGTGATGTGCACCACCAGCCCGAGCGAATTCCAGCCCTCAAAACGTGACTGTCGATAATCGATACGTCGCAACGATTGCGGCGTGTCGCCAAGTTCGCGTTGCAGTTTGGCGCGCAGCCCGTCGGCCTGACAAAAGTCGATCAGCGTTTGCGCCTGTTCGGCGTCGAGCCCGAGTGGCGACATGGCGCTGCGAAGGTGCTCGGCGAACCGGCTCACGGCGTCGATCACCGTGGCACTTGCAAGCGGCGTGTTCAGGCGCTGCGGCAAGTCCTGACGCAAAAGTACCAGTGCTTCTTCCAAGGTATCAAAGCTGGATAAACGGCCATTGATCAAAAACATTTCAGTGAGCTCCCAATAAGTCAGCCGCGGCCATTGCGCAACTTCTGCCCGCCGTGGTGCCGGCCCGGCCGTGCAGTTCAAACCAGTCGCTGGCGAGCCCGCAGCCGCAACTTGCGCCCTGATGCAAGGTGGCCAGATCGCTCATCACCACTGCGTGCGCCGGGCTGGAAGAAATGTATGGCGAGACGAATCCCAGAAATCCCCGGCGGCCATAGGGCAACACGGAAAAATCAACCGGATCACGGATAAAAACTTTCGAGTACACCGGCACGTGAAAATGATGGTGGGCGCATTCGATGTAGGGCACTGCATGCTCGACAGCTCCGAAACCATCGCGACAGTTGGCGAGTTCGATACCGAGTTGCCGGTGAATACTGGCGTACAGCTGTGGCTTGGGGATTTCCTGCGCAGACTGGGTTTTCCAGCCGCCGCCGAACAGCGCCAGTGACTGCGCGGGTAACTGAACATCGGCCACTCCCGTCGCACGCATCCGCTGTAAGGTTTGCCAGAGGAAGGCCGGAAACCCGAAAATCCGCACCGGCAGATTTTCTTCCGCAAAAGCCTGAAGGGCGGCGATCACGCCGAACACGTCGAACTGGTGGCCGTCCCCGGTGCGTCGCAAGGCATAAACCACGCGGTTAGCGGGGGCGAAGCTGCACAGAAACTGATCGGTGTAGGCGGTGCCGAGGCCGATGCGATCCTCCGGCTCGTAGCCCAATATCAAGTAATTGCACGGTGTGTGCGGGGCGTTCCAGTGGTAATGGGCGAAGATGCGCCGAACCATGAACTGCGCCGCAGCCATGCTGCGTTCGTCGTAACGCATGCGGCTTTTCTCGCCGGTGGTTCCGGACGACGTTAATTCCAACGCAATGTGGCCGGTCGTGCTCAGCAGCAACTGCCGTTTGAAATAGTTGGCGAAGATCGGTGGCAGACGCGACCAGTCATCCAGGTTGTCGAGCTGCTCGGCCTGTAAACCATGGGCTTGCAGCCAGTGCTCATAACCGGGTGTGTGTTCGCAATGGAAGCGAGTGATTTCGGCCATGGCGCGGCTGAACAGGCCCTCCGGCACTGAATCCGGGCAATAGGGCTGCGCCAACGCGCAGAGCGCATCGCTTAGCGGTAAAGCTGTCATGGGTGAACCTATTTGTTGGAGGGGGTGGATGCGGGTTGGTCTTTTCGCAAGAATCCATACAGCAGCGGCAAGCACAGTGAACCGCCGCAGGCGGCCCACAATGCGAACCCGGCGAGGCTGATGGCGCCGCCATTCGCAGCGATGAACGAGGCTCCCGCTCCCATCACGCTGATCGAAATCACGCCGATCATCGCGCTGACCAAGCCTTTGCTGTCGTCCGTTGCAAACAGCGCCATTCGATACAGAGCAGCGTTGCTCATGCCCAAGCCGACGGCGTAAAGCGCAAGACTGGCAATCAGTGCTTGCAGGCCGGCGCCGAGAAGCGCGCTGCCCGCCAAGGTGAGGAGGCCCAGACAAAACGGCAACAATGCCAACTGGACCAGGCGAGGAAGTGCAAGGGTGGTCAGCAAACGATCAAGGATCAGATTGCCGAGCATCACTGCCGAGAAAATCGGGATTTGCCACAAGGCGTATTCCCGTGGCGTCAAGCCCAGCAGTTGGATCAACAGCACCGGCGCGAGGCCGATCCAGGCAATCAGGGGCAAACTCATCAGGCCCAGAGCAATGCTTGCAGCGAGAAACCGGCGATGGCGCAATAACGCCCGATAACGTTGCAGGGTTTGCCGCCAGGAGAAGGGCACAGGGGCCTGCGTTTGCCCATCGTGGCGCAGTGCCCCGACAGTCTCCGGCATGAACCCATACAGGCCCAACCAGATCCCCGCTGCTGCAACGCCTAACAGCAGAAACATTTCCCGCCAACTCATCCATTCCAGCAGCAGGCTGCCAATCATTGGGCCGAGCAACGGCGACAGCAGTGCAACGTTGCCAAGCAGTGCCATCAAACGCACCGCATCGGCTTCGCAGAACACCTCTTGCAGAGCGGGATAGCTGACCGCCACAACAAAACCCAGCCCCATTCCCTGGACGATTCGCAACAGGTTGAAGGCTTCGATGCTGTTTGCCGCGAAGGCGGCAGTGCACGCCAGGCTAAACAGCGCACATCCGGCCAGTAACATGCCTCGTCGGCCCAGTTGATCGGACAAAGGGCCAATCAGCCATTGCAGGCAAACACCCCCCAGCAAGTAAAGATTGAAAGCGTTGGATACATGGCTGGAAGGGGCGTTGAAATCCTTCGTAACTTGCAGCATCGCGGGCATGACCATGTCGCTGGCCATATAAGTCATCAATTCGAAAAGTGTTATGCCCAGACAGAATCCGAGCGCAGTGATCGGTCGGATATCAATGAGAGTTCTCTGCATGTCGAGTTCGGATTGCGAGTGAAGAAGGGATGCAGAGAGTAGAGGCAGGAATGATCCGTCAGATATTTTATTAATGTAGCGGAATGCATCCAAATGTTCGGTGATATTACCAAGTGAATAATCGCTACGCCTGAGGAAGTAAATGCTTACATCGTGGTGTAACAAGTCCTACAGAAATCGCTTACATTGCGATAAGCGCATTGGTTGCCTGGATATAAACGGATACATATGGTCAGCTGCTGGGCGTACTAACGATCCCGATAAACGCCGGGACCCCTCTGGTAATAACGATGATGGTCGTCTACGCCAGCCGAGGGAAAAACAATGCGTGAGCTGGGCAAGAACGGCAGTTAGCCAGGTGATTGGATGCAGCAGTTGAAAAATCCTCATGGTGGCGCCGCGATAAAGCCAAAACTCTCCGGCGGCTGTAACATGAGACCCCGTTTGCTCTCCGGTGCAACCCCGCAGAAGGGTCCGCACAGGACATGCACACGGATACATTCCAAGTTTCAGGAAGCCGCAATGACTCAGAAACAACGCTTGATCTATTCGATTCTGATTGCCCTGTCTGTACTCGCAATCATGCTTGGCCTGTCGTGGGCGCAAAACGCCGGGATGATCACGGAGAAGACGTTCCAGTACGTCGCCATCGGCGTCGCGGTGGTCGTGGTGGTGATCAACGGCGTGATGCGCCGCAAGGTCAAACCCTGACGGCGTTCGTCGCGCACTTCATTCGTTATTGAGAACGGCCGCCGCTTGCGGATGCAGGCTGTAGCTCTTGTCCGCATTGAAGGTGATCACCCCTTCGGCGCACAAGCGTTTGAGCACTTCGCGCACGCTGAGGAAGGACAAAGGAATGTCCAGATCCAGCAATTGGCTGTGGACACCACGCACCCCCAGCCGGCGGTCGCTCTGCGCGGCAACCAGCAAGGCATCGATGACTTTCAGTCGAATCAGGCTGGTACGCAGACCGAAGCTTTTCAGCAGCAAACGAATTCGCTCATTGCCATGACGCTCGGCCGGCTGCGGGTAATCGCTCGCGTGGTTGCTCATCGAAGCTCCTTTTGGGGCCTGGCTACCGTCCGTTGGTAGTTGCGAGTTGTACATGCGGTTACTCCTTTTCAGAGCCTGAGCAGGAAAGGTTTTTGTGCGCTCTCATAACAAGACGTTTCAGCTCGGCAAATCATGAAAGAAAATATGTAGAAAATTTGTCGTCAATTCGTCCAATCCTTGTAATTCGCCGCTCTTTCAGCGGTCGGCGGTCTAATTTTTTTTCGCCTGATTCGTTTATCGGAAAGGCCCTTTGCGCATGATCGCGCGGGCGTCTTCGACTATTTCGATCAGGAGCAAGCGTGACTATTTCCAGGCAGTTAACCGGACTGACACTTGCCAGCGTACTTCTCGGGCTGAGCATGGCGGCGCATGCATTAAGTCCTGCCACTGAGACAGGCGCGGATATCCGGCGTACCCAGTTTGGCGTCCCGCACATCCGCGCTCAGGATGAACGCGGGCTGGGCTTTGGTATCGGCTACGCCTATGCGCAGGACAACCTGTGCCTGCTCGCGAATGAGATCGTCACGGTCAACGGCGAGCGCTCGCGGTTTTTCGGGCCGGATCAGTTCACGGTCGAAGAGCGTGAAAACCGCGTCAGCGACGTGTTCTTCAAATGGCTGAACACCCCAGAGGCGATCCAGTCGTTCTGGACAGCGCAACCACGCGAGGTGCGCGATCTGGTCGAAGGCTACGCTGCCGGTTACAACCAGTTGCTCGCTGAACGCCGCCAACAGGGATTACCTCAGCAATGCCAGGGCGAATGGGTGCGCGACATCGCCGCTGCAGATCTGCTCAAGCTGACCCGTCGTCTGTTGGTCGAAGGCGGCGTCGGGCAGTTCGCCGAGGCATTGGCCGGTGCTACGCCGCCGCACGCCACAGCGCAATCGGGCAATGAGGGTCGCGCTTACCAATTGGCTGAAGCACGCCAGCAGCGTTTCGCGCTGGATCGTGGCAGCAACGCGGTGGCGGTTGGCAGCGAGCGCTCCTTCAATGGCCGCGGCATGCTGCTGGCCAACCCGCATTTTCCCTGGGTCGGCGGCATGCGTTTTTATCAGATGCACCTGACCATTCCGGGCAAGCTCGATGTAATGGGCGCGGCATTGCCGGGGTTGCCGATGATCAATATCGGTTTCAACCAGCATCTGGCGTGGACTCACACGGTCGATGCCTCCAAACATTTCACCCTGTATCGTCTGCAACTCGATCCGAAGGATCCGACCCGTTACCTGCTCGACGGCAAGTCGTTGCCGCTGAGCAAGCAAACGGTGACCGTTCAGGTCAAACAGGCTGATGGTCAGGTTGTTCCAGTGACACGCGACATCTATAGCTCGCAGTTCGGCCCGATCGTGCAATGGCCGGGCAAGCTCGACTGGGACAACCAGTTTGCCTACAGCCTGCGCGATGCCAATCTGGAAAACGATCGCGTCCTCAAACAGTGGTACGCGATGAATCGGGCCTCGACACTCAAGGATCTGCAGGAATCGGTGCACACGATTCAGGGCATCCCGTGGGTCAATACCCTGGCGGTGGATGACAAGGGCCAGACGCTGTACATGAATCTGTCGGTGGTGCCCAACGTCAACGCCGACAAGTTGGCCAAGTGCAGCGATCCCCGCGCCGGTTTGCGCATGATTGTGCTGGACGGTTCCGATAGCGCTTGTGCCTGGGACATCGATCCGCAGGCGGCGCAAAAGGGCATCTATGCCTCGAGCCAATTGCCGCAGTTGTTGCGCAAGGATTTCGTTCAGCATTCCAATGACTCGGCGTGGCTGGCCAACCCGGCGCAACCGTTGACTGGCTTCTCTCCGTTGATCAGTCAGGATGGCCAACCGCTCGGGTTACGGTCGCGTTTTGCCCTGGATCGTCTGAGTTCCTTGGGCGCGAAAGGCACGCTGTCGGTGAAAGACCTGCAACACATGGTCATGGACGATCAGGTCTATCTGGCGAAACAGGTCATGCCGGATCTGCTGAAATTTTGCGCCACGGATCTGGGTGCCGACGCGCAGGCATTGAAACCGGTTTGTGTGAGTCTCAAACAGTGGGATGGCCGGGCCAATCTGGATGCCGGCCCGGGTCTGGTGCATTTCCAGAACATCATGCAAGCCTTGCAGGAAGCGCCCGACGTCTGGCGTGTGGCATTCGATGCCAACGATGCGCAAAACACACCGCGTGGCCTCGCCGTTGAGCAGCCGGCGGTGAGTAAGGTGGTGCGCGATGCGATGCTGGCATCAGCGACAACGACAGCGAAAATGGGCCTCAAGTCTGGCACGCGATGGGGTGACATTCAGGTGGTCAGCAGCGGCGGCCAGCAGACGCCGATTCATGGCGGGCCCGGCACCTTGGGCATCTACAACGCGATCCAGAATGTGCCGCGTGAAGACGGCAAACTGGAAGTCGTCAGCGGCACCAGCTATCTGCAGGTGGTGACGTTCGATGACAAGGGGCCGCATGCACAGGGCTTGCTGGCGTTTTCGCTGTCCAGTGATCCGGCATCGAAATATGCGCGCGATCAGACTGAAGCGTTTTCGAAGAAACAGTGGAGCGTGCTGCCGTTCACCGAGCAGCAGATCAAGGCTGACCCACAGTATCAACTGCAGACAGTGCGCGAGGTTGTGAACGGGAAAGGGCAAATGGCGGCGCAGTAAGCGCGCACAACTGGCAGCAAAACGAAGGCCGCTCCTCGCAAGAGGCGCGGCCTTCAGTTTTTCGTTGGTTGTTGCGGCATCGAGTTGATTACCGGGCTGCCTTCCTTGTTGCGGGTCAGATAAACCGGCAACACCTTGGGCAATGTATTGACCAGGTTATTCAGCTCTTTGATGTTGTAGATGCCCCCCACACGGATCGCACCGGTGCTGTTGTCAGCCAGCATCAACGGCTTGTCCAGATAGCGATTGATCAGGGGCAGCGCATCGTGCAGTGCAAGATTGTCCAGCACCAGTTTGCCGCTGCGCCAGGCCAGAGAATTGTCGTTGGGATAGGTTTGGTTGATCTGCGGCATGTAATCGCCGCGCTTGTAACGCGCTTGCATCGAAGGGCCGAGTCGCACGCCGTCACCGGGGGTTCCGGCATTGCTGGTGACGAGCACCGAGCCTTCGATCAGGTTCACGCGCACCTGATCCTCATACATCCAGACATTGAAGCGGGTACCGGTCACGCGAATCCTGCCTTCGCCCGCACGGACAATGAAAGGATGACGAGTGTTGTGACTGACGGTAAAGAACGCCTCGCCTTTGTTCAGGGTGACGCGGCGCTCATCCTTGTAGTTGCTGAAGCTCAGCTCGGTGTTGAGGTTCAGTTCGAGCTGGCTGCCGTCTTCAAGCGTGACGTGGCGAACATTGTCGGTAGCCTCGAAATGTTCGTAACTGTCAGGCAACAAGTTGAGCTGCCAGCCGGCGTAGGCCGCCAGAGGCAGGGCGAGCGCGCAGATGCCCGCCGTGACCACGTACTGGCGCCACGAGCGCTGGGGTTTGCCGATCGGCAATTGCAGGTTGTTTGCATTCGGCGACGTCAGCGGCGCGCCGGTATCTGGCCGCGGCAAGTGCTCGGCGACGTCCCAGATTTCCAGCATGGCCTCGTACTCGAACGCATGCAGAGGATGCGCGTCATACCATCGTTCGAACTCCAGCCGTTCCGCGGCAGAACAATCGACGGCGTGCAGACGCATGCACCAATGCGCGGCCGCATCGGTGATGGCATCGTATTCAGCTTCCGAAAGAATGTCTTGGGTCATCGACTCGTCCTGATTTCGCGCATTCTAACCTCGGACAGTCTCCGCCGAGAACAACCGTCATGGCATTTACCCATCAAAGTGAACTTATTTTCATCGTCAGCGCCCAAAAAACAGGACGTCAAAGACCACTATCCACAAATGGAGTGAAAAAATGATCAAGAAAACTTTTGTAGCCCTGGTGGCCGCGGCCGGTTTGTTCAGTGCAGGCGCGGCATTGGCCGATAAGCCGGGTGCCGGGTGGCTCAGCATCGAAAAGGCCATCGAAGTCGCCAAAACCAAGGCTGGCTACGTTGAAGTGTACGAGATCGGCGCCGACAACGATGGTTATTGGGAAGGCGAAGGGCGCAAGGCCGATGGTGTCGTGTATGAATTCCGCATCGATGGCGCGTCGGGCAACGTATTGCGCGATCAGAAAGACTGATCGCCCCGGTGCTTTCAGCAACATGCGCAGCTTGAGGCTGCGCATTTTTTTGCCTGTCGCAGCAATCACCCGTCGAGTTTTCGGCCCATTTCGCAAATCAGCATCGCCAGCGAGTCAGCGTTGATCAGGATCGTTTTGATCCGCGCCTGCGCTTTGTTCTGGTCGAGAAAGGCATTGCGTGCTTCGGCCAGCGTCAGGCTTGAAGTGGCTTTCAGAATGCCTTTGCAGGCGGACGACGCATCCAGGCCTTCAATCTGGTCCAGGCCAACCCAGTCTTCATCTTCACTGTCCCAGCGCCCGAACAACTGTTCTCGGGGCGTGGCCAATGACAAGGCCTCACGTTGAAATGCCTGCTGCGCCTGCTTCAATTCCTGGCCTTGCGGCGTTGTCACCGAAATCAGGTCGGCGAATGGTCGGCGCGATTCGACCATGGTGATATCGATGGCGTTGCTCACAATGTGGGCAAACTCATGGATCAGCAGCGCGGCCTGGGCGTGCCCGTCGACGTTGAACGGTTCGGTTGTTCCGGTCTTGTACCAGTCCAGGTGCGGTTCGAAAAACAGCTCGGAGAAGTGGACCTTCCTCTCAGGATCGCCATCGAGTACGAAGGCTGACATTCGGCCCTCAGGGTATTTGTTGGTGCCGATGACGAAACGATCGGTATTCATCAGGTCTTCGGTCGGATCCACCAATGCGTTGCAGATCGGTACGATCGCATTGTGAATGTTGCCCAGCAGGTCGGCGTCCACCGTGGGCACATCGAAAAAGGATTTGAGGAAGGTTTCCAGCCGGGGATTGCTGACCTTGTTTTTCAGCTGCGCGAGATTATGCAAACTGTTGAACGCGTAAAAGCGGGCGACGTCGATCGCCTGCACCAGCATCCACGCCCTTAGCGGATGTTTGCGACGAATCTCTTTCATGCCTTGCGCTTGAATGTTCAGCGCCTCGCGCGCCTCAGGGCTGGCTTTTTTCCGCCGCCCGAAGGTCGACAGGACTTTACCTGCACGGATGGCGCGTACGTTGGGATCCAGCACCAGCACGTTGTCTTTCTTGCACAGGCCCGGGCCGAACGTCTGGCCATCGTACATATGCAGGGCGGCACCGTTTTTCTTCACGCGCAGAACCTTGCCATCAATCGCGGCGTAGGTTTTTTTGTCGGTTGCGTCGAGGTAGGTGCCTTTGCTGGCGTTGTGGCGCAGATCCTTGAGGGCGACGTCCTGGGCTTCAAAAGACTGTAATTGAGTCCGCGCCGGCGCAGTGGGGCTGATGTTCTTCCAAGAGGGGGTGAATTTTTCCGGGTCCTTCTCGGGCGTTTTCTTCGCCTCTTCTGTGGGCGGCTCTTTGGGCGACTCTTCAAGCGATTCTGCGGGCGACTCTGTGGATGCTGGCTTCGGCGAATTGTCCTCCAGCGCCAGTCGCCCGAGGCTGACCATTTCCACCGCGCCATCGATGAATGACCGCAAAGCGCGTTTCCAGTGATGGTTCTGCAGGTTTTCCGCCGAGGCCTTGAAGTCTTTATAGGCCTGCCAAAGGAACGGCACATAAGCCAGTTTGCCGGGCAATAATCCGGCTACCCGTTGCACTCCCTCACTGAATACATGCTTCGCCGCCTCCCAGTCCGCTTGCGCGGTGCTCTGCGCCTGACTGCCGAGAAATTGCTTGAGCAGGCTGCGGTTGTCGGCGAACAGTTGCTCAAACAAGTTGCCTGTAATCGCCTGCGTGACCAGGGTCATTTCACTGGTTTCACCGACAGTGGACTGCAACAGGCTACGGAACCCGGCCTGGTGCGTTACCGGTAAACGCCGTAGCAGCAGCTCCTGCAAGGCCCCGGGAGTGTTCAACGCGGCGATAAGTTTTGTGGGGTTTTCAAACTCGTGAAAAACCGTGTCGGAGTAAGGCGCGAACAGGACTGACGGACCTTTTTGCCCGTTGCCCGGGCCAAAAACATACAGCCCCAGCGACTTCACGACCTCGGCGCCTGAGGTCTTGATCAATGCCAAGGGCGAGACGACGGCATCGGCACCAGAGACTGTGGCGCGGGCAATGCCGTCGGGGATGTCCAGCACCTGGCAGATAAAGTCGAATGCAGTCTCGGACAGTTGTCGTTGCAGTTTCAATCCGTGGGCATGTTGCAACAGTTGCCACGGTAATTGCCTGGTAAAGCGCTGTTTTCGGGCTGTTCCGTCAGCGCCTGTGTCGGATAATTTCTCAAGCACTTTCGTCGCATAGGTCGACGCGATGTTCAGCGACAGCAGCAATTGCTTTACCGCCTGTTGATCCAGGCCGGCGGGCAACGCTTTCAAGGTTTTCACGGCAATGTTGAAACCGGTGCCCTGACTGACATTGATGTGATCCAGAGCAAACTCGGTCAGGCTGCGTGTCGGCCCTGCGAGCGCCAGAACGGGGGTGATTTCGATCAGTTCCGGATCCAGACTGTTCCCGGGAAACCGTGCGTTGAGCAACGTTTTAAGGCGTTGTTTGATGTACCCGGGCAAGTCGGGAACGCCGTCAAGGTAATCCTTGTTGTCGCTGACGTTGTTGTGCCATTGCTCCAGCAGTTCAAGATGCAATTGCTGCTCTTTGACGGGCGCCATGCCGAGCCACGCGGGCAGCGTTTGCTGTTGGTGAATAGCCCTCGAAACTGCAGCAGCGCGCAGCAGATTGGTGAAGTCGGCCGTGCGCGTCAGCCGTTTCAGAGCCGCGGCCAGTTTGTTCGAGTCAGTGATGCGTCCGCGCAAGTATTCCGAGTGCGCCAACGTATGGCTGATGGCCGATTCGATACGGTTGCCCAGCAGGTCGTCCTCGATCAGTCGAAAGGGCCCGAGTTGGTAATTCCGGGCCTGACGCCATTGGGCGGGGGGCAGATTTTCCAATAGCACCTGGCGCTTGGCACTGTCTTCAAGCAGGCGGCTCAACGCCAGGCGCGCACTACTCAAATGGTCGAAAGCTTCCAGCCCCAGGGCGGGTGTCCACGTCAGTACCCGGCCGGAATGCCGGTCATCGAGCCCACCCCGTTCCGTCAACAGGAAACAACCAGCCAGAGGCATCAATGACTGTTCGCCGGGGACTTGAAGGGTGATCGCATAAGCATCGGGACGAAAACCATTGAGCGCCTTGCGCTCCCGTCGGCTGCGGTCAGTGGAATTGAAAACGGTGTCAACGATGGCTTTGTCGCACGCGGCGAAACTGCCTTGCATGTGCCTCATTCGTGCTTCGGTGCGAATGCCCATCGATAAAGCATCCACCCACTTTGCCTTGAGGTTTTGCAGGTAGGTGCGCTGCTCGCTTTGTGTCGCAGTGGGCTGGGCGCTGAATTCGTTGTCAAGAGGTGCGGCGATGCTGTCACAGGTTTTGCTGGCCAGCAGGGCGGCGTCGGCAAGCACGCTGGATGGCTGTTGATTGCTGGCAATCACCGGACGGGTACTCCAGCGGCCGTTGCTGTCGAGGCTCAGCAGTTGTTCATGAATCATCGCGCGAATATCCAGCGCCTGATCACATAAGGCGTCAATGTCTACAGCCCCCTCGCTATGCCGGAATACCTGCAAGGCATACAAAATATTCTGCCGCTGCTTGGTGAGAATGAACTCAAACAGCACCTTGAAAATTTCCCCTCCGACCATTTCCCCGCGCACGCTCGGTTGTTCGAAACTCTGATAGCGCAGGCGCTCTTCCAGGCTCAGCAGGGCGTACATTTCATCTTCGTGCCCCGGTTGGCTGAACTTGCTCAGCACCGTGTCCTTGAGGTCTGCGTAATCCGTGAGCCGTTACAGCCCCGAGGACGGGGTGTACA
Organism: Pseudomonas fluorescens; assembly: GCF_900636825.1. Taxonomy (NCBI): domain Bacteria; kingdom Pseudomonadati; phylum Pseudomonadota; class Gammaproteobacteria; order Pseudomonadales; family Pseudomonadaceae; genus Pseudomonas; species Pseudomonas fluorescens. The sequence continues at coordinate 3,271,239 of NZ_LR134318.1, read as the reverse complement.
GGAAGGCGTTGACGTCACCAAGCATCAGCGAGCCGGCGGGTTCGATGTAGTTGGCCTCATGCTCCCAGACCTGCAGCGTTTCTATCGTCGGGCGGCGACTGCCGGCAATCGGTCTGACGATCAGATGCAGCGTGTCGAACTGGTCTGCGCTGATGATCTGCGCTTCGCGCTTGAGCAACAGCTCGGTGCGGGCCTGGCTGGTCAAGGCATTGGCGAATAACAGACGGCGTGGTGAGCCATCGGCACACGGGGCATCCCAGAACGCTTCGAGTTGTTCGAACAGCAGAACGGGGAGCTTGCTGCAAATATGCACCACGGCCTTTCCCCATTTCTCCTGATCATCTTCGTGGGGTGTTTTGCCCGGATTGGAAAATTCGTGTTGCTGGTTCGCCGGCCATTGCGCAGTGCGATAAAACCTCAGCAGCGCCTCACTCAGACTCATGGAGTCGAGCCAGTAACGCGCGTTCGTTTCACCGGATTCGCTGTCCGGTTCCGGCAGCGTGTAGAAGCTCACCCGGCTGTGGCGATGGGCAAGTTGGCCAAACTCGGCCTGCAGCCATGTATCCAGGCATTGATTCAGCAGGGTGTCCAGCGACGGAAGCTGCGTCAATTCGTCCATCAGCGCCTGGGCATTGATTTGCCGTGCCTGTATCAGCGCGTCTTTTTGCATCTCGAAAACTTCGCCGTCGATGGTCTCGAAGGACAGCGTGAGGGTTTTCGCCTCGACTATTCGGCGGCGCTGCGAGAACGCGACAAAGGCCAGCAGATCGTCGTCTTCGTCAGCCTCCTCGAGGAGTTTTTGCAGGGCGGTTTTCAGGCTGGCGCGGCTGTCGTATTTCTTGATGCCTGCATAGGGGGTGTAGAGGATATGGGCGTGTTCGTCGGGAGTGGCACTAAGAACGAAGGCGCCGGCGAGTGGTACCGGTGCCGCTTGATCAACATTGACCAGAACGCGCTCGGCGAGCATGGCCGGTGTTTGTTCACTGCGCAGAGTGTGGGTCGCCAGGGAAAGGTGCCCAAGCCATCTGAAATCCTTCTCCGATAGACCGTGGGTTTTGCCCAGAGCTTTCCACAGGCCAGGCGAATTCAGGGTTTCCGGAAACAACAGCGGTGCGGTGGCAGTCATCGTCAAGTCTCGAGCAAAGCGCACAGGCGCCGAAAGATGAAAGCTCAAGACTGCGGGTCAACGAAGCGGCGCAGGTGGTACATGGTTATGGCACGGACGACGGCAAAGTGTGCTGGCATGCCCATCGCCGACGCTAGGGTTGACACAGCACCGGGCGGGCATGGTTAATCAGGATGCGGTTGTTCGTACGCTGTTGTTCCCTCCAATAATCAGTCTGGAGCTTCAGATGTCTGCGCCACACGATGCTGTTTCCGCAACTGCTTCATCTACTTTGTCACTGCAAGCGCTGACGCAACTGCTTGAAACGATCTTTCTCAATCACGGTACCTCAGCCGACGTCGCCCGCGTGCTGGCGGCTAACTGTGCCGGCGCCGAGCGCGATGGCGCGCACAGTCACGGCGTGTTTCGCATGCCAGGTTACGTTTCGACCCTGAAAAGCGGCTGGGTCAACGGTCAGGCCGTCCCGCAAGTCGAGGATGTTGCTCCGGGCTTTGTGCGGGTTGATGCCGCCAACGGTTTCGCGCAACCGGCGCTGGCGGCGGCACGTCCGCTGTTGGTGGAAAAAGCCCGGCACGCGGGGATCGCGGTGCTGGCGATCCGCAACTCGCATCACTTCGCAGCGCTGTGGCCGGATGTCGAACCGTTCGCCGAGGAAGGGCTGGTGGCGTTGAGCGTGGTCAACAGCATGACGTGCGTGGTGCCGCATGGCGCCGATCGACCGCTGTTCGGGACCAACCCGATTGCCTTCGCCGCGCCACGGGCAGGCGGCGCGCCGATTGTGTTTGACCTGGCCACCAGCGCCATCGCCCATGGTGATGTGCAGATCGCCGCACGTGAGGGGGAGCGATTGCCGGCGGGGACGGGCGTCGACAGCCTCGGCCAGCCGACTCAGGACCCCAAGGCGATCCTCGAGGGCGGTGCGCTGCTGCCATTCGGCGGCCACAAAGGCTCAGCGCTGTCGATGATGGTCGAACTGCTGGCGGCGGCGTTGACCGGCGGCAATTTTTCGTTCGAGTTTGACTGGTCCAATCATCCGGGGGCGAAAACGCCGTGGACCGGGCAGCTGCTGATCGTCATCGATCCGAACAAATCGGCGGGGCAAAGTTTTGCCGAGCGCAGTCAGGAATTGGTGCGGCAGATGCACGGCGTCGGACTCAAGCGCTTACCCGGTGACCGGCGGCACTTGCAGCGCGCCCGATCACTGGCCGACGGCATCGGGCTCGACGAGCAAACCCTGGCGCAGTTGCGAGATCTGGCCGGGCAGTGACTTTTCGCCAGGCATGAAAAAGGCGAGCCAAATGGCTCGCCTTTTTTTGGCGGGGTCTGCGCTTAGCGACGACCGAGCAGCAAACCGACCACCAGACCAAAACCGGCCGAGATCGCTACGGTTTGCCATGGATGGCCGCCAATGTAGCTTTCAGTGGCGTCGACTGCGGGTTTGGTGCGGTCGCGCACGCTGGATACCGAATCCAGTGCCTGCTGCAACTTCAAGCCGATTTGACCGCGCAGGGTCTCCGCTTCTTCGCCGACCATCGAGGCGCTGCTCTTGAGCAGTTTCTCCGATTCTTCGATCAGGGCCTGAAGCTCGCTGAACGCTTGATCCTTGATTTGCTCCTGAGCGGCTTGCACGGCGGATTTGCGGGCCATTGGTGATCTCCTTGCAGGTGAATGAACAGTGAACAATGGAGTGTAGCGCTAGGCAAAAAGTTGCATGAATGTCTGGCAGACAGAAAAACCTGCGCGGGAGATTTCAGCCGAGCGTGTAAGATGTCGGCATTTTACGCAGCAGGATAATTTCCCATGAGTTTCAATCTGGCCGACAAACCCCTCGCAGAGCGCGCGGCGCTGGAGGATGAGAAATCCCGTCTGTTCGAACTCTGGCAAAACAACCTCGGTAAAGCCAAAGGCGAGGCCGCGCGCTTGTTTGGCGAGCGCGGCAAGCGCAAAGGCAAATGGGCCGAATGGGTCCGTGCGGAGCTGGACGGCATGTCGCCCCCTGAGTTCGCCAATATGGTGCGCAGCGAAGTCAACCGCTTGATGGCGGCAAACAAGTAAGCGTCAGCCGAAACTGGCGGCAATCACCTCACGGACTTTGACTATCACCGGATCGATCTGGGTGCTGGTGCGCCAGCCCAGCTCGATCGGATAGCGTGGCAGGGCCAGCGGGCAGGGCAGCAGCGCCAGCCCGCTGTGCGCCGCGATCCCCTCAGCGGCGTGCGCCGGAATCGTCGCCACGGCCTGACTGCCCTTGAGCAGGTAAGGCAATGCCGCAAAATGCGTGGTCGAGGCGCAGACCCGCCGACTCAGCCCGAGCGCCGCCAACCCCTCATCGGTAATCCCGATAAACCCGCCGGACGACACCAGAATGTGCTCGCGGGCCACGAACTCCTGCAGACCGATTTCCTGCTGACCGCGCGCAAGACTCGCCGGATCGATCAGACACGCGTAGCCGCCTTCGCCCAACACCTGCCGGCTGAGCAAGCGTTCGGCAAACCCACCTGCAGTGATTGCCAGATCGATGCTGCGCTCCATCAGCGCGCGGGCGACGATCTGGCTGTGGGTCTGGCGAAAAATCAGTCGCAGCTTCGGCGCACTGCGGGCGATTTCTTCGATCAAGCGGCGACCGTAGGCAATCTCGAAGTCGTCCGATAGCCCCACCGTGACCGAGCGACCTTCGTATTGATTGGCCGCCGGGTCGACCATCGCCAGACTTTGCCGGCATTTGTTCAGCGCCTCACTGACCACCGGTTTCAACTGGTTAGCCCTTAGCGTGGGCGCGAGGCCGCGTCCGGTGCGCACAAACAACGGGTCGCCGTAGACATCGCGCAAACGCCGCAACGCAGCGCTCACCGCCGATTGCGTGACGCCCAGGCGCAGTGCCGCGCGGCTGGCGCTGGATTCTTCATGCAGGGCTTCGAAGACTTTCAATAAATTGAGATCGACATTGGCGATATTCATTTGGCTCATATCATTCAGCAGTGTTTCGGGCTTTATTCATGATCGCGTGACGCAACACAATCAGCAACCTTTGAACCTGATGGAGTCAATGCGATGCCCAAGTCGATTGTTGCTGCGCTGCAGATCGGTGCTTTGCCCGGCGGCAAAAGTGAAACCCTGGAACAGATTCTCGGTTGGGAAAGCGCGATCAGCGAATCCGGCGCGGCGCTGGTGGTCATGCCCGAGGCGCTGCTCGGCGGGTACCCGAAGGGCGAGGGCTTCGGCACGCAATTGGGTTATCGCCTGCCCGAAGGCCGTGAGGCCTATGCACATTACTTTGCCAACGCGATTGATGTGCCGGGCGTGGAGACCGACGCGCTGGCCGGGCTATCGGCGCGCACTGGCGCCAACCTGGTAATTGGCGTGATCGAGCGGGCCGGCAGCACGTTGTATTGCACCGCGCTGTATTTCGACCCGCAACTCGGCCTGACCGGCAAACATCGCAAATTGATGCCGACCGGCACTGAACGACTGATCTGGGGCAAGGGCGACGGCTCGACGCTGCCGGTATTCGATACCCCAGTCGGCAAGCTCGGCGCGGTAGTGTGCTGGGAAAACATGATGCCGCTGCTGCGCACGGCGATGTACGCCAAAGGCGTTGAAGTGTGGTGCGCACCGACCGTCGACGAGCGGGAAATGTGGCAAGTCAGCATGCGCCATATTGCTCACGAGGGACGGTGTTTTGTCGTCAGTGCCTGTCAGGTGCAGGCATCGCCTGAGGAACTGGGCGTCGAGATCGCCAACTGGCCGGCGGATCGCCCGCTGATTGCCGGTGGCAGCGTGATTGTCGGGCCAATGGGCGATGTGTTGGCTGGCCCATTGCGTGGGGAAGCGGGGCTGCTGACGGCCGATATCGACACCGATGAACTGATCCGCGCCCGCTACGACTACGACGTGGTCGGCCACTATGCGCGACCGGATGTGTTCGAGCTGTCGGTCGACGAGCGCGCCAGACCTGGCGTGCGTTTCAACACCTGAACCTCTGCCTACCCTGTAGGAGCTGCCGCAGGCTGCGATCTTTTGGTTTTCAAAGATCAAAAGATCGCAGCCTGCGGCAGCTCCTACAAGGAAGGTGGCAACTTTGCTGTGTTTACCACGCTGCCGCACTGGCCTTGGGCAGGCTCAACGTGCCGCTGTCGACAAATCGCCGGGTGCCGAACACGCCGCCGGCGAGTTTGCCGCGCAAGACGTAGGGCAGATTGTCGAGGGTTTGCGTCTGGCTCAGGCCGAGGGTCTGGCGCAGTACCGAGAACGCAGAAACGCTGACCGGCACGCTCACGATCGTTTCGGAAAAACGCGCAATCGTGCCGCTCTGATCGCTGACGCCCGACGCCAGTAAATGGCCATTGACGTCCAGGTCCAGGGCGATGCCGTTGTAATCGATAGCCGTGTCGTTGGGGTTCTGCACGCGCAGTTTGATCGCAAAACGTACCTCAAGCTCCTGGCTTGGCAGCGGTTCGAGGCCCACCACATTGATGTTCACCGGATCACGGTCGGGAAACAGGGCGCAGGCGCTGAGCGACAGCAACAATAACGATAGAACGATGGCTTGAAGGCGGCGCATAAACACACTCTCAACAAAAAAGGGCTGAACCGTCGCCGGCGCAGCCCTTTTTTTGTGGCGCAACGTTTAACGGTTCAACTGTGCGACAGCCGCTGGTTGGGCAGGTTCAGCCTTGGCGGCCATGTCCGGATTTTCCATGACTTGGAGAATAGAAGCTTCCGGGTCGAAGTCGTCTTCTTCCAATTCGATGAATTCTTCCGGAAGAAAGATGTTCAACACGATCGCACACAGCGCGCCGACGGTGATCGGCGATTCAAAGATGTTGCGCAGGGCTTGCGGCAGTTCGCGCAGCACTTCCGGAACGGCGGCGATGCCCAGGCCCATGCCCAGGGAAATCGCCACGATCAGCATGTTGCGCCGATGCAGGCCGGCTTCGGCGAGGATCTTGATCCCGGCCACGGCAACCGTGCCGAACATCACCAGCTCAGCGCCGCCGAGCACCGGTTTGGGCATCAACTGCAGCACCGCGCCAATCATCGGAAACAAACCCAGCAGCACCAGCAGACCGGCAATGAAGAACGCCACGTAGCGACTGGCCACGCCGGTGAGCTGGATCACGCCGTTGTTCTGCGCGAAGGTCACCATGGGCATGCTGTTGAACACTGCCGCCATCGCCGAGTTGAGGCCATCGGCGAGCAGCCCGGACTTGATCCGGCGAATGTACAACGGGCCTTTCACCGGTTGCCGCGAAATCATCGAGTTGGCAGTCAGGTCACCGGCGGCTTCCAGTGGCGAGACAAGGAAAATCACGGCCACCGGGACGAACGCCACCCAGTCGAAATTGAAGCCGTACTTGAACGGTACGGGCACGCTGACCAAAGGCACTTCAGGCATCGAAGCGAAGTCCACCGTGCCCATCAGCCAGGCGACGAAGTAACCGAGGGTCAGGCCAATGACGATCGCACCCAAGCGCAGGAACGGTACGTCGACGCGGTTGAGCACAACAATCGTGCCGATCACCAGCGCCGCGAGGAACACATGGCTGGCCGCGCCCAAGTCTGGCGCGCCGAAACCGCCGGCAATGTCGGTCATCGCCACTTTGATCAGCGAAAGGCCCATCAACGTGATGATCGTGCCGGTGACTACCGGAGTAATCAGCATGCGCAGTTTGCCGATGAACTGGCTCAACACCACTTCGATGAATGCGGCGAAAAAGCACACGCCGAAGATCGTCGAGAGGATTTCATCGGTGCCGCCGCCACGCGCCTTGACCATGAATCCGGCGCTGAGGATCACGCTGATAAAGGAAAAACTGGTGCCCTGCAGGCAGAGCAAACCTGAACCGACCGGGCCGAAACGCTTGGCCTGCACGAACGTGCCGAGGCCGGAAACGAACAATGCCATGCTGATCAGGTAAGGAATTTCACTCTGCAAACCCAGCGCGCCGCCCATGATCAACGTCGGGGTGATGATGCCGACGAAGCTGGCGAGCACATGTTGCAGTGCGGCAAATACGGTGGCAGTCAGGTGCGGACGGTCGTTGAGGCCGTAGATCAGATCGTTGTTGCGCGGGAGTTTGTTGGAGGCAGTCATGGTTTTTGCGCGCCGCGAGGCGGGGCCGGGTCAAAAAATGGACGCGCAGAATGCCGCAAGCGGACGGCGAGGGCAACGAGCAATAACTGCCCGAAAGGTCAGGTTTTATTGGGCGCCAACCTAATCCCCGTAGGAGCTGTCGAGTGAAACGAGGCTGCGATTTTTTGATCTTGCAAAGCAACATCAAAAGATCATCCGAACGCGGCCCGAGCCTCCGAAGCTTTTACACAGGTTTGAAAGCTGCCAACAAGTCTTCTTCGAAGGCTTTCTGCGCATCCCCCGGCACTTGCGCGCGATGCCTGGCCAGATGAAAAGCCACCTCGAAGCTCAGTTCACCTTCGCGCACGGTGCGCAACAAACCTTTTTCCTGCCAGCCCCGTGCGTAATGGTCAGGCAGATAGCCGACATGCTTGCCCGACAAGATAAAGGCGAGGGTGCCTTCAACCTGTTCAGAGCGGGCCGAGCAGACCTTGCCCTGAAATGGCTCGTCGCTGCGCAGAAAACGGTAGGGGTGATCAACCCGGTCGCAGGCCTCAAGCGCTGCATCGCCGGGCACCGCTTCTGTGAACAGTGGATGTCCCTTCGCGCAATATAAATGCTGGGTCTCGCTGAACAGTTGGCGGTAGTCGAAGGCACTTTGCACTTGCGAAAAATAGCCGATCGCCAGATCCAGTCTCTGTTGCAATAACAAACGTTCCATCTCGCCGGGCATGGCGCTGATCAATTCGATACGCACCGATTCGTCGCGCTCGCGAAAACGCCGGATAGCCTCGGCGACGCGTTGCAGTACCGACTGATCGACCGACTCGGAAATCCCCAGCCGCACCTCACCGATCAAGCGCCCAGCGACGCCGTTGGATTGATGACGAAATACCTCGATCGATTCGAACAACGCGCGCACGGCAGTCAGCAGATGTTCGCCCTTGGGCGTTACGTTGAATCCACCCTTGCCGCGACGGCAGACGCGATAACCCAGGCGCGTTTCCAGTTTCGCCATTTGCTGGCTGATGCTCGATTGGCTGAGGCCGAGATCGCCTTGCGCAGCGCTGAAGCCGCCGCATTCGACCACGCGGACGAACAGGCGCAACAACTGTAAATCGACGTCATGGAGTTGGCCGAGCATCACATTACTCCGGGATAAAGTCAGGATAATTAACGCGCTATTTTTCTAATGTATCCGACGGCGCATCCTGCCACCACTTCCTCCGCTCAGGTGTTCGTCATGGCTCCCGTGTTCAAGCTGTGTTTTTCCGCGCTGCTGTTGTCGATGGCGATCACCGCCGAGGCGGAAGACAAAACCCTGAATTTCTACAGTTGGGCCGATTATGTGTCGCCGTCAACCCTGCAACGCTTCGAGCAGGAGACCGGCATTCATGTGCGCTATGACACTTTCGATACCTCGGAAGTACTGGAAACCAAACTGCTCACCGGCGGCAGCGGTTATGACGTGGTGGTGCCATCATCCAGCGTTCTGGCCCGCGCGCTGGCCGCAGGTGCGCTGAAAGAAATTCCCCGCGAAGAGCTCAAGGGTTACGCCAATCTTGATCCTGATTTGCTGGAGAAACTCGCCGCCGTCGATCCTGGCAATCGCTACGGCGTGCCGTATACGTGGGGCACGCTGGGGCTGGGCATGAATGTCGAAGCAGTGAAGCAGCGTCTGCCGGACGCGCCGCTTAATAGCCTCGACTTGCTGTTCAAGCCCGAATACGCCAGCAAGCTGAAGGACTGCGGCATCGCGATCCTCGATTCGCCGCAGGAAGTCATTGGCCTGGCGCTGCATTATCTGGGCAAGGATCCTTACAGCATCGACAAACAGGATCTGGCCGCCGCCAGCGCGTTATTGCACAAACTTCAACCTTCCGTGCTGTACGTCGCTACCGGCCGGCAGATCAACGACCTGGCCAGCGGTAACGTTTGTCTGGCGCTGACCTACAACGGCGATGCGAGCATGGCCGCTGATCAGGCGCGCAAGGCCAACAAGCCGTACGAGGTCGCCTATCGCATCCCCAAGGAAGGCACCCTGATCTGGCAAGACAACCTCGCCATTCCCAAAGATGCGCCGCACCCGGACGCCGCCCGAGCCTTCATCGAATTCATGCTACGACCCGATTCGGTGGCTGAATTGACCAACACATTGTTTTTCGCCACTGCCAACCAGGCCGCCACGCCGCTGGTGGATGAAGCCGTGCGCGGCGATCCGGACATCTACCCAGCCAGCGATGTGCGGGCACGGTTGTACGCCGACCGCAGCATGAGCCTCAAGGACATGCGCCAGCGCACGCGCCTCTGGACCACTTTCCGTAGCCACCAATAGCCCTGAATACAATAAGAAGGAGCACATCGATGGACGTGCCAATGCAAAACGATCAGGCGATGACCCGTGACAGCCTTTACGGCACCGCCGCCGAAAGCACCTATGCCGGCATCACCAGTTTCATGCGCCGGCGTTACAGCCGTGACTTGCGCGGCGTCGACGTGGCGGTCAGTGGCGTACCGTTCGACACCGCCACTAGCAATCGTCCCGGCGCGCGTTTCGGGCCGCGCGGGATTCGCGCCGCGTCCACCGGCATCGCCTGGGAACGCCACTGGCCATGGACCTTCGACCCGTTCGATCATTTAGCCGTGATCGACTACGGCGACTGCGATTTCGATTACGGCTCGCCGCAGACAATCCCCGACAGCATCGAAGCCCACGCCGAGCGCATTCTCAGTGCCGGCAGCGCCATGCTTACCTTTGGCGGCGATCACTTCGTCAGCTACCCGCTGCTCAAGGCGCACGCGCGCAAACATGGCACGCTGTCGCTGATCCACTTCGATGCGCACAGCGACACCTGGCCGGACGAAGAGGGCAAACGCGTCGATCACGGCACCATGTTCTGGCATGCCGCGCGGGAAGGGCTGGTTGACCCGGCGCGCTCGGTGCAGATCGGTTTGCGCACCACCAATGACGACCCGATGGGTTTCCAGATCCTCGATGCCCGGCAAGTACATCGGCGCGGCTGTGAGGCAATTGTCGAAGCCATCCGCGCACGGGTCGGGGATAACCCGGTTTATCTGACGTTCGATATTGATTGCCTCGATCCGGCGTTTGCGCCCGGCACAGGCACGCCGGTGTGCGGGGGCTTGAGCACGGTGCAGGCGCTGGAGATCCTCGGTGGTTTGCGGGGGATCAATCTGGTGGGCATGGACGTGGTTGAGGTGGCGCCGGCATATGATCATGCCGACGTCACGTCGCTGGCGGCTGCGACATTGGCGATGGAAATGCTATGCCTCTACGCCGCCCGACACAAAGTCGATTGTTAAAACCCCCGTGCAGAACCCCTGTGGGAGCGAGCTTGCTCGCGAAGACGCCAGTTCAGCCAACCTGTTTCTGACTGACCTAGCGCCTTCGTGAGCAGACTCCAACCGTCTTACGCCACCGGAACCTTAGGCAAATCCAGCCTCTGCGAACCGGTATAACGCGGCGCAGAGCTGAGAATCGTCTCGTGTGGAACACCCGCCGGCGTGCTGCTGGTGCCATCGAGCCGGGCCAGTTGCTCGTCATCCAACTGCACGTCGAGTGCGCCTAGAGTGGCATCGAGTTGTTCGCGAGTGCGAGAGCCGAGAATCGGAATCAGCGCGGTGGTCGAGCGTTTGGCTTTTTCCTGCAACCAGGCAATGGCGACGTGGGTCGGGCTAACGCCGATTTCGCTGGCGACGGCAAGGAGGGTGTCGAGGAGGGCGGTTTCCCGGGCGCTTTTTTCCGCATGCACCAACATGCCGAGTTTGGCGGCGCGGGTGTTGTCGTCGCTGTTGCGATATTTGCCAGTGAGGAAGCCGCCGCCCAGTGACGACCACAGTGTGGCGGCCAAACCGAGCGCTTCAGCCATCGGCAGCAATTCGCGTTCAGCGCTGCGTTCGGCCAGGCTGTACTCGACCTGAATCGCTGCAATCGGCGCAAACCCACGCACCTCTGCAAGCACGTCGGCACGGGCGATGCGCCATGCCGGGAAGTTCGACAGTCCGGCGTAGTGAATTTTCCCCGCGCGAACCAGGTCATCAAGCCCGCGCAGGATTTCTTCCATGGGCGTCACGCCATCGCTGATATGCGCCCAGAACAGATCAATGTGATCGGTTTTCAGGCGCTTCAGGCTTTCCTCGACGGCACGCACCATGTTCTTGCGGTTGTTGCCAGTGTGGGAAATACCGTCTGCCGGTGTAGTACCCATCGTGTATTTGGTGGCGATCACCAGACGATCGCGCTCCGTGGCGATGAACTCGCTGAGCATCGATTCCGATTGCCCGCCCTGATAGCCATTGGCGGTGTCGATGAAGTTGCCGCCCGCCTCGAGGTAGCCATCAAAGATACGTTTGGCCTCGTCCCGCTCGGCGCCATGGCCCCAACCCGTGCCGAAGTTGCCAGCGCCCAGCGCCAGTTCCGAGACGCGCAAGCCGGTTTTACGGCCGAAGACTTTGTAGTGCATGGCGATACTCCTGGAGAAAATTATGGGCGAAATATTACTCAATATGATGCCGGTAATATTTATCGTCAAGCCATAGTTGCCAAACGGTCGAAGCCCCCGTTGATTGCGGCCGTGGCATACTGCCGCGCATGACTTTCGACTCCCCCCTCAGCGCTTGGCAGCATGCCATCGAGCACAACGGCTTCATTCAGGATGAAGCTCAGGAGCACGCCGTCTGGGCGTTGCAAAAATGTCACGAAGCCTTGCACGCTGGCGAACGTTCGGTTGCCGGCGTTTACTTGTGGGGCCCGGTCGGACGCGGCAAGACGTGGCTGATGGATCAGTTCTACCAAAGCTTGCGGGTGCCGTCGCGGCGTCAGCATTTCCATCACTTCATGGGCTGGGTGCACCAGCGCTCGTTCCAGTTGAGCGGGATCGCCGACCCATTGCGGGCGCTGGCAAGGGAACTGGCCGCCGAAGTGCGTGTGTTGTGTTTCGATGAGCTGTTCGTCAATGACATCGGCGATGCGATCATTCTTGGCCGTTTGTTCCAGGTGATGTTCGAGGAGGGCATGGTGGTGGTTTGCACCTCGAATCTGCCACCGGACGATCTCTACGCTGACGGCTTCAATCGCGACCGGTTCACCCCGGCGATTGCGGCGATCAAGGCACATATGCAAGTTGTGCCGGTCAATGGCGCCGAGGATCATCGTTTGCATCCGGGCGCCATTGAGCAGCGCTTCTTTGTGGCGATGCCGGGCTCGGTCAGCGCACTCGAAGAAGTGTTTCAAACGCTGACGCAGGGATGCGCGGCCAGCCAGCAACCCGTATCGGTCGGGCATCGCGTGCTCAATGTCATCAAGGCCAGCGAATCGGTGCTGTGGTGCCGCTATGCCGATCTGTGCGAGCAGCCATTCGCCGCCATGGATTTCATCACGCTGTGCGACACGTACCGGGCTATTCTGTTGAGCGATGTGCCGAATCTCAGCGCACAGAAGCGCGAAGGGCGCATCGCCCGGGGCACCGAAGACGGCGCTGAACGGGTGGTCGCCGGGGATCGCGAACTGCCGCAATTGTCAGTGCATGACGATGGCGTGCGGCGTTTTATTGCTCTGGTCGACGAGTGCTATGACCGCAAGGTGCCGCTTTACGTTGAGGCGCAGGTGCCGATGGCTGCGCTGTATACCGAGGGTTATCTGGAGTTTGCGTTTCGCCGTACGCTCAGCCGTTTGCAGGAGATGCAGCTGCAGCGCTTCGCCGAAAAGTGAGGGAAGAGGGCGCAACCATGAATCAACCGCTGTCCCACCATTTGTTGACCATGGCCTATCAGAATGCCTGGGCCAATCACCGATTGGCCAAGGCCTGGACGCAACTCGACGACACTGAACTGACGGCGCCGCGGGTGAGTTTCTTTCCGAGCATTCGCCTGACCCTCAATCACATTCTGACCTGCGACTGGTTCTACGTTGATGCGCTGGGACGGGAGCTGCGCGGCGCCGAACCGCATCCCGATTGCTACGTGTTCTTCAATCTGGATGAGCCGTTCACCGCTGCTCGCCCGTTGCGCGACGAACAGGCTCATGTTGATCGGCGCCTGATCGCCTATTGCGAGCAGCTGCGCGACGCCGACCTGTCGCGCATCGTCACCATCGCCCGCGAGACACCGCAGCACGACAGCCGTTTGCGTTTGCTCTCGCATCTGTTTGAACACCAGATTCATCATCGTGGACAGGTGCACGCGATGCTCAGCGATACGTCGGTAAAACCGCCGCAGCTGGATGAATTTTTCTGTGCGGGTGAAGCGGCGTTGCGCGCCGAGGATTTCGCCGAACTGGGCTGGACTGAAGAACTGATCTGGGGCCGTTGAAAAGCAAAGATCGCAGCCTCGTTGCACTCGACAGCTCCTACACAAATCTCCGTCTCGCGATGATCGTGTGGGCGCTGCGGTCTTTTGATCTTGAAAAGATCGCAGCCTCGTTGCACTCGACAGCTCCTACGCAAACCTCAGCCTCTCGATGATCGTGTGGGCGCTGCGGTCTTTTGATCTTGAAAAGATCGCAGCCTCGTTGCACTCGACAGCTCCTACATAAACCTCAGCCTCGCGATGATCGCGTAGGAGCTGCGGCACGCTGCGATCTTTTGATCTTTTGATCTTTTGATCTTTAGCGTGCAGTGGGTTGCCTGGCCGATCACCGCCGCGCTAAGGTCGAGCAGCCTGTCAGCGCGCACTTTGCGCGCCGGGGCTCATGTGTTCGGGGATGGAAATGGATTCCGCAGAAATTCTTGTAATTCAGGCCAGCTACAGCAATCCAACGCACGCCGAGGCCATCGGTATTGTGCTCAACCATTACGCAGAAGACCCCATGGGCGGTGGCCATCCGATCGCCCCGAAGTTGCTGCGGCGCTTGCCGGAAGAACTCGCGCGACGCCCCCATGCGTTCAGTGTGCTGGCTTTCGTCGATGGCGAGCCGGCTGGATTGGTCAATTGTTTCGAAGGGTTTTCCACCTCGCCTGCAAACCGCTGATCAACGTGCACGATGTCGCCGTGGTGGGCAAATTCCGCGGCTTGGGCTTGAGCCAGAAAATGCTGCGCAAGGTCGAAGATATTGCCCGCCAGCGCGGCTGCTGCAAGATCACGCTGGAAGTGCTCGAAGGCAATGCCGTTGCGCAGAATGCCTACGGCAAATTCGGCTTCGCGCCAGGCATGTTCGACCCGGATCACGGGCGCATGCTGTTCTGGATCAAGGAACTGCAGGCGTAAAAAAAGGCGCCCGGTAGGGCGCCCAACTGTCGTCTTTCGGGCCAGAGCGGAGCCGCGAAAGGTCCATCGGTTGCTCGATGAATCTCAGTCGCGATACGACTCGGTGACCTGCGCGGTCTGATCGGCGGGAACGCGGATTCCTTTCGCGTTGGCGTCGCTGGCCTGTTCGCTTTGCGCGTGGTGAACCGGGAAATTGTCGTAGTAGTAACGCATGCGTTCGGCGCCGCCTTCAGCAAAAGCGCTGGCGGAGCCAAGGGCAATTAACGTGGTGAGCAGAGCGGTGATGATTTTCATGGTGCCTCCGACTGAACAAGTGGGAGTCGTTTCGTCCATGAAGCAAAACTCGAAAGCCGAGTTTCAACGGGAGGAATTAACAGGGGGTTAACATCCGAATCGCGGAGGTTTTACAAGGTGTTTCCACTGCGAACATCGGCTGAAGACCTGCATACGCTGATCAGCGTATGCAGGTCTTGAGGGCGTTTATTGCTGCACGACTTCTGTTGCGTTGGCGGCCGGTTTCTTCGGCTTCATCAAACTGAAGTCGATGAGTGGTCGCTGTTGGCGTTCGTAGGGGTTGCCGATCATCAGCGGGCGCTGCGTGAAGCTGTCACTGACCAGGCTGCGACTGCGATCCAGCTCATCCGCGCTCAATCCAGCCAGATCCGCCCAGGTATGGATGAACTGCGAGCTGCTGTACGGGCGGCTCAAATCTGCGGCGAAGCTCCAGTCATGGTTTTCCTTCCACTTCGGCGAGGCCCAGGCCATGAACGGGATGGTGTACATCGGCGCGGTCGGTTTGTTTTCGTTGCGACCCAGCGTGCCATGGCCGACCGAGTCGAACACGTCTTCACCGTGATCGGAGAGGTACAGCAGGAAACCGTTCGGATCGGACTTGGCGTAGTCCTTGATCAGGCTGGACACCACGAAATCGTTGTACAGCACGGCATTGTCGTAACTGTTGTATGTCGGCACCTGATCGTCACGCAGGGTGGCAGGCACGCCTTCGCGATCCTGGAACTTGTCGAAGCTCGGCGGATAACGATATTGATAACTCATGTGCGTGCCGAGCAAGTGGACAACGATCAGCTTGCGCGGCGCCGCATCGGTCAACGCCTTGTTGAACGGCTCGATCACGTCGCCGTCGTACTGCGCGGCGTTCTGGTTGCGGTTGTTGTTCAGGTACACCTGCTCGTCGGCCTGTTCAGAGAATGTCGTGAGCATGGTGTTGCGCTTGGTCATGGTTTGCTGATTGGTGATCCAGAACGTCTTGTAGCCGGCCTGTTTCATCACACTGACCAACGACGGCGTGGAAAGATAGAGGTCTGGATGTTCTTCGTCGGCAAACGTCAGCACCTGCTGCAACGCCTCGATGGTGTAAGGACGCGGCGTGATGACGTTGTCGAACACCGCCAGCTGATCCTTGAGCTTGTCCAGTTCAGGTGTGGTTTTGCGCGGGTAGCCGTAGAGACTCATGCGCTGGCGGTTTGTCGATTCGCCGATCACCAGCACCAGCGTCGCCGGTTGATTGGCCGCAACGTCCTTGAGATTTTTCAGCGGCGCGATCTTGCTCGCGTTGTGCAGCATGCCCTGCATGTCGGCCAGAGTTTCCTGATAACGGTGGTAAGCCACCGCCATTTGCCACGGCACGGCCGGTTCGATACGGGTTTCGAATTTCTCGAACCCTTCAGCGAAACTGCCGGTGCGCATGGTTTGCTTGACCAGCGGGTAACCGACGACGGCCACCACGATCGCCGTGGCCGCCACCAGCGCGCGGCCACGCGGCAGATACACCGGACGCAGACGGGTCCAGAGGAAATAAGCGAACAAGGTGTGCGCGAGGAATGCCGGCACCATCCACCAGGCAAAGTACTGGGTCATGTACTCGCCGGCTTCCGAGACGTTAGATTCGAACATGATGAAAATCACGCTCTGGGAAAACTCTTGCTGATAGATGAAGAAGTAACCCAGGCTGGCCATGGAGCAGGCCCACAGGACAATGCCGATGACGGCGGCGAGCACCTTGGTGCGCTTGGGAAACAGCAGCATCGGCGCCAGCCAGATTGCGCTCATCACAAACGCCTGGCGGAACCCGGTGAAACCGGAAGTACCGGTCAGTTGGATCAGCAGTTGGGTAATGCCCGAGAAATACCAGAAGAACACGAACAGCCAGAGAAAACCGGCCCAGTCGAAACCTGTCGCAGTCGTTTTGCTGCGTTTGAACAATGCCATTCAGCACTCCAGCGTGTCGTCATATCAACCGCCGGACCGCATCCATGAAACCGACGAACGGAGGCCGAACGCACACGCCCGGCCAGAATGCGCGGGAGTATCGCTAAGGCAATGTGAAAACTTTGTTAGTTTCGCAGGGGGGCTGGATCATGTCGGGAACGACGCAGGTCGCTCCCGAAGCTGGCGAGGGATCAGGCGTGGGGTTGACGCTGGACAACCGGGAACGGCTTGGGCTGGGCGCCCTGGGTCAGCGCGCGCAATTGCGCCAACTCTTGCTTGAGCTGATCGCGCTCGTCTTTCAACTGGCGCAGTTCGTCGCGGCGAATTGTGACGTAAAGGGTTTGTGGCGGCATTGCTGTGTGTACTGTGCCCATTGCTCACCTCGCAAATGGCGTGCATCAACTGTAAGTCACTCCTCGTTCCGAGGCGCTTGACTTACTATCGGCGCCAATTTTGATTTCTTTTGCCCTGGAAGGGAACTTTTTTATTTTTCATGGTCGGTGTGTCTTCGGCAGGATTCGGGGCGTTATCACTCTGGATCGGGCACAATGCCCGGAAACTTCATCGCAACGCTCTGGACTAACCTCCAACAGTCGCGTTGGGCTATAACCAATGACACACATTTATTTGTAGTAAGGAGCATCAGCACATGCAACTCGGGATTATTGGACTGGGCCGCATGGGCGGCAATATTGCGCGACGTCTGATGCTCAACGGTCACACCACCGTTGTTTACGACCGCAATACCGCTTTCATCGATAACCTGGTCGCCGAGGGCTCCACCGGCGTAGCCGATCTGCCAGCACTGGTTGCCGGCCTCGACAAGCCGCGCGCCATCTGGGTCATGTTGCCCGCTGGCGCACCGACCGAAGACACCATCTACACCCTGAGCACTTTGCTTGAACCCGGCGATACCATCATCGACGGCGGCAACACCAACTATAAGGATGACATTCGTCGCGCCAAAGCCCTCAACGAAAAGGGCCTGCATTACATCGACGTCGGTACCTCCGGCGGCGTCTGGGGTCTGGAGCGCGGCTACTGCATGATGATCGGCGGTGACGCCGAAACCGTGCAGCGCCTCGATCCGCTGTTTGCCGCACTGGCACCGGGCATGGGCGACATTCCGCGCACCAAGGATCGCAAGTCCGATGATCATCGCGCCGAACATGGCTACATCCACGCCGGTCCTGCTGGCGCCGGCCACTTCGTGAAGATGATCCACAACGGCATCGAGTACGGAATGATGGCCGCGTTTGCCGAAGGCTTTGACATTCTCAAGACCAAATCCAGCGAACGCCTGCCGGAAGATCAGCGTTTCGATCTGAATGTGGCCGACATTGCCGAAGTCTGGCGTCGTGGCAGCGTGGTTTCGTCGTGGTTGCTGGATCTCACGGCCGATGCACTGGCGAGCGATCCGAAACTCGACGGTTTCTCCGGCTCCGTCGCTGACAGCGGCGAAGGCCAATGGACCATCGAAGCCGCCATGGAGCAAGCGGTGCCGGTACCGGTGCTGTCGAACTCGCTGTTCTCGCGTTACCGCTCGCGCGGCCAGGGCACTTTCGGCGACAAGATCCTTTCTGCACAACGCTTCGGCTTCGGTGGCCACGTGGAGATTGCCAAGAAATGACCCGTACGATCCGCAGAAAGTCCAAAGCAGAACCCGCACCACCGACCACGCTGTTTCTGTTCGGTGCCCACGGCGACCTGGTCAAGCGTTTGCTGATGCCGGCGCTGTACAACCTCAGTCGCGACGGCCTGCTTGACGAAAATCTGCGGATCGTCGGGGTTGACCACAACGCAATCACCGATGAAGCCTTCGCGCTGAAGCTCGAAGACTTCATCCGCAGCGAAGTGGCGGCGAAAGTCGGCAAGGCCGATCAGATGCTTGATCCGGCCTTGTGGGCCAAACTCGCCAAAGGCATCAGCTACGTCGAGGGCGATTTCCTCGACGACAGCACTTATTCAGCCCTGGCGGCGAAAATCGCCGACAGCGGCACCGGCAATGCGGTGTTCTACCTGGCCACCGCGCCGCGTTTCTTCAGTGAAGTGGTTCGCCGCCTCGGCAGCGCCGGTTTGCTTGAAGAAACACCGGAAGCATTCCGACGGGTGGTGATCGAGAAGCCGTTCGGCTCCGATCTGCACACCGCCGAGGCCTTGAACGCTTGCCTGCTCAAAGTGATGAGCGAGAAACAGATCTATCGGATCGACCACTACCTGGGCAAGGAAACCGTGCAGAACATTCTGGTCAGCCGGTTCTCCAACAGCCTGTTCGAAGCCTTCTGGAACAACCACTACATCGACCACGTGCAGATCACTGCTGCCGAAACCGTCGGCGTCGAAACCCGTGGCAGTTTTTACGAACACACCGGCGCACTGCGCGACATGGTGCCCAATCACCTGTTCCAGTTGCTGGCCATGGTCGCCATGGAGCCGCCCGCGGCGTTCGGCGCCGACGCGGTGCGTGGCGAGAAGGCCAAGGTGGTCGGCGCTATCCGTCCATGGACGACGGAAGAGGCGCGGGCCAATTCGGTTCGCGGTCAGTACACGGCCGGCGAGCGTGATGGCAAGCCGTTAACGGGTTACCGCGAAGAGGCCAATGTTTCGCCTGACAGCACCACGGAAACGTATGTGGCGCTGAAGGTGATGATCGACAATTGGCGTTGGGTCGGCGTGCCGTTCTACCTGCGCACCGGCAAACGCATGAGCGTGCGCGACACCGAGATCGTCATCTGCTTCAAACCGGCGCCGTACGCGCAGTTCCGCGACACTGAAGTGGACGAGTTGCAGCCAACGTATTTGCGCATCCAGATCCAGCCGAACGAAGGCATGTGGTTCGACCTGCTGGCCAAGCGCCCGGGCCCGGCGCTGAACATGGCCAACATCGAACTGGGATTTGCCTACAAGGATTTCTTCGAGATGCAACCATCGACCGGCTACGAAACGCTGATCTACGATTGCCTGACCGGCGACCAGACCCTGTTCCAGCGCGCCGACAACATCGAGAACGGCTGGCGCGCGGTGCAGCCGTTCCTCGACGCCTGGCAACAGGATGCGAGCGTGCAGACTTACGCTGCCGGTGAAGATGGCCCGCAGGCTGCCGAAGACCTGCTGACGCGCGACGGTCGCGTCTGGCATGGCCTCGGATGAGTGACTTGCCGAAACAACCCATCCGGTTTCTGCTCAGCGACATGGACGGCACGCTGTTGCTTCCCGATCACACGCTGAGTCAGCGCACCATAGACGCCGTGCGTTCGTTACGCGAAGCGGGCGTATTGTTCAGCCTCGCCACGGGCCGGCCACCGAAAGCCATGTTGCAGCAGATCGAGGCCCTGGGCGTCGATCTGCCGACGGCGGCATTCAATGGCGGGACTATCGTCAATCCTGACGGCACGCTGTTGGCGGCGCATTATTTGCCGGCGACCACTGCGCTGATCGCACTGGCATTGTTTGCCGATCAGCCGGACGTGGAAATCTGGGTGTTCAGCGGCGGCGACTGGTTGCTCAAGGACCCGCACGGGCCGATGGTGCCGCGTGAGCAGCACGGGCTAGGCTATCCGCCGGTGGTGGTGGAGAGCTTCGAACCGTATCTGGAACATATCGACAAGATCGTCGCGACGAGCAACAACACCGATTTGTTGATTGAGCTGGAGGCGCAGTTGTTGCCTAAGGTCAACGGCATGGCGCAGGTCTCGCGCTCGCAACCGGTGTACCTCGACGTGACGGCGCTGGAGGCCAACAAAGGCACAGCGCTGACCACCATCGCCGAATACCTCGGCGTGCCACTGGAGCAAACCGCCGCCATCGGCGACGGCGGCAACGACCCGGCGATGTTCAACTGTGCGGGATTGTCGATTGCCATGGGCCAGGCCGAAGAGGCCGTGAAGCGCCAGGCCGACGTCGTCACCGCGCCGAATACCGAAGACGGCGTGGCCCAGGCCATCGAAAAATACATCCTTGTGCACTGAAACCTTGGTAGGAGCTGCCTCGACCGGACTTTGTAGGAGCTGACGAGTGAAACGAGGCTGCGATCTTTTGATTGTGCTTTGGCGGTTCAATATCAAAAGATCGCAGCCTTCGGCAGCTCCTACCTCGACTGAATTCTGTAGGAGCTGACGAGTGAAACGAGGCTGCGATCTGTTGATTGTGCTTCGACAGTTCAAGACCAAAAGATCGCAGCCTTCAGCAGCTCCTACCTCGACTGGACTTTGTAGGAGCTGACGAGGAAACGAGGCTGCGATCTTTTGATTGTGTTTCGGCAGCCAAGATCAAAAGATCGCAGCCTTCGGCAGCTCCTGCCTCGACTGGACGTTGTAGGAGCTGACGAGTGAAACGAGGCTGCGATCTTTTGATTGTGCTTCGACAGTTCAAGATCAAAACATCGCAGCCTTCGGCAGCTCCTGCCTCGACTGGACGTTGTAGGAGCTGACGAGTGAAACGAGGCTGCGATCTTTTGATTGTGCTTTGACAGTTCAAGATCAAAAGATCGCAGCCTTCGGCAGCTCCTACCTCGACTGGACGTTGTAGGAGCTGACGAGTGAAACGAGGCTGCGATCTTTTGATTGTGCTTCGACAGTTCAAGATCAAAAGATCGCAGCCTTCGGCAGCTCCTACCTCAACTGGACTTTGTAGGAGCTGACGAGTGAAACGAGGCTGCGATCTTTTGATTGTGCTTCGACAGTTCAAGATCAAAAGATCGCAGCCTTCGGCAGCTTTTACCTCGACTGGGCTCTGTAGGAGCTGACGAGTGAAACGAGGCTGCGATCTTTTGATTGTGCTTTGACAGTTCAAGATCAAAAGATCGCAGCCTTCGGCAGTTCCTACCTCGACTGGACGTTGTAGGAGCTGACGAGTGAAACGAGGCTGCGATCTTTTGATTGTGCTTCGACAGTTCAAGATCAAAAGATCGCAGCCTTCGGCAGCTCCTACCTCGACTGGACTTTGTAGGAGCTGACGAGTGAAACGAGGCTGCGATCTTTTGATTGTGCCTTGGCAGTTCAAGATCAAAAGATCGCAGCCTTCGGCAGCTCCTACCTCGACTGGGCTTTGTAGGAGCTGACGAGTGAAACGAGGCTGCGATCTTTTGATTGTGCTTTGGCAGTTCAAGATCAAAAGATCGCAGCCTTCGTCAGCTCCTACAGTGGGCAGTGGTTACAGCCAGTAACTCACGGCATACCAACCAAGCAAGCCCATCACCACGGTGTACGGCACCGCCATCCACACCATGCGCCCGTACGACAAACGCACCAGCGGCGCAATCGCCGAGGTCAGCAGAAACAGAAACGCGGCCTGACCGTTCGGCGTCGCGACGCTCGGCAGGTTGGTGCCGGTGTTGATCGCGATTGCCAAAGTCTCGAAGTGCTCGCGGCTCATGTGCCCGGCGAGAAACGCTTGTTTCACTTCAGTGATGTAAATCGTCGCCACGAATACGTTGTCGCTGATCGCCGACAACACGCCGTTGGCAATGAACAACATGCCCGGTTGTTGCTCGACCGGCAACGTCAGCACCCAATGAATCAGCGGTGCGAACAACTGTTGATCGTGAATCACCGCGACCACCGCAAAAAACACCACCAGCAGGGCGGTGAACGGCATGGCGTCTTTGAATGCGCTGCCCAGGCGATGCTCGTCAGTGATGCCGGTAAACGCCGTAATCAATACGATCACCATCAATCCGATCAGGCCGACTTCGGCCAAATGGAACGCCAGGCAGCCGATCAGGACCAGAGCGGCGCCCGCTTGCACCAACAGCGCGGCGCGCTGACGCGGGGTACGTTCAGCGTTGTCTTCGGCAGCGTAATTGGCCAGCACGGCGCGAACGTTGTCGGGCAGCAGCGTGCCGTAGCCGAACCAGCGCAGTTTCTCCAGCAGGACGCAAGTTACCAGTCCCGCCGCGAGGACCGGCATTGAAACCGGGGCGACTTTCTGAAAGAACTCGCCAAAATGCCAGCCCATTTCATGGCCGATCAGCAAATTCTGCGGCTCGCCGACCAGCGTGCAAACGCCGCCCAGCGCAGTTCCGACCGCGCCGTGCATCAACAGGCTGCGCAAAAATGCGCGGAACTGCTCAAGGTCTTCGTAATGCAGTTTTGGCAGTTGTTGGTCGTCACCGAACTCACTGTCCTGGCGCGGATCGTTGCCGGACGCGACGCGGTGATACACCGAATAGAAACCCACCGCCGCACTGATGATCACCGCCGTCACCGTCAGCGCATCGAGAAACGCCGAGAGAAACGCCGACAGAAAGCAGAACATCAAGGCCAGCATCGCTTTCGAGCGTACGCCCAGCAGCAACCGCGAAAACAGGTACAGCAACAGATCCTTCATGAAGTAGATGCCGGCCACCATGAACATCAGCAGCAGAATCACCGGAAAGTTGTGCGCCAACTCATCGTAAAGCGCCTGCGGTGTGGTCATCTTCAACAGCAGCGCTTCCACCAGCAGCAATCCGCCGGGCATCAGCGGATAGCACTTAAGCGCCATGGCGAGGGTGAAGATGAATTCGATGACCAGCAACCAGCCGGCAGCCACCGGGCCGACGGTAAATAGCACCAGGGCATTAAGGATCAGAAACCCGACGATGGTCGCCTTGTACCAGCGTGGGGAGTGTCCGAGAAAGTTTTGCGCGAACGCCTGGGCCATTGAACCGGACATCGGTAGCTCCTTGTATTAAGAAGCGCGCAAGTTGCCGGATGTGTCGAAGAAGATCAAGTGTAGGACGCGTCTCTCGATCACGTCAGATAACGCGCCACGACTGCGCGATAACAGCCATCGAGCGAATAGCCACCCACCACAATCTTGCCGCCGGCTTGCATGTCCACGCAGGTCGCAGTGTCCAGACTGCGGCCCAGGCGTGTGCGCAACCAGCCAAGGCCATTGCCGAACGTATCGTCGAGATGACCGTCGGCGCGAAAACGCGCGACGATGAAATCGGCTTCGACTCCGCCAATGGTCGAGCCGACGGCGATCAGGTCACCGTCGGCGGTGCGCTGTGCAGCGTTCCATTGGCAACCGCTGTGGCCGATATCGAGGATGTTTGGATGGCCGGCATTGCAGTGGAAGTCCGCGCGGCCATTGCCGTGCAGACTCAAGGCCAGGCAACGGATCGGGTCGCGGCTGCTGCCGAAACAATGCAGACGCCCCGCGGATTCCAGCACCTGACTGACCAGCACGCTGCGCCCATGTGCCTTGAACGCCATGAAGCCATCGATGGCAAACGTTTCGTCGAGCCGGCCATCCGCCAGGTACCGCGCCAGCAGGCCTTCCTGTGGCAGATCGATTGAACCACAAACGACGATTCGCCCATCCTCCTGCACCAACAGGCTGCTTAGCCAGGTGTTGAGCAACAGATGACGGATCATCACAAAGCCACGGCCATTGAATGTTTCGTCAAGGTTGCCATCAGGCGTGAGGCGGATCAGCAGACCGGCGTGATCGGCGAGTTCGAAATG
Source organism: Pseudomonas fluorescens (assembly GCF_900636825.1). NCBI lineage: Bacteria > Pseudomonadati > Pseudomonadota > Gammaproteobacteria > Pseudomonadales > Pseudomonadaceae > Pseudomonas > Pseudomonas fluorescens. Next base: position 3,247,136 of record NZ_LR134318.1, on the reverse strand, counting down.
ATGATTGGCGATGAGCAGGATGCAACCGTCGTCCTGCACCACGATGTCACAAGCCTCAGCGCCCGGGACACCGGGTGGCAGCCAGATATCGCGATTGCCCATCGACAAGTCGCCGGGCAAACGCACGACGACAAAGCCGTTGTCGCCGAAGGTGCGATCCGGGCGGCCGAGGGCATCGAAAACAGCGAGAGCGGGCAGGGTGCGATGGGCGTTCTCATAATGCAGGCCCGCCAGCAGAATTCGACCGTCCGGCAACTCACGGACTCTGCCGGCCATACTTTCGAAACCGTGTGAAAACTGGCCGATGACGCTGCCCTGATGCCCGAATTGCAGATCAGCGGAACCGTCGTCCAGCAGGCGTGCGAGGCCAAAACAACTGCCATTTGGTGTCGTGACCTTGGCGGCGACCAGCACGCGACCTTGCTGATCGAGAGTGACCCCTTGGGTCATGCTGGAAATGCACCCGGCAAAGTAGACTTGGGCGATGCCGGTACCGGCGAAACCAGTGTCTAGTTGGCCGGCGTTGTGGGTTGGCTGCGGTAGCGCAGTCGCATTCAGGTTAGACATGCACGCGTCTCCTTGCGAGTCGACCGAAACCCGAAGCGGGCGGCAACTGCATGAGCCGAACATTCAATCCCTGTAGGCGGTGAAGTACAACCGGGTTAACGAGTCGCACTGTGCCAGAACAATGTCTTTTTGAACCAGTCGCAAGCTTGCCAAGCACTTGCCACGCAACTAATAAAAAAGCGCGGATAACACTGAGGTTATCCGCGCTTTGTCATTATTAGTGCGGCATCGACCACGATTGCAGGTTGTAACCTTCTTCGCTGAGTTCGGCGCGAGCCTGTTGCAACAATTGTTCAAGCTGCGCCGGATCGGAATAAGCGCTGCTTGGAATCTGTTTGCGGCCAATGTGGGAATTGGTGCGGTCGACGACGGTCAGGCTTAGTTCGCCATTGCCGTCTTGTGGCGCCCAGGCCACGCATTGAAAAGGTTTGAAAGCGTGGTTGGCAATCAGAAGAGCTTCGTTGAAACGGAGCGGGGCGGTCATGGTTCTTCTCTCTGTCGTGCCCAATCAAATGATCTGCCGTCGGTTGGGCTTACCGTTCGGCTGGTTACTTGTACTGATGCACGCAACCCGGGGACAGGTCACACATGATTAAAAGAAATTTCAAGTTTCTTTCGTTTTGGCGTTATTCACACGGGTTTTGAAAGCTGCGCGAAAGGTGGAAGCCAGCGAATTAATCGATAGCTAACTAATAACCGTGTTTCTTATAACGAGTTTGATTGTATGCCTATAAGCAATCGATACAAGGCGCTGTCAAAATCTTGCTAATGTTACAGTCGGGTCTGCCAAATGACTGTTTTTACAATCATTTCTAATATTTGGCGCCAAGGAACAGTCATGAGTGAAGCGCCTGCATCAAGACGTTTACTAGTAGTGGACCCATGCGACGACTGTCATCGCCTCCTGCCTGGATTACGCGCGGTAGGCTGGGATGTCGACAGTTGTACTTTGGAAAATGCTGCCGACCGCAGTTGTGATGTCGGCCTGCTGCGGTTGCAGCCATTTCATCTTGAGCGACCCGATGCGGTCAAGGAGCTGATCAGCCGCAGCGGCACCGAATGGATTGCCGTGTTGAATCAGGAGGTCCTGCGTTTACAGAACGTCGGCGACTTCGTCTGTGAGTGGTTTTTTGATTTCCACACTTTGCCCTTCGACGTTTCGCGGGTGCAGGTGACCCTTGGTCGCGCATTTGGCATGGCGCGTCTCCGCGGGCAGGGCACGATCCATGTTGACCAGCCCGAACACGAACTGCTCGGCGACAGCAAACCGATCCGCGAACTGCGTAAACTGCTCAGCAAACTGGCGCCCACCGAGTCGCCGGTGTTGATTCGTGGCGAAAGCGGTACCGGCAAGGAGCTGGTCGCGCGCACTTTGCACCGACAGTCGCAGCGCCACAACAAACCTTTTGTGGCAATCAATTGCGGCGCGATCCCGGAGCATTTGATTCAATCCGAACTGTTCGGCCATGAAAAAGGCGCATTCACCGGCGCCCACCAGCGCAAAATCGGCCGTATAGAAGCCGCTAACGGCGGCACGTTGTTCCTCGACGAAATCGGCGATTTACCCTTGGAACTGCAGGCGAATCTGCTGCGTTTTCTTCAGGAAAGGCACATCGAGCGTGTCGGTGGCAGTCAGCCGATACCGGTTGATGTGCGGGTATTGGCGGCGACTCACGTCGATCTGGAAGCCGCCATTGAGAAAAAACGTTTTCGCGAAGACCTTTATTACCGCCTCAACGTGCTGCAAGTGGTCACCGCGCCGCTGCGTGAACGGCATGGTGATCTGTCGATGCTGGCCAACCATTTTTCCCATTTCTACAGCCATGAAACCGGTCGACGCCCGCGCAGTTTCAGCGAGGATGCGCTGATCGCCATGGGCAAACACGACTGGCCTGGCAACGTGCGCGAATTGGCCAACCGTGTGCGGCGGGGCCTGGTTCTGGCTGAGGGGCGGCAAATTGAGGCGCGTGACCTCGGCCTGATCAGCCAGCATTCCATCGCCACGCCCATGGGCACTCTGGAAGATTACAAAACCCGTGCTGAACGCCAGGCGCTCTGTGATGTGTTGAATCGGCACAGTGACAACCTCAGCATCGCTGCCAAAGTGCTCGGCGTTTCCCGGCCGACTTTCTATCGGTTACTGCACAAACATCAGATTCGTTAGACAGGGCAAGATCAAAAGATCGTCCGATCGCGGCCCGGGTCTTTGGCGACCCCAGATCAAAAGATCGCAGCCTTCGGCAGCTCCTACACGGATCTATGTAGGAGCTGCCGAAGGCTGCGATCTTTTGCTTTTAGAAGTAATACGGGAATTTCAGGCTGAAGGAGAAGTCCGGCGCATCGTCAGTCATCCCAATCGACAAGTTAGGCACAATCGTCAAATTGTCGGTAGCCGCGATGGTCATGCCAACGTTGAAGTAACCGGCGTTGGCGTCGCTCGACACCACGGATTCCCAGTCGCCGCCATCCTGTTTCAGCTTGCTTTTGCGTTGCACCAGGTCAGATACCGAGAACGACATACTCATCTTCTCGTTCAGCGCAAACGCGATACCTGCGCCGATCTGGAAGCTGTCGCCAATGCGCACTTTGCCCGGGTTTTTCTGGTTGACGGTCGAGCTGATGTCGTCGAACGACTCCTCCAGGTTGTGGGTGTAGGACAAGCTGCCGAACAGCACCGCCGGGTCGAACGTCTTGACCAGCGATATGCCCGGTGTGATCGACCAGACGCCGTTGCCGGTGGGCAGGGTGTCGGGGACGAACAGGTTGGAGTTCGCATCGGTCTGGCGCAGTTTGATGCCGAACGGGTCTTTGCCGGTCGGCGCCTTGACACGCAAGGTGACGACCGCATCCGGGGTGTTGACCGACTCGTCGAGGAACTTGTAGGCGACACCGAAGTTGACGTCGCCAATGGTCGGATCCTTGGTGACGGTTTCTTCAGTGGTGACGCCCGCCGCGCCCTGGTTGCCGCCGCCCGACTGGTAAGTCGATTCGCGATACACCACGGGCACGTTCAGGTCGAACTGCCAGCGATTGTCGAAGTTGTAGCGGCCTGTCAGATCGAGGGTCCAGGTGTCGGCCTTGATCCGGTCGAGGTTGATGTTGCCGAGGAAAATCGAATCCAGCGCGAGGAAACCGTTGAGGATCAACTGGCGGGTGTCATAGCGCGAATAGGTGACCCCGGTTTCCACGCTGAACTTGCCGCCGCCAAAGAAACCGCTGGCTTCGTCATACAGGTTGGAAACACTTTGCGCCGGTTGCGAATCGTCAGCCAGCGATTGCCCGTAAGAAGCGCCACTGCCCCCGGCGGCGCCTCCTGAGGCTGCGGCCGCACCGGTGCCTGTGGCGGCTCCGGCAGCGACGCGATTGCCTTTCATGTCCGATGGTGATTTGGCCAGCCTTTTCGGCGGTGGGGCGGCGGGTTGTTCTTCTACCTGGCGGACCCGTTGTTCAAGTACCGCCAGGGCTTGTTGTTGTACTTCGTATCGTTGTTTCAGTTCCAGTAGTTCCCGTTTCAGGGCTTCTACATCGGCGTCGGGTGCTGCTTGCAACATTGCCGCCGGAAGAAGGGTACTCAAACACACTGCGACACGCAGTGAGACTGATCGATACATGAATAAGCCGTCCCTTTTAGCCCAATGATCGAGACTCAGCGTAGTTCAATATCCGATATTGCGTAGGGCCCCGAGTTGAGTCAGGTTGCAGTCCAGTGCACCGGCGCTTCTGCCGTTATTGTTAAGTACGACGTTGAGTTGCGTGAGGTTGTTGACCACGTTGGCACTGCCCAGCAGGCGGGTGTTTTGCAGCAGGCCGCCCTGTGCGACTTGTTGCAGCGCGGTGCCTTGATTGCCGCTGGCCTGAATGGCCATTTGCACGCCGCCACCGTTGGCCGAAACCGCGACACTGCCGGCGCCGTTGCTGCCGGTGATGGTCTGTCCGGCGATGAGGGCCTGACCTTGCGACGGCGCCAGTGCCGGTGCCTGACTCGCCTCGCGGACGTTGATCGCCACGTTGTTGTTGGCGGTGTTGCCATCACCTGCCGCCCGTACGCTTTGCGTCACGCCTTGGCTGCTGTTGAGGCCGGCGCCACCGATCACGGTGCCAGTGCCCAGTGACGGCGCGCTGCCGTTGCCCGACTCCTTGATGGTCGAGACGTAGAATTGCGGTTTGACCGTAGAGGCTTGGACCTGCATCGAGGTCGCGGCCCCGATCAAATCGCCGCTGGCGTTGCGCCAGGTGCTGCTCATTACAATGCCGAAGCTGATAATGCGCCCCGGCATGACGTAGCGACCACGCAGCTCGGCGAGCTCCTGGTCCTTGATTTCGATGGGTTTGAATCCGGCATGGGCAAAGCCTGACGCGCTCGCTGCCAGGCAGGCGGCGGCCAGCCAGTATGAGGTTTTCATCTGCTGCTCCCGGGACATCCAGTCCCAATCTCTAACTCGGCGATTAAAAGAAGTCGCTCTGAATGAACCCGAAATCCATCAATTCCGCATCTTTGACCGGGTTGAAGCCATCCAGCGTGTTCTTCGCCGTCAGCGGCACCGGAGGGCTGCGCAAGGCGTTCGCCTTGTCATAGCCTGGGCCGACGATGGCAAAGACGATGCCGTTCCAACCTTTGACAAAGTCGTCATGTTTGTAGCGCTTGTGGCCGAGAACCGGGTCACCGATGTAGACCCACTGCTTGTCCGAACGCTGTAGCACGACGAAATGCTTGTAGCCGCGAATATCCATCAGAACCACCACCGGAATGGTCACCGCTTCGAGTTTCTCGGGCGGGATCCGGTAGCCTCGGGCACGCATGCCGATGCTTTCTACGTAGCGCTTCATGTCGAGCATGGAAAAACCCTGGGTTCGCACCAGGTCCTGGTCAGCATTGACCAGCATGCCTTTGATGATGTGCTCCTCATCGACGTCGAGCCAATAAGCCTGACGCAGGACCGTGGCCAGTGCAGCAGCGCCGCAACTGAAATCGGTCTTCTGTTCGACGATGTCGGCAAACTTGCGCTCCCGAATGCTTTGCACGTCTTTGTAGACCAGCACGCCACCCGGCAGGGCAGCCACGGGCATTTGCGCTGCCTGAGTCAGGCCGCACAGACACAGCAAAGCGAGGAGGGCAGAAGTCCGCATGATCGAATACGCCTTGTGGAACCGAGGAAAAAAGCCCCGTTACCGGGGCTTTCGTTTCGATCGCGATTACATGCAGGCTTTGCAACCTGCGGCGATGGACAGCGAGTTGCTTTGTTGGTTGCCCACACCAGCCGAGACGTTGGCTCCGCCGTTGCCGGAGAAGTTGTTCATCGAGTTGGTCATGTTGGCGTTGTTGACGACAGGAGTTTTCCAGCCATCTTTGGTCAACACTTGTTGGGTGGTTACGCCAGCGAGGCCAAAAGAACCCACGGCTTCGAACTTGGCTTTCTGATCATCGTTGCCGCCGTGGCCGCCGCCACGGTTACCCCAACCGCCATGGTTGTCGTCTTCGATGGTTGCAGTGCCTTTGGCTTTGAACGTGCCAGCGGCTGCATAAGTGCCAGTAAGGGTGTCGGTTTTGTAGGTTTGCACGCCTTTGTTGTCGACTACCAGGCCGGTCGAAGCCTGGTTGGCAGAGGCGGCAGCCTGCGCTACACGACCGCCGGACACGGCGATGGCGAGGTTGTTTTTCTGCTGGTTGAAGTTGCCGGCGCTCACGTTGATGCCGATGTTGCCGGAACCATTGTTGCCTGCGTTGTTGAGCGTGGCGTTGTTGAAGGTGGACGAGTTTTTCACATAGTTGTTGTTGTTGACCTGAGTCGCACTCGAAGCCGCAACAGCATTGCCGAAGATGAAGCTTTCGTCAGCGGTCGCCAGTGCAGCAGCGTTGTCTTGCTGGTTGCCGTCGCCGGCTGCAACGTTGGCGCCCATGTTGCCGTTGGAGCCGTTGAGCGAGTCGCTGGCATTGGCATTGTTCAAGGTGCCCTGGTTTTTTACCACGTTGCCGTCGCTGTTTTGCGCGTCGAGCACAGCGGCGCCAGCGCCTGCGGTAATTTGCAGCAGTTGTTCAAGATTAGGACCTTGCGGCTGGCCGTGACCGTTGCCGTGTCCATTTCCATTTCCATGACCGTTGTTGTCATCACGGCCGCCCGCTTGTGCTGCCATTGCCATCACTGCTGCGAGTGCGAAAACCAGTGGTTTGAGAGCCATTGTAGGTTTCATGGTGTTTCTCCATCGTGCTTATTAGTTGGTTAAGTGTCGGTACTTTCTAATTGCACTGCTTTTTGTATGGGTCAGTCTGCGACCCGGATGCTCAGGGTGTTAGCCATGCGGTTCCCCACCCCGGCACTCTGGTTCACCTGAATTACCCCGCGGCTGCCGGTGAAGGCCTGATCACTTGTCGTGACCTGGCGACTGCCGATAGAGGTACCAGTTGCTCCTGAGCTTGGTAAAAACGCCACGTTCTGTTGTGAAAGGGCGCTGTCGTCAACGCTCTGCGGGGCAGCACTGATGCTGACGCGCGTGACGTTGGCCATTTGATTGTTGGCACCGGCGCCCTGGTTCACACCAAGGATCCCGTTGCCGTTACTGAAAGAGTTGCCGCCAATGTTGGCGCTCGCGTCGATGGCGCGGCTGGCGGGTGTGTCAATGCTCTGCATGACGTGCGTGGTGGCGTGGGATTCGGTGCCGATCGCAATCGCCTTGGTATTGGCTTGTTGCATCTGGTCACCGGCGGCCTGGTTGACGTTGAAATTGCCGCGGTATTGCGCGCCCGAATTCTGCAGGTTGGCATTGTTGACCGAGGCCGAATCGGCCATGGCCTGGGTGCAGCCGAGCAGGGCGAGAAGCAGTAAGGTGCGATTCATGTCATTGGCCTCCGGCCATGCGAGTCAGAGGCGCCAGACCGGTGCTCATCGCCCGGTTGACGGTGTTGGAAATCGAACCGCCTGCACCGCCGCCACTGCCGGTGCGCATGCCGGGCAAGCCGTTTTGGTTGGTCAGTGTGTTCATGCCGGGCAGGTTGGAGCTGGGCGTGGTCATGTTGCCGCGAATCGACGACCCGCTGGCGACATTGGCGAAATCGCCGTCGCTGAGTTCGGTGCTGCTGAGGGTCTGATTGATCCGCGCCGAAGGGTTGGCATTGACGGTGGTCGGGTAAGGATCTTTGCCGCCGTTGCGGCCGATCGGGATCGGCTGAACGTCGCGGTTGAGGACGATCACACCGTTGCCCTCGGCCTGGGCGTTGAAGCTGCTGAATGTGCTGGCTGCTGATCCGATCAGCAGAAGGCAGGTCAAGGTTTTATTGATGTTCCCCACGGCTGCATTCCTTCTTCAGTGGGCTGGCCCTAGTCAGCGTTGTGAAGGAGAGAGCGAAAGCTGTGCCGCTTTTGATTTTCGATTTGTTTTCAATGAGTTAACGGAGAGTCGCGCTGGGTAGATGTCAGGCGTGTTTCAACGCTGATACACCACTCCAAGCCCTAAGCTGTCCGTTGGCTGAACAACGCTCTGGAATGGGGGTTTGCGCTTGAGTGTTTCACCTGCCTAACACTCGGCATGACAAAGCAATGAAGTGCGTTTAGACGGGCACTTTGGACATCGTTGAGTGTTTCAGGAACGGACACTTTGCCCCCCAAAACCGGGGGAACCACGGGGCAAGCGCCCCAAAGAACGGGCTAGTTTGCCAACAGATGCTCAACCAGTGTGAATGCCCGCGTTTGCCGTTCAAGCCAGTTGCCTTGAATAACCTCGAACGGTTGGCAATGTTGTTCAAGCCAATCGCGAGTGGCGTGGAAAAATGCCAGTCGTTCATTCATATCTGGCTGGCAACGCTGACCGTCATCAGTCCAGTCGACCTGTTCCGGGGACAACAACAAGTGCAGGTCGTAATGGCGTGCCAACAACTCGCGTTCCAGCCATGGGGGGCAATCGCCGAACAGGGTCTGGCTCCAGAGGATATTGCTCAACAGGTGAGTGTCGAGGATCAACAGCGCCGGCAATTGCGCGCGGGCCTGATCTTCCCATTGCAGTTGGCCACGGGCGATCTCGGGGATGTCCGCCAAACAAGTCTCGCGAGGATTCAATTCGATGAAGCGCCGCACGTATTCATCCACACGCAGGCCACCGAATCGCTGCTCGAGGCCCGCCGCCAGCCAGCTTTTGCCGGTCGACTCGGGACCAGTCAGGACGACGACCTTCATGTGCGCAGCGCCGGATCGGCACGCCATTCGCGCCAGCCTTGTATGGCCAACAGCGTGAACAGGCCATAGAGCCCTGCGGTGAGGTACAGCCCCTTATAGATGAACAGGCCAACGAAGATCACATCGAGGACGAACCACAGCGCCCAGCATTGCAGACGTTTTTGTGCCATCCATAGCTGCGCGACGAGGCTGAAACCGGTCAGTGCAGCATCGAGCCACGGTTGCGCCGCGTCGGTCCAATGCGCCATGGCCGCGCCCAACAACACGCTGCCGACGGCACCGAAGCCGAGGCCGATCACTAACAAGCGATGATCCAGCCGCGTGACGTGGCGACCGTCGTGCATCGTCCCGGCTCGCGTCCACTGCCACCAGCCGTAAACTTGCAACGCGGCGTAGATCACTTGCAGCAACATGTCCGAATACAGTTTCACTTCATAGAAGATCCAGCTGTAAAGCAGCACCATGACCAGCCCGACGGGCCAGCACCACGGATTCTGTTTGACCGTCAGCCAGACGGCGATCACACCGAGGGCGGCGGCAAACAGTTCGAGCCCGGACATGAAGGTTCCTTTGGGGAATTGAGGAGGGGGCGGATTGTACTGTATTCGCCAGATCAAAAGCCCCTCACCCTGACCCTCTGCCGGGGTGAGGGGACTAATAGGGGATGTTGTAAGTAGCGTCGGCCTGGAAGATCTTTAGCGAATCCGTGAACGCCAGCCACCTCGGTCGGCTCCCTCTCCTTGGGGAGAGGGCTGGGGTGAGGGGTGAATTCATCTCGGCGTCTGGGTCAGACCCGGAACTGACGCAACAACCCGTTGAGCTGTTCGCTCAACTGCCCAAGTCGCAAACTCGCAGCGCTAGACTGTTCGGCCGCCATGGCGGTGCTGTGCGAGAGTCCGGCCGCCTGGGTGACGTTCTGGTTGATGTCTTCAACCACATGCGCCTGCTGCAATGTCGCGCTGGCAATCGATGCGTTCAAACCGTTGAGATTGCGCAGCGCCTGACCAATTGCATTGAGACTTGCGCCGGCCAGGCCTGCCTGTTCGATGGTCAGTTGCGACGCCTTGCTGCTGTCGCCGATGACCTTCACGGCTGCCTCGGAATGATTCTGCAAGCGCTCGATCATCGACTGGATTTCCGCCGTCGATTTCTGCGTACGCTGCGCCAGCAACCGCACCTCATCGGCAACCACCGCAAAACCGCGACCTTGTTCACCCGCGCGGGCTGCTTCAATGGCCGCGTTGAGCGCCAGCAGATTGGTCTGCTCGGCGATCGAGCGGATCACTTCGAGCACGCTGCCTATCTGCGTGCTTTCAGCGGCCAGCGTGCGGATCACCTCGACGGCTTGATCGATCGTGCCCGAGAGCCTGTCGATCTGCTGCAGGCTGCCGTCAATATTGATCTGACCCTGCTGCGCCTGCGCTTCGGCATCGCGCATTTCAGCGGCAGCATGCTCGGCGTTCTTCGCCACGTCCTGCACGCCGTAAGTCACTTCATTAACGGCGGTGGCCACCAGTTCCATTTGTTGCGACTGCTGCTGGCTGCGTTGCTGGGCTTGCGCCGCGTCGTCGCCCAGTTGGCTGGATGACTGACCGAGCGCACTGGCCGACACCTGCAAGTCGCCGATGACCCGACGCAACTTGGCCGTGAAAGCATTGAAATGATGGGCGAGTTCGGTGACCTCATCCTTGCCGTGGGTGTCGAGGCTGCGGGTCAGGTCGCTTTCGCCGCTGGCGATGTTGGCCATCGCATTCACGGTTTCCTGCAACGGACGGACGATGCTGCGCGCAATCAGAATCACCAGCAGCGCCATGATCAGCGCAATTGCCAGACCAATCGCCGATGCCTTGATCATCTGCCCCTGAAATTCGGCCTGCACGTCGTCGACATATACGCCGGAGCCGATCACCCAACCCCATGGCTCGAAGAGTTTTACGTAAGACGTTTTCGCCACTGGCTCGGTCGCGCCCGGTTTCGGCCAGCGATAATTGACCATGCCGGCACCTTTGGCTTTGGCGATGGCGACCATTTCGTTGAACACCGCAAAACCGTCAGGATCGCGGATCGCCGAGAGGTTCTGGCCTTCGAGTTTGGGATTGGTCGGGTGCATGACCATCACGGGCGTGAGGTCGTTGATCCAGAAGTAGTCACTCTGGTCATAACGCAGGCCGCGAATCGCCGTCAGCGCCTGTTTCTGCGCGGCCTCTCTGGCCAAGGTGCCGGCGGTTTCGAGGCCGTGGTAATAGGTCAGCAGACCACTGGCGGTCTGCACCACATGCTGGGTTTTCTGCGCCTTGGCGTGATACAGGTCATCGTGAATCTGCTTGAGCATCAACGCGCCCAAGGTCAGCAACATCACCACTGCCACAATCAGGATGAGCCACAAGCGTCGGCTGATCGACACACTGCGCAAGCTGTTCATAACGCTGTCACTCCGGGTTCTTGTTCTTGTAGTTAACCGCTGCCTGCATCCATCCACGATTCGGTGAGCAGGCATATCGACCGGGGTCGTAAGCCGCAGCAGCATTAGTACGGCTTGTCTGATAGGATTTCGGCCCCGCGCGCTAAAACCTGAATCCAAGTTGATATTTCACGCAATTTTGACTGTTGCGTGTGGATCCTGTGCGCGGAATCGGTCGAGCCAAAAGCCGCTACTCTGATCGCAGTGAACGTAAAAAAATACTATCGGGGCATGCCGGTGCGCATCGCTCTTTGGGGGATTGATGGATCTTTGGACGGCTTTGCAGGCACTTATTCTTGGCGTTGTAGAAGGGCTGACGGAGTTTTTGCCCATTTCCAGTACCGGACACCAGATCATCGTTGCCGACTTGCTCGGATTCGGCGGTGAACGGGCAATGGCGTTCAACATCATTATTCAGTTGGGCGCGATTCTCGCGGTGGTCTGGGAGTTTCGACGGAAGATTTTCGACGTGGTCATCGGTTTGCCGACCCAGCCGAGTGCGCGGCGTTTTACCGCCAACCTGCTGATTGCGTTCCTGCCTGCGGTGGTACTCGGTGTGATCTTTGCCGATCTGATCCACGAATACCTGTTTAACCCGGTCACGGTTGCAGCGGCGCTGGTCGTCGGCGGCGTCATCATGCTCTGGGCAGAGAAGCGTCAGCATGAGGTGCATGTCGAAACTGTTGATGAGATCACCTGGAAAGACGCCCTGAAAGTCGGCTTCGCCCAGTGTCTGGCGATGATTCCCGGCACTTCACGCTCGGGCTCGACGATCATCGGCGGCTTGCTGTTCGGGCTGTCACGCAAAACCGCCACCGAGTTCTCATTCTTTCTGGCCATGCCGACCATGGTCGGTGCTGCGGTGTACTCAGGCTACAAGTATCGAGACCTGTTCGTGCCGGCGGATTTTCCGGTGTTCGCCATCGGTTTCGTCACCGCGTTTATTTTCGCGATGATCGCCGTGCGCGGTTTGCTCAAGTTCATTGCCAACCACAGCTATGCAGCGTTTGCCTGGTATCGGATCGTGTTTGGTCTGCTGATTCTGGCGACCTGGCAGTTCGGCTGGGTGGATTGGGCGGCGGCCAAGCCTTGAGTGACTCCCGCGCACGCCGGCCGGAAGGGCGACCCTCCGGTGGCGGTGTCCAGCACCTGAAATTCAAAGTGATCATCTTGCTGATCGTCTGTGCGTTGCCGTTGTTCGGCGCGCTGTCGATGTGGCTGAACGATATCTCGCGCGTGCCGCTGGCGGCCTATGGAATTGTCAGCGTGCTGGCGTTCTTCATGTATTGGGCCGACAAGCGCAAGGCACGCGCCGATGCCTGGCGCACCCCGGAAAATATCCTCCATGCCGTAGAACTGGCGGGTGGCTGGCCGGGCGCGTTGATCGCCCAACAAGTGTTCCGGCACAAGACGCGCAAGGTGTCTTTCCAGATTCTGTTTTGGGTGATCGTGGCGTTGCATCAGATGTTCTGGATCGACCAGATATTTCTCGGCTCGAACCTGTTGTCTCTAATCTGACAGCCACAGCAGATCCCCGGTGGGAGCGAGCCTGCTCGCGATAGCGGTCTACCTGTGACGTTAAGATCGACTGACACACCGCTATCGCGAGCAGGCTCACTCCTACAGGGGATCGGGTTTACAGCAGGAGACCGATTTGAGTCTTCTTCGGCAACTTGCCAACCACCAACTGATGCGAGCGCTGCAACAACCCCTGCAATTCCTCGGCAGCCAACGGATAAGGCGGATGCATGATGATCCACTGCGCCCGCGCCAGATAGGGCGCCGGATGGATGCCGGGGCGGTCGCAATGGCCGAGAAACAGGTCTTTGTCGACCTTGAAGGCCAGAGAGTCTCCGCGCAGACCCTGTAAGGCAAACATCTTGTTACCCGCGATCGAGAACACCCGCACGCCGCCCCATTTGTAATCCTGCCGCGCGCCCGGCAATGCCAGGCAGAACTCGGCGACATCCGCTTCACTCATCCGTGCCTTCTTCATAGCAACCGCTCCGTTGTTCATAACAACCGCTCGCCGCACGCATTGAACGACTCAACCAAATGGTCGATCCACGCGCGCACCGCCGGCATCACCCCGCGCCGATGCGGGTACACCGCTTGCAACCAGCCGCCAGGCAGCGACCATTGCGGCAGCATCTGCACCAGCGTGCCGTTATCCAGTTCGGCTTCGCAATACATCATCGGCAACAGGGTAAAGCCTTGACCGGCGAGCACGCAGGCTTTGCGCACGACAAAATCGTCGATGCCCAGCCGAGCCTCCATGCTCAGTTCAAAAGGATTGCCCTGCTGATCGAGCAAGCGCACATGCACCATGCGATCCGCTTCCAGTGCGCCGAGCACTGGCAGATTCTTCAGATCGTGAGGGTGGTTGATCGAGCGACCCTGAATGAAAGCCGGGCTGGCGACCACAACCATTTGTGCCTGACGCAAGCGCCGGGTTGCCAGTGACGGATCTTCATCGCCATGTTCACGTACCCGTAGCGCCACATCAAAACCTTCGCCGACCAGATCGACGCGACGATTGAGCAGCACAACTTCCAGTTGCACCTGGGGAAACTTGCCAAGGAAATCGCTGATCACCCCCGGCAACATTTCCCGCGCCAGGCCGGTGGGGCAGGACACCCGCAAGCGACCGCGCGGTTCACTGGACATGCTCGCGACGGCCTCGTCGGCCATTTCCGCTTCCAGCAGCATCGCCTGGCAGTGGCGCAAATAGCGTTCACCGACGGCGGTGAGATTGAGTTGGCGGGTGGTGCGTTGCAGCAAGCGGGCGCCAAGGCGTTCTTCCAGTTCGGCGATCCGTCGCGACAAACGCGACTTGGGAATGCCCAGCGCACGCCCGGCCGCCGCAAAACCGCCAGCCTCGACGACTTTGGCAAAATAGTAGAGATCGTTGAGATCCTGCATGGTCAAATCCAACTGTCCTATCAATGGGACAAACTATCGCATTCCAGGCGGCTAATCATCCATTGGTTTCTTGCGTAGGATTGTCTTCATTCCGTCGCCACCGGCGATCATTTCAGGAGAATTCACATGAAACTGCTGCATATCGATTCGAGCATTCTGGGCGACAACTCGGCTTCCCGTCAGTTGAGCAGCGAAGTCGTCAAAGCCTGGCAGGCTGCCGAGCCCGGCGCTGTGGTGACTTATCGTGACCTGGCCGCCGACGCTATCAGCCACTTCTCGTCGACGACGCTGGTGGCTGCGGGCACCACCGCCGAACTGCGTGACGCCGCGCAACAGCATGAAGCCGACCTGAGCGCTTCGACGCTGGCCGAATTCATCGCCGCCGACGCCGTCGTCATCGCCGCGCCAATGTATAACTTCACCGTGCCGACCCAACTCAAAGCCTGGATCGACCGTGTCGCCGTCGCCGGCCAGACCTTCCGTTACACCGAAGCCGGCCCTGAAGGCCTGTGCGGTGGCAAAAAAGTAGTGATCGTCTCCACCTCCGGCGGCATCCACGCGGGTCAGGCCAGTGGCATCGCTCACGAAGAATATCTGAAGCTGGTGCTGGGCTTCCTCGGCATCACCGATATCGAAATCGTTCGCGCCGAAGGTCTGGCGTATGGCGAAGAAGTGCGGAACAACGCGATGACTGCCGCTCAAGCGAAGATCAGCGAGCAACTGTTCGCTGCCGCGTAAGGCTTGCGTAAAAAACAGCTGATGTTCAGGTAGTACCCGAAAAACTCTGTATTCTGGTTCCGCAAGGGCCGAATACGGAGTTTTTTGTTTCTGGCTGTTACATAATCTGGCCCGGGTTATGCAGTTTTCAGCACATCCGACGACGCGGTCCAACAGGGTGGGGCATTCCATGAGGCATCTTTGTGCAGTGTTGCTGATTTGCCTGCTGGGCGGCCTGAATTCAGTGCACGCCGCGCCGGGACGCCATCCCGTCTGGAGTGTCGGTTATCACGAGATGACCTTTCTCGACCCGCTCGATCTGCAACCGATGCGCGCCATCGCGTTTTACCCCTCCAGTGACCGTGAGCACATGAGTTTGCTTGACGGTTATTCAGTCGAAGCCGGCGAAGACACCAAGGTCGCAATCGGCCGCTTTCCGATGCTGATGCTATCCCACGGCAACACCGGCACGCCGCTGGCGTTGCATGATCTGGCCACTTCGCTGGCACGTAAGGGCTTTGTGGTGGTGGCGGTGATTCATCCCGGTGACAACTCGCGCGACCACAGCCGACTTGGCACGCTGAGCAATCTTTACGGACGGCCGATCCAGATTTCCCAGGCGATCACCGCAACCCTCGGCGACAACATGCTCGCGCCGTTCGTCAATGCTGATCAGGTCGGGGTCATTGGTTATTCAGCCGGTGGCGAGACCGCGTTGATTCTTTCCGGAGCGCAACCGGATCTGGATCGCCTGCGCCGCTACTGCCAGGAGCGCCCGGACGATCATGATGCCTGCAACACGCAAGGCGAATTGATCGTTGATCGCGATGACCTGCAGCCGGTGGCCGATCCGCGGGTTCACGCGTTGTTGTTGATGGCGCCGCTGAGCCTTAAATTCGGCCGTCATACATTGGCGGATGTGCATGTGCCGGTGCTGCTCTATAGCGGTGACGGCGACAAGCTCGTCGCGTTCGATAAAAACGCCGCCGCCCTGGCGCGCAAACTGCCCACCGCACCGGACTTCAAACTGCTGGCCGGGGCAGGGCATTTCGTGTTCATGGCGCCATGCAACGAAGAGCAGATTCGCGCCATGCCGGCCCTGTGTACCGACGCCGATGGCGTGGATCGGGAGGACATCCATCGCAACCTGATTTCCGAGGCCGGGCGGTTTTTTGCTCATGCGCTAGGCCGACAGACCCGCGCGGGTATGCAGACGGCAGATCAATAACTTCATCACCACACATATCCTTGTAGGAGCTGACGAGTGCAACGAGGCTGCGATCTTTTGATCTTGAAAAAAATCAAAGTCAAAAGATCGCAGCCTCGTTGCACTCGTCAGCTCCTACAGGGGATAGGTGTTTCATGAAGTAGCACGACGCTTGAGCAACAGCGTCAGGCCCAACCCGGTCACCGACAACAATGCCGCGCTAAAGAAGATCCACGAGTACCCCAGATTCAACGCCACTGCGCCCATCAACGGCCCGGCAATCGCCAGTGCCAAATCGAAGAACACCGCATAAGCCCCCAGCCCCGAGCCACGGCTTGAACTTGGCACCTGCTTGATCGCTTCCACGCCCAACGCCGGATATACCAACGACAGGCCAAACCCCGCCAGCCCCGCGCCAATCAGTGCATAAGCGGTGGAGGGCGCGAGCCACAACATCACCAGGCCGACGGTTTCGACTGTCATGCAGACGATGGCCGAGGCGAACCCGCCAAACCGTGCGATCGCGGATAGGAACAGTAGCCGCGACAGAATGAAACACACACCAAACACCGTCAGGCAGTACGCCGCGCCGCTCCAGCCTCGGTTGAGGTAATAGAGCGTGATGAACGTAGTCAGCGTGCCGTAACCGATTGAAGCCAGCGTCAGGCTGGCGCCAAACGGCGCGATCTTACCGAATACCGCCCAGAACGACAGCCGCTCCCCACGAATCACCGGCACTGACGGCTTGTTGCGGATCAACCACAACGCACCCGCCGCCAATGCCGACAAAGCGATGCCCAGGCTGACAAAGCCGTATTCAGCGACCATCACTACGCCCAACGGTGCGCCAATCGCAATCGCCCCGTAGGAAGCGATGCCGTTCCAGCCGATGGATTTCGCCGTATGTTCGACGCCGACCTGGCCCATGCACCAACTGATCGTGCCGACGCCGATCAGGCCCTGCGCGATACCGAGCAGCAGGCGCCCGACGATCAGCATCAACAGACTGGTCAGCGGGAAGCTTTGCAGTAACGTCGATACCAACGTCAGTACGCCGCTGAGCACAATGCCCCAGAGGCCATAAACGATCGCCCGTTTGGTGCCGATGGTGTCCGACAAACGTCCGGCCATGGGGCGGCTGAGCAGGGTGGCGAGGTACTGCGAGCCGATCACCAGCCCCGCAATGATCGCGCTGAAGCCCAATTGCTCGTGGACATACCCAGGCAACACCGCGATCGGCAAACCGATGCAGAGGAAAGCGATAAAGGTATAGAAAACGATGGAGACGATCTGCAGAGTGATCGCCAGGGAGCTTTGCGTTTGCTGCGCAGACATGAGCACTCGTTCGCGGGCGGCGGTGGGAGAGTTGCCGATATCATGGCGCGCGCCAGAAAGAAAAGAAAGCAGGCTAACGATCAAAACCTCGCAGCCTCCGGCGGCTCCAACGTGGATTGACGGCGCTGCTGACGGCCCCATCGCGAGCAGGCTCGCTCCCACATTTGAACGCATTTCCCTGTGGGAGCGAGCCTGCTCGCGAATATCTGCGCACCAACAAGTTCCTGATCCTGAAATGCAAAAAGCCCCGTCACATGGACAGGGCTTTCAACTTGCAGCTTGCCGCTTGAAACTAAAAGCTGCCCTTAAAACACCACACCCTGGCTACGCAGGTAGTCGTCATAAGTGCCGCTGAAGTCGGTCACGCCGTTCGGGCTCAGCTCGATGATGCGCGTGGCCAGGGACGATACGAACTCACGGTCGTGGCTGACGAAGATCAGCGTGCCCGGATAATTTTCCAGCGCCAGGTTCAGCGCCTCGATCGATTCCATATCCAGGTGGTTGGTTGGTTCGTCCATGATCAGCACGTTCGGCTTTTGCAGGATCAGCTTGCCGAACAGCATGCGACCTTGTTCACCACCGGAAATCACTTTGACCGACTTGAGAATTTCGTCGTTGGAGAACAGCATGCGACCCAAAGTGCCGCGGATCATCTGCTCGCCCTGGGTCCACTGACCCATCCAGTCGAACAGCGTGACGTCGTCTTCGAAGTCGTGCGCGTGATCCTGGGCGTAATACCCCAGTTCCGCGGCGTCGGTCCACTTGACGCTACCGGCATCCGGGGTCAGTTCGTTGACCAGGGTGCGCAGCAGGGTGGTCTTGCCGATGCCGTTCGGGCCGATGATCGCTACGCGCTCGCCGGCTTCAACCTGGAAGCTGAAGTCTTTGAACAGTGGCTTGCCGTCGAAACCCTTGGCCATTTTTTCGACCATGACGGCCTGACGGTGCAGCTTTTTGTTCTGCTCGAAGCGGATGAACGGGCTGACACGGCTGGAAGGCTTGACCTCGGCCAGCTGAATCTTGTCGATCGCCTTGGCGCGGGAGGTCGCCTGCTTGGCTTTCGAGGCGTTCGCCGAGAAGCGGCTGACGAACGATTGCAGCTCGGAAATCTGCGCTTTCTTCTTCGCGTTGTCCGACAGCAGCTGCTCGCGGGACTGGGTCGCCACGGTCATGTACTCGTCGTAGTTGCCCGGGAACAGACGCAGCTCGCCGTAATCCAGGTCAGCCATGTGCGTGCACACGCTGTTCAGGAAGTGACGGTCGTGAGAAATGATGATCATCAGGCTGTTACGCTGGGTCAGGATGTTTTCCAGCCAGCGAATGGTGTTGATGTCCAGGTGGTTGGTCGGTTCGTCGAGCAACAGCACTTCAGGATCAGAGAACAACGCCTGCGCTAGCAACACGCGCAGTTTCCAGCCTGGCGATACTTCGCTCATCGGCCCGAAATGCTGTTCCAGCGGAATACCCAGACCCAGCAACAGTTCGCCTGCGCGGGATTCAGCGGTGTAGCCGTCCATCTCGGCGAACTCGGTTTCCAGCTCGGCCACGGCCATGCCGTCTTCTTCGGACATTTCCGGCAGCGAGTAGATGCGATCGCGCTCGGCTTTGACCTTCCACAACTCCTCGTGACCCATGATCACGGTGTCGATCACGGTGAATTCTTCGTAGGCGAACTGGTCCTGGCGCAATTTACCCAGACGCACGTTCGGCTCGAGCATCACCTGACCGGCGGACGGATCGAGGTCGCCGCCGAGAATCTTCATGAAGGTCGACTTGCCGCAACCGTTGGCGCCGATCAGGCCATAGCGGTTACCCGCGCCGAATTTGACCGAAACGTTTTCGAAGAGCGGCTTTGCGCCGAACTGCATCGTGATGTTAGCTGTAGAGATCAAGAGTTTTTCCTGCGAAGCATTCGAGTAGCGAGGGTGCGGCTTGAGCGCTTGGCCCGAGTCAGAGTGCGCTGAGGCGGGAGAGACCCGTCATCAACCAAGGGGGGCGCGTAAAGTTTGGCGGCGATTGTACTGGTCTGGCTCTTTAAACGATAGGGCGATGACCGCTCGAATGCCAATCGTCGCAAACGCGAGACAGTTTTTCACAGATCAAGGTTCACTATCGGTTACAAAGTGTGGCTAAAATGCCATCCATTCACTCAGCGCTTGAAGCGGCGCGGGCTCAAGGACGTGCCATTGGGATTCAGACCGCTGCACAAGACGCAGGGCCTCAAGCAGCCCGGCGCGCAGTTTTTTCATTTCTGACGTGTGACAATTTCCGTGAAACTTATCATCGCTGCTGTTTATGTCATTTCGATTGCATACGTTCATCTGCGGGGCCGTGTGCGCCACAAGCTGGGGCGCCAGCTCAGCGATCACTCGTCGTTTCTCGCGCCGATCAATTGCTTCCTTTATCTGTTTTCGAAAAAACCCAACAAGCCTTTTCTGGATCCGGCGGAGTTTCCTGATCTCAGCCCGTTACAGGCGCATTGGCAGGAGATTCGCGAAGAAGGCCAGAATCTGCTGCGTGCCGGCGAGATCAAACGTTCCAGTCAGTATGACGATGTCGGCTTCAACTCTTTTTTCAAAACCGGCTGGAAACGCTTTTATCTGAAATGGTACGGCGACAGTCATCCGTCTGCGATGAAACTGTGCCCGCGCACGACTGAACTGGTGCAAAGCATCGGCTCGATCAAAGCGGCGATGTTTGCCGAGCTGCCACCGGGCTCGAAACTGGTGCGCCACCGCGACCCCTATGCGGGCTCGTACCGCTATCACCTTGGGCTGGAAACGCCTAACGATGCGGGTTGCTATATAAATGTCGACGGCGAGAACTACCATTGGCGCGATGGCGAAGCGGTGATGTTCGACGAGACGTTTATCCATTACGCGGAAAACACCACTGACAAGAACCGTATCATCCTGTTCTGCGACATCGAGCGGCCGATGAAATACCGCTGGGCGTCGGCGTTCAACCGTTGGTTCAGCCGGACCGTGATGTCGGCGGCAGGTGCGCCCAACGATGCGGGTGACAAGACGGGTGGCATCAACCGCTTGTTTACCAAGATCTACAAGATTCGTTTGCGCGGTAAGGAACTGAAGAAGCGCAATCGCAAGCTCTACTACTTGGAAAAATGGGCGATTTTTGGTGCTTTGCTGGCGATCTTCATTCT
Organism: Pseudomonas fluorescens; assembly: GCF_900636825.1. NCBI lineage: Bacteria > Pseudomonadati > Pseudomonadota > Gammaproteobacteria > Pseudomonadales > Pseudomonadaceae > Pseudomonas > Pseudomonas fluorescens. The sequence goes on along the minus strand of NZ_LR134318.1, from coordinate 3,226,599 downwards.
GATTTGATGTTTTTGGCGGTCTTATTGGCCGTTTCGCGAGCAGGCTCGCTCCTTCATTTGAAATGCGTCGCCCTGTGGGAGTGAGCCTGCTCGCGATAAAGCGCTAAAAGTCATCCCGATTTTTTCAGGACGCCTTCTTGGTCTTTTTCGCCGGCGCAGCTTTCGCCGGTTTTTCCGCTTTGGCTTTCGGCTTGGCCGGCGCTTTCCCACCCAGACTGCGTTTAAGCAGCTCGGTCAAATCGATCACATCGGCCGACTTGCGTTCTTCCTCGCCGCTCACTGTTTCAACATCCTCGATCTCGCCTTCATGGGCTTTTTTGTCGACCAGAGCCATTATTTTGTCCTCGAATTCATCCTTGTATTCGTCGGGGTTCCACTCCGCGCTCATGTCCTCGACCAAGCGTTTCGCCATGTCCAGCTCACCTTTAGCCAATTGCGGCTTGGTTACCTCGCTGCCGAGCGCCAGTTCATCGAGACTGCGTACTTCCTGGGGCCAGCGCAACTTGACCAATACCAGCGCCGATTCCAGCGGCATCAATGCCGCAAGGTATTGGCGGGTGTGTAAAACCACGCGGGCGAGGGCGACCTTGTTGGTTTTGCTCAACGTTTCGCGCAGCAACGCGTAGACCTTGCCGCCGCGTTTGTCGGGGGCCAGGTAATACGGCGTATCAATGTTCTGCAGCGGAATCTGCTCGGCATCAACAAAGGAAAATATGTCGATGGTTTGCGTTGAAACCGGGTGCGCGGAACGGATCTCTTCTTCGCTGAGCACCACGTAGCGACCTTTTTCATAGGCCACACCCTTGACGATATGCTCCTTGGTGACTTCCTTGCCGGTCACCTTGTTGATTCGCTTGTAACCCACCGGATCCATGCTGCGGCTGTCGAGCCAGTCGAAATCCACGCCTTGCGACGAGGTCGCCGAAACCAGTGCGACGGGGATGTGCACCAAGCCGAAACTGATCGCGCCTTTCCAGATTGCTCGAGCCATTGCGAGTCCTCCAAGTGATGATCAGGTGACCTTCGAGGCAAGACGAAAGTTTCCCGTGATTGCGGGGCCATCCGCTCACTTGGTCAAGCCGTGTTACATGTTGTTTAACGGCTGTGGGTTAACAAATCCGAACCCGGAGCGTAGCGTGGACTCGAAGGCTCTATTCCCTGCGCATCGAGAGGCCGCGCCATGAAACGAATCTGGTTTGTCATCGCTTTCCTGAGCCTCGGTGCGGGCTGGGCTCAGGCGGACGTGCCTGGGGCTACGCTGTTGCTGGCGCAGAGCCCGACCGGCAACAGCAACAATCCGTACAACAGCCCGATTCGCCGGGCCAACCCCAATAGCATGCAGGGGACCCAGCCCAGTACACCGCCCATCCGTGGGCCGAATACTGTGCCAATGCCGCGTCAGCCGACCGTCGAAAACCGTGGCATCGGTAACGGCCAGCCGATCCGTTCGGTGCCCAGCACATCACCCGTCTTCATTCCCAATCCGCCTTCGCGAAGCACCGGAACCACCCGTTGAACGGCAGGACTGAAGCCTGTCAGCCTTTGAACCGAGCAAAAGGAATCGTGCATGTTGCGTAAAACCCTTCTAGCCAGCCTGTGTGCCGGGGCGCTGATCAGCACGCCGGCATTTGCCGCTGCCGCCAAAGAGCTACAAAGCGAGCAGGGCACCATCGAGGTCACCACCATCACCGAGGGCCTTGAGCATCCATGGGCCCTGGCGTTTCTGCCGGATCGGCAAGGCATGCTGGTCACCGAGCGACCGGGCAAACTGCGCGTCGTCGGTGCCGATGGCAAGCTGTCGGCACCGATCAGCGGTGTCCCGCAAGTCTGGGCCAAGGGCCAGGGTGGGTTGCTCGACGTGGCGCTGTCGCCAGACTTCAAACAGGACCGGCTGATCTACTTGTCCTACGCCGAGGGCGGAGGCGCTGGCAACAAGGCCGGAACAGCGGTGGGGCGAGGGCGACTGTCGGACGACCTGAAATCACTCAAGGATTTCCAAGTGATCTTCCGCCAGGAACCGAAACTTTCGGTCGGCAACCACTTCGGCTCCAGGCTGGTATTCGACCGCGACGGCTATCTGTTCATCATGCTGGGTGAAAACAACGATCGGCCGACTGCGCAGGATCTCGACAAGCTGCAAGGCGAAATCGTGCGGATCTACCCCGACGGGAAGGTTCCGGACGACAACCCGTTTGTTGGCCAGTCCGGGGTCCGTCCGGAGATCTGGTCGTATGGTCACCGCAATCCGCAGGGCGCGGCACTCAATCCGTGGACCGGTACGCTGTGGGAAAACGAGCACGGCCCGCGCGGTGGCGATGAAGTCAACATCATCGAGCGCGGCAAGAATTATGGCTGGCCAATGGCGACCCATGGCATCAACTATTCCATGCAACCGATCCCCGAAGCCAAGGGTAAAGACGCGGAAGGCACGGTTGCACCGCACCATGTGTGGGAGAAGTCGCCGGGTATTACGGGCATGACGTTCTACGATGCCGATCGCTTCAAGCCATGGCAACACAACGCATTCATCGGCGCACTCGTCACCCAGGAACTGATTCGCTTGCAGTTCGATGGCGACAAGGTGGTGCATGAGGAGCGCCTGCTCGGTGAGCTCAAACAGCGCATTCGCGACGTACGTCAGGGCCCAGATGGCTATCTGTATGTGCTGACAGACGAAGAAAACGGGTCCTTGTACAAATTAGGTTTGAAGTGACGGTCCTCCACAGGAGCTCTCGCGCCTCATTGTGAAGACGAGCTCTGTGAAGACGGTCTTGCCCGCGAAAGACAGGCTGGTGTCGCTACTTCGACCGTATTATCCCGCGGACGGCGACACCGCCAGTTTTTTGCGCTCTTTAAACCCCCGCACTACCAGGTACAACAATGGCCCGATAGATACGAAAACCAACGTCAGCAGCAAATAAGGCACGACCGATATGATCGTCTGCCCGCGAGACCGTGCGTCCTTGACCATCCATATTCCGGCCAGCGTCGCCAACAGGTACAAATCGATGACTACTTGTGCGGTATCGGGGCGGGACATGAGGCTGATGCCGAAATCAACCAAGGATTGTTCAGCCTGAAGCATCACCGAAACGGTGTAACCGGCGAACGCGAGCAAAGCCGTGAGGGGCAGGGCGACAGACATCATGCATTCGTTCCTTGAACTGATGGGTTGAGTAGTCAGCCTACAGACCTCGGCCGAAATTGGCCATTGACGGATTCGCTGTCCTCAGGCTAATTTCAGTCACATGACTTCTACAGTATTGCGCTGCCAGCCAAGCATTATTACCGCCATTCCTCATTTGGCGGGCTAGCTCACGACTGCAGCACCCAACCCGCCCTAGAGGCGGGTTTCTACTTTCTGTCTCCGGGGTTTCGAAAAAAGCGTCAGGAGACGACCATGCCGCACAACGCCGATCAGCAAGCCTTGCTCGAACACTACGTAAAAAAGATCCTGGCTGCGCCGGTGTATGACATCGCCGTGCGTACGCCACTGCAAGATGCGCCGGCGCTGTCGGAAACTCTGGGTAACCGGATCCTGCTCAAGCGCGAAGATTTGCAACCGACGTTTTCGTTCAAGATCCGTGGCGCCTACAACAAACTTGTGCAATTGAGCGACGCGCAGAAGTCCTGCGGAGTTATCACGGCGTCCGCCGGTAACCATGCGCAAGGCGTGGCGTTGGCGGCGCGAGAGCTGGGCATTGCCGCAACGATTGTGATGCCATCGACAACGCCGGAGCTGAAAGTCATTGGCGTGCGAAGTCGTGGCGCCGAAGCGCTGTTGCATGGCGATAGTTTTCCGTTTGCCTTGGCTCACGCACTGCAACTGGGCGAGGTGACCGGACGAACCTTTATTTCACCCTTTGACGACCCGGATGTGATTGCCGGCCAAGGCACGGTGGCGATGGAAATCCTCCGCCAGCATCAGGGCGCGATCGATGCGATCTTTGTTCCGGTCGGCGGCGGAGGTTTGATTGCCGGCATCGCCGCATACATCAAATATTTGCGCCCCGAGATACGCATCATTGGCGTCGAGTCAGAACATTCGGCTTGTCTGAAGACCGCCATGGACGCAGACGAGCGCGTCGTACTATCGAAAGTCGACACTTTTGCTGATGGGGTTGCTGTGGCACAGATCGGCGCGCATGGCTTCGAAATCTGTCGCTTCTGCGTCGACGAGGTCATCACTGTCAGCAACGATGAACTCTGCGCAGCCATCAAGGACATTTACGATGACACTCGCTCGATCACCGAACCGTCCGGTGCGTTGGCCGTCGCGGGGATTAAACAGCACGTGGCGCGAACCGCTGTGAGCGGCCATACATATGTCGCCATCGACTCGGGCGCCAATATCAACTTCGACAGTCTGCGCCACGTCGCCGAGCGCGCCGCTGCATGCGCGGCTTGAGGCTGATCGGCGTTATTGCTGAAGGGCGCTGCCGACTTTGTCCGAAGCTGACCAGATGCGGTAACGCACCTCCACGTCCGAAGGGGCGTACACCACGACCGGCAGTTTGCTGTTGTAGCGCAACATGAACCCATCACCGACGACGGGCACAAAGGCGCGTTTTTTCTGGCTGCCAGGTGGGCAGGCCATCATCGTGCTCATCGGGCCGATAACCTTCTCCAGTCGGTAGAAGGGATAGCCCCAGCCTTGCAGATTCTTCTCATCCAGAACGCCACCCAGGCGCTGACGGTTGCAATCAACCTCAAGAGTTTTGCCAGCGAGAATTTCCACCCGGAAGTTGTCTTCCTGGTCCTGCTTGGGTAGATGAATCACTTGCCGTGTGAATCCGGCCTCAGCCTTTGGAAACGGCGCAACGTCCTCAAGATTAGCTGCATGAGCGATGCTGAACAGACTCGAAATTATCAGCCCGGTGGTCGAGCAAATGCGTGGAAGATTCATTGATGCCTCCTTGCGGGTATAGAGTAATCAAGCGGCATTCTTACGCCCCGTGGGAGGCGAATGCAATCTGGCGCCGACGTGCAAATTGCAATGCGTACAGCGCAGCTTCATGCATCTTGCAAATAGCAAACTGCTGGCACCTTCGCCAAGTGCTTGATTTACCTGAAGGCAAATTCTACCGGCCAGAGGCACGCTTTATGCGTCTTAACAGCACCGCGCACCGGATTTGGGCGCCCACAATCCATTGAGCATTTCGCAGTACCACCGCACGCAGCATCCAGGGAAAAACGGGGACACACCCGTGCAGGAGCAGCAACGGTCAGCGTGAATACTTGATTGGCAATCTCACAGTAAGGAAGGGTTCGCCATGTTTCTGTCTGCCTTGGAACTACGCAATATTGTCGAAAGCAGCTTTCTGCCGAAACGCTGCCAATGCACGCTCTCACCGGACTTGTCGATGACCGTCAAGGTATTTGGCGATCATCAAACTGATCAGGTCGAGTTGCTGGTGAGTGGCATCGACGCCCGCAAACTCAACGGTTGTCGTGAAATAAATAACCTGATCGCTGGTCTGCGCTCGGATCTGAGCGAGCAATCTACCCAGCAACGTTTCAGTGCTCGATCCCGAGCCGTTTAACCTACCGTTTCACCCAATTCTACCGTCACGCGCCGGGCCTGCACAAAACCAAGGCCCAGCGCGAACTCAACCAGCACCGCGAGCAAAATACCAGGGCCGGCATGGCCGTTGAGCCATTCAGCGAAACCCAGAACCGCCAAGCCGAAACATCCAACAATAAAACCGTTGCTCAGTGCGCTTCGCGCGATTGATGGTGGTGCATTGCGCACCAGACAAAACATCACGCCCAATCCAGCGAACAGAACCGCACTACGACGCGCGACAAACCCGGCGCCGTCCGAATACTCGATGCTCCAGATTGCCAGCAAAATATCAGGGAAAACTCCCCAAATCAGCGCGAGTAAAAAACAAAGGGCAGCGGTAAGACCCGATAAAGTGCGGAACGACAACTGCATGGCGAATCCTTGCGGCAGTGAGAAGTGCTGTGGAGCTTACCCTCGAAAGCACCCCGCGCATACCGCAAGCCTGCAAATCAGAAATTTCTGTCAGTTCTGCTTACTGCACGCGTCGGATAATTTCCTGTAGCTGACCTCACCGAGCTTTCCATTGTTGTCGATGTATTCCATGTCGGCGGTGATCACCTTGCAATCCAGGGTGGGTGGCTCGGTCAACGAAACCACCTTCGCTACGTGCAGCGGCATGCCGTATTCATATGGCATGACTTGGGATGTGGCGGATATGTCATTAGCTTGCGCCAGCCCGGCGAGCGAGGAGCAGGCGAGGGCGGCGGTAAGAAACAAAGGACGAATGTTCATGAAAGGACTCCCGTGTGGCGGTTCTAGCGTCCGGCGTGACACCCGAACCTGCCGCACTGGGCGACAGCCAGAATGGCTGAGGGCGTGCGGTTCAGTGGATTTTCTGACCACAGCGTTAAGCGATGGTTAACCGAGCTGAACGCCGGCTGTCAGGGAGTGGGCGGATTCTCACCAAGGCTGGCGCTCTGTTTGCTTTCGGCGGGTGGAGTGGACTTACCAAGACCCATATGGAACGCCAAATTTGTCGACATATTTCTTAGAAATATCCGAAAGTGAATCGTATGTACCACCGGATTTGCCTTCATATGGCCCGCGTGGATCTATCTCGGCCTGTACTCGCGTGACCTCGATTGGTGTCAAGCAAGGCCCAAGGACCCAGACTTTAGCAATGCCCCCCGGGGCGAGACCGATTGCAATCGCTTTTCGATATCCGGTAATCCACTTTCCTGTAGCTGTACAGTAGGTTTTTTCACCCCTGCGCATAATTTCTCGTGCGGACTCAGGTATATCGATGCCAACCTGATAGGTCTGAGGTTCGGCCAGTGATTGCCAGCGAACATAGATATTTTTCGGTAAATCTGCGCCGGTCACGTATTTACCTTTACCCCACCCCGATCTGGCAGGCCAACCTTTAGGGTTGCCCTTATGATTCGAAGGGGTCTGAATAGCTGAAATTCCGCTCATTGCACGCCGATACACTTGTCCCTGCATATCGACAACATCAGCGGTTTCGATCCAGACTTCCATATAGTCAGGTGCCGAAAAACCCAAGCGCCAAGCGTCATAAGGCAGCGAAGCTGCATACGCCATAGCTGATCCGCCCAGCAGCATGAGGGCAATTACGAAGCGAATGAAACTACTCATTTGGATGTACCGTCCGAAGTAAATTTTCATTAGGTCGATTGATGAAAAGAATGCCCAGATCACTATTGTTTAAACCTTTCGCAGCATTCCAGTTATCGGACAGGTGTACATAACGCTGAAAGGCGCAGGTTGAAGCGCTTGATCACCGGTCTGTCGGCGCTCATGCCGGATTCTTGCTGGTAGATCACCGGTTTCAACTTGCGGAACACGGTCTGATCGTCGCCGAACACCAGTTTGTGGCCGCTGCTGCTGTGCTGGAAATGGAAGTGGATGCCTTCCTCTTCGCACAAGCGCTGAATGAAACGCAGGTCCGACTCCTCGTATTGCACGCAGTAATCGCGCTGAGGATATTCGGCGCCAAGCTGGAAGCTGTAGGCATCAGCCAGAATGCCGCGATCTTCCAGCACCTGGGCGATGATTTTCGGCACCGTCAGTTGCTGGAAGATCTGCTGATCATGGTTGTGCTGCAGATAGGCCAATTGTGGCATCAGGCTGATGCTGTAGCGCGTCAGGGTTTTGCCGGAATCGCCTTGTTCGATGCGATAGACCAGACCGTGAATCCTGCCCCTGCCGGTGGCGCCGGGGGTCAGTACGCCGGGCTTGTGCAGGAGGTCTTCGAGTTTCAGGTCGGGGCGGGCGCTGACCAGTTCGAGATCAAAACGGAACGGTTCGTTGAGAGCTTCGCGACCGGTGAAACTGAGGACTTGCAGGTCGGCGTTAACGCCTTCGAGCGTAAGGGTAATGTGGGTTGCGTTGGCGTCCAGCATGCCTTGAATTCCGTCCGTTGAATAAGCGGGTAGCGAATGTTGCAGGATAGAGCTACCGCCTTTAAGGCGCAAAATCTGATGAAAAGGAAGAAACTCAAGCTTTTCCCTTACTCACCAAGAGCCATACGGCACTCCGAATTTATTTACGTAAGCCTTGGAAACAGCTGAAAGTGAATCATACTGACCAGCGGATTTGCCTTCGTACGGACCTCGGGGGTCAACTTCAGCCTTGATTCTTGCGATCTCGATCGGCGTCATACAAGGTCCCCCAACCCAGATTTTAGCGATACCACCAGGTACTAGCCGCACGGCAATTGATTGACGATAACCAGTGATCCACTTTCCGTCAGCTGCGCAAAATGCTTTTTCTTCTTTGCGCATCAGCTCTCGAGTTGATTCAGATATATCAATGTCCATTTTGTAGGTCTGGGGCTCTACCAGCGACTGCCACCGTACGAAGATTTTTTTAGGCAAGTCTGCGCCGGTCACATATTTGCCGCCTCCAATACCGATTCTCTTCGGCCAGCCGCGTGGGTCGCCGGAGTTGTTGGGGGGCGTTTGTAATGAGGCTACTCCGCTCATTGCCCGTCTGAAAACCTGGCCTTGAACATCGATTACATCCGCTGTCTCTATCCAGACTTCCATGTAATCGGGGGCGGAAAAACCCAGATGCCATGATTTATAAGTCAACGGTTCGCTATTGACAGAGGCGCAACTGCTAATCAGCAGGGCCGTAAAAATGATGTGTATAAATTTATTCATTTGGATGGGACGTCATTTTCAACGGGTTCGCGCATGATGCGGAAGTAGATCAAGGATAAATCGCTCCTAACTTCACGCTGGCTACTGACTGCGGCATAGACTCTTTTCATTTTTTCTGCTGTCATTCTCGGTGCCTTGAAATGGCACTTCCCATGGTCTGATTTCTAGCGAAATAGAGTATTGGGCAAGCTGGTCCTGGAAACGCTTCAGATCTTGCTTTGCAAGATTGGCGATACCGACCTACGCTGCTGGCGACACGCAGCCAGCACGTGGTTTTGTCGTTGGACTGACCTTAGCGGTCCCAGTGGAATTGCACTTTGATGCGGCCGTACTGGCTTCGCGACGGGTGAAGCTGAGGGCTTGCAGGTCGTCGTTGGCGCCTTCGAGCGTGAGGGTAATGTGTGTTGCGTTGGCGTCTAGCATGCCTTGAATTCCGTCCGTTGAATAAGCAGGTGGCGGATGTTGCAGGATGGAGCTACCGCCTTCAAGGCGCAAAATCTGATGAAAAGGAAGAAACTCAAGCTTCTCCCTTTTTACTTACCAAGAGCCATACGGCACTCCAAATTTATCTACATAAGCCTTGGAAACATCTGAAAGTGAATCATACTGACCATCGGATTTTCCCTCGTAGGGGCCACGTGGGTCGATTTCGGCTTGAACTCTTGCAACCTCTACAGGAGGTAGGCAAGAACCAAGTACCCAAACTTTAACTATTCCACCCGGGGCAAGTCCTATTACAAGTGCATCTCGATATTCTGATATTTCTTTGCCGTCGAATGCACAGTAAACGGTTTCCTCTTTACGCATCATTTCACGGGCCGACTCAGGCACGTCGATAGCAACTTGGTAAGTCTGCGGCTCAACTAAGGACTGCCAGCGAACGTAAAGTTTTTTGGGGAGGTCTGCACCAGTTACGTATTTTCCCTTCCCTCGCCCGGTTCTTTTTGGCCAACCTTTTGGATGGCCGGAATTGTTAGCTGGTGTTTGGATTGCGGAGACACCACTCATAGCCCTCCGGTAGACTTGCCCCTTTGAATCTATTACATCCGCCGTTTCGATCCAGACCTCCATATAGGTTGGCGCCAAGAATCCGAGATACCAAGCTTTATAGGGTAGAGAGGCGCTATTGGCTGTAACGCAACCGGGAAGCAGTAAAGCCACAACAATAAGGTGCAGGAGTTTATTCATTAGAATGCACCGTTCGTTGATTATTTTCCGTGGGGCGATTGATGAAAATTACGTCCAAGTCGCTGTTCTTTAATCCTTTGGCAGCATTCCAGTTGTCAGATAAATGAACATAACGCTGAAAAAGTAGTTCTTCCTCTTTAGTAGTTAATCCAATGGTTGAATTTTTACCGGTGGCAAAAGCCATTAGTTTTTCTGAAATAGGTACGAGCTCTTCTGGGAGAGCGAGGCGTGGATCGTTCTCTGAAATGTCTCTGAAAGGCACGTCATTATTGACGGCGAGCTGACGCATAATTCGAAGGTAAATTAACGATAAAGCGCTGAATACCGTACGCTGACTGCTTACGGCAGCATAAACATGTTTCTTTGGAGTTCGATCATCTCTATCTTGACTTTTGAATGGTACTTCCCATGTGCGCAGCTCAAGGGGCAAGTTGTACTGGGCCATCTGATCTTGGAGTCTTAACAGGTCTTGTTGAGCAAGTTTATAGCTGTTCGCCTCTGAGGCAGGAGTGGTTCGATTGACGTCGCTCCTTCGTGGCTTGCTAATCAATACACGCTCAATAGCTTTGGGTAAATACCCACCCCCTAAATCCGAATGCACGCCTGGGAGAATGATGTCGGCAGATCCTGCACTATTCAACGAAAAGTTATAACGCTTTTCATTTCGAGCCACCAGATGGACGATTTTTTTTGCAATGCCGGCAGGTAACGAAATGGTTATCCCGGGGTTCCATGCATTATGTCCTCCAAAGTCAAATAGCAATGGGTTTGCAATGGCCGCAACGGTGTCATAAATCCCGATGAAATTAATAGATGCGGCGCTTCTGGCGCTCCATGTAAATGAATCCGCTAGACCAGGTGTGCCTTTTGGGATTGCCTTAGCTAATATACCTTGCTCTCCTTTCAGCACTTCATTCGCGAAGTCCCGTGCAGCTGCCGATCCACGGCTAAAACCAAATATGTCAAATTCGATATCCTTGACACGCTTTTCGGGATTAGCTGCTACAAAAGAACGAAGCGCTGTTACGAGTAGGGCTGGCGTCTCTTCGACTCTAGCCCGTACGCCCATCGCGCCTAAACCTGTACCCTGAGAAAACAGAGAGTCATCAGCGGTACTGCTCGTTCCAATGCCATCTACATAGATAGAGAGAGTCGCCATTTCAGCATCTGCAGAGACTTCTTCACCTGATTGGTTCGGATATAAATCATATAACCGAGCCACGTTACTAACATCATTCCCATAGCTGTTATCAGGCGTACTGCCTTTGCCGTCGTAACCATAGGACGCGCAGTACTTGCGAATATCCTCCGCCGACTCCTGCAAATTCACATCCGGTGCGTAGCACCCATATACCCGCTCACTATTGCTACGGTTATTGCCGGTACCATCGAAAAACACTCCAATCCGCAGGGTAATGTCTTCGATCTCGACTTCTTCTTCCTCTTCTTCGAATTCTTCATCATCCACGGCGGGGGTCGATGCCGTTTTGGCTGGCAAGGACTCAGGGGCGAGGGTGGATTTGCCAATTGGCGGAGCGCTCAAGAGTTTGCCCTTGGCATCGGCTGCCGCAAGGCCAGGAATGAGGGGGGCGAGGATGGCAATCCCGCTACCCACACCCGGAGCCCCACCCGAGTTGGTCTTCACCTCAGCCCCACTAATCGTAACCCCACCCGCATCAACCTTCACAAAACTCCCGCCAGCCTTGGCCGTGAGTTCCATGCCGCCTTCTATCACTACTTTCTCACCAGCGTGATAGTGAATCTCCGTCCCAGCCTCAACAAACTGCCCAGTGCCCAGCTTCACATGCTGCGTGATGCCCACAGTCAGGTGATCATCGGCGCGCATTTCGCTGATGCGGTCCAGATGGGTAATCCGGTGTTCTTCAACCTTGAACTCACTCAACACGTTGGCTTCAACGGTGTCATGCCGTTCGTTGCCGACACGAATCTTCTGGTCGTGCTCGATGTTCTCGTCCCAATCGCGTTGGGCATGGATGTAGATCTGCTCGACGCCTTTCTTGTCTTCAATCCGAAATTCGTTGTAGCCCTTGCCGCCCGGTGAGCTCAGCGTTTTGAAGGTGCTGCGCGTCTTGTTTGCCGGCAGGTCGTAGGGGACGACGTTTTCCTTGTGATACAGGCAGCCGGTTACCAACGGTTGGTCGGGATCGCCTTCGAGGAAGGTGACGAGCACTTCCATGCCGATGCGCGGGATGGCGATGCCGCCATACGCCGCGCCGGCCCAGCCGCTGGCGACGCGCATCCAGCAGGTGGTTTTGTCGTTGGACTGGCCGTCGCGGTCCCAGTGGAATTGCACTTTGATCCGGCCGTACTCATCGCAGTGGATTTCTTCGCCCGCCGGGCCGGTGACGACGGCGGTCTGGCTGCCGACGACTTTCGGTTTCGGGTGTTCAAGGGCGGGGCGATAGTGTGCGTCCCACGGCGTGGCGAGGAAGCTGTTGCGGTAACCCTGGTGGAAATCGCTTTTGTTGTCGGTGACGTCGCTGGTGACGTTTTCGCCAAGCACTTGCGGTTGTTTGCCTTCATGGAAAACTTCCAGCAGCAGCCACAGGTCATTCCATTCCCCGCGCGGATGTTCGGCGAGAGTGAGGAAGTGGCCGCTGGTCAGCGTCGGTTCGTCACCTTTGCCTTCGGCGAGTTTGTAGTCGCTGCGATGGCGTTCGAGGGCACGGGTGGAGAGGAATTTGCCGCGCTCGCGGGTGGTGAAGCGGCCGGGGTAATCGTAGTCTTCCAGGTCCGGAGCAAAGTCGGATTTCACTGCGCCTTCGGGCAGCAGCTTGGGTTTTTCGAAATCGTAGTCGCGACGGCTGACGCGGGTGGTGCGGGTTTCCAGGCGCAGGTTGAAGCGCTTGATCACCGGTTTCTCCGCAGCCATGCCGGAGTCTTGCTGGTAGATCACCGGTTTCAACTTGCGGAACACGGTCTGATCGTCGCCGAACACCAGTTTGTGGCCGCTGCTGCTGTGCTGGAAATGGAAGTGGATGCCTTCCTCTTCGCACAAGCGCTGAATGAAATGCAGGTCCGACTCGTCGTATTGCACGCAGTAATCGCGCTGAGGGTATTCGGCGCCAAGCTGGAAGCTGTAGGCATCAGCCAGAATGCCGCGATCTTCCAGCACTTGGGCGATGATTTGCGGCACCGTCAGTTGCTGGAAAATCTGTTGATCGTGGTTGTGTCGCAGATACGCGAGTTGCGGCACCAGACTGATGCTGTAGCGCGTGAGAGTTTTGCCGGAATCGCCTTGTTCGATGCGGTAGACCAGACCGTGAATCATGCCCTCGCCGGTAGCGCCGAAGGTCAGTACGCCGGGCTTGTGCAGGAGTTCTTCGAGTTTCAGGTCGGGGCGGGCGCTGACCAGTTCGAGGTCAAAACGGAACGGTTCGTTGAGAGCTTCGCGACCGGTGAAACTGAGGACTTGCAGGTCAGCGTTGACGCCTTCGAGCGTGAGGGTAATGTGGGTTGCATTGGCGTCCAGCATGCCTTGAATTCCGTCCATTGAATAAGCAGGTGCTGGATGTTGCAGGATAAAGCCGCGTCGTTCAAGCCGCAAAAGCCGTACGTATGGGCCATACGCGGTATAGGGAAAACCCTTAGGCAGAGCGTTTCGGTCAATGAAACCGGGTATAGACAAAGACCGCGGAGAGCTTGCGGCGACAATTCCTACGAGCGTGAACTGCAGAATCGCAAGTAAGATTCAGATCAAAGTTGCGTGTAGCAGGTGTAAAGCCTCGCATGACCTAGCCTGGAACGCGTAGGAGCTGCCGCAGGCTGCGATCTTTTGATCGTATTCGGAGCACAGCTTATTTGGCTGGATTGCCACGCGGAATCGGAGGGGGCAATCCAGATCAAAAGATCGCAGCCTTCGGCAGCTCCTACAAGTTTTCGCCGGCGTTAGAGCCAATGCCAGAACCGGCTCCAGAACCCCCGATTCAACTCCTCTTTGCACCCGGCATATTGCTGCGCGTACATATCCGAGCGCGCCTGCACTTTGCGCGCCGTCGGCAACAGCCAGCCTTTGCTCGCGTAGGTCTTGTTGCGGAAGCCGCCCCAGCCTTCGTGGTAGTTAAGGTATTGGTTATAGGCGTCGTATTTGTAGACGCCGTTGATCGAGGTGGTTTTGTCCATGTACCAGCCGACAAAGTCGATGGCATCGTCGAAGTCTTCCCGATCGGCCCAGTTGCGGCCGGTGCTTTTCTGGTAATCGGCCCAGACTTCGTCCTTGGCCTGGGCGTAGCCAGAGGCGGTCGAGACGCGGCCCCACGGGATCACCCAGAGCAAGTATTTGCGCGGCGTCTTGGCGTCGTAACGGTAACCGGATTCCTGATACATGATCGCGAACGGCACCTGAATCGGCACGCCCCAGCGTTTCTGCGTGACCTGTGCGGCGTCATACCAGTCACTTTTTTCGCGAAAGATGTCGCAGATGTTTTCCGGTGACCGGGGCGGCGAGGTGCCACACCCGGTGAGTAGCGTTGCCAGCGTCAATAGTCCCAGCGTCTGCCCGTATTTCAAAAGCCGTTATCCCGTCGTGCGCACAAAAGGCGACAGTCTACGCGCTCAGGCCAATTGGTGACGATAGGGCAGATCCGGGCCGGTCTTGCTGCAAGTCAGCGCCGCCGCCCCTATGGCGAATTTGAGCATGCTGTCGATCTGTTCACGAGCCAGTTGCTGCACACCTTCCACCGAATCCAGCGCATGTTCGGTCAACCAGGTGATCAGCGCGGCCTGGAAGGTGTCGCCGGCGCCGACCGTGTCAGCGATCTTCACCGTTGCAGCAGGGGCCGACCACGATCCGTGCTGGCGGCTGAACACGGTAGCGCCGTCGCCGCCGCGAGTAAGAAAGACCAAATGGCAACGGTGCTCGAGCCAGCTTTCGATCACCCGCTGTGGATCCTCCTCGGGGTAGAGCAGGCTCAAGTCTTCGTCGCTGACTTTGATCAAGTCTGCGAGTTGCACCAGAGTGGCGATGCGTTCGCGCCACAGTTCGATATTCGGCTCGGGATTGAGGCGCACGTTTGGATCGAGGCTGATCAGGCGCTTGCCGCTTTCGCGCTGAACCAGCGTCAGCAACGTGTCGCCGATTGGCTGCACCACCAGTGAGAACGATCCGATGTGCAGGCCGCGAACCTCGGGGCCGAGCGTCGGCAAATGCGCGGCGCTCAGTTGTCGATCTGCGCAACCTTCGCCACGAAAGCTGTAATGCGGCGAGCCATTGGCGCCGACGGCGACCATCGCCAGTGTGGTTGGTGCGGCAAAGTCCACCAGATAGTCGGGCCGCACGCCTTCATCCTGCAACACTTGCTGCAAGCGCCGGCCGAGATAATCCGTGGAAAGTCCGCCGAACAGCGCTGATTCGACGCCGAGACGGCGTAATCCCACCGCGACGTTGAACGGCGAGCCGCCAGCAATCGCCTTGAAATTCACTTTCGAGGCCAGACCGCTGGCATCGTCTTCACTGAAAAAATCAAACAGGGCTTCGCCACACACCAGGTACATAATTTTTTGCTCTTTATCTTTATAAGGTTGCGACATGCTGTTGATAGCGTTCGTAAGCCTGCTGGAACGCCGCGACATTGGCGGCGATGGGCACGGTTTCACTGCTCGCGTCCAGTTTAACGCAGCGCTGGCATAGATCAGCGAGGCTGTCCGTCCCGCCATCGAGCTCTGACGCGCACCACGCCGCCTGAATCGCTGCGCCAAGGGCTGCGGCTTCGCTTTGTTCGGTGCAGATGACCGGGGTGTTCATGATGTCAGCGACGATTTGCCGCCACACTGCGCTCTTCGACCCGCCACCAATCAGGCAAATGCGCAGGCTTTGTAAACCATTCTGGCGTAGCAGATCCAGTCCGTAACGCATACCGAACGTTGTGCCTTCGACAGCGGCGCGGCACAGATTGGCCGGCGTCAGGTTATCCAGGGTCAGACCGTGCAGGCTGCCGGTGGCATGGGGCAGGGCGGGCACGCGTTCGCCATTGAAGAACGGCAGCATGCTTACGCCGTCGGCGCCAATGGGGGATTGCGCGACAAGATCGTTGAACTGCTGCAGATCGAGCTTGAACAATTCCCGAATGGCACCCGTGGCATTGGTCAGGTTCATTGTGCAGATCAACGGCAGCCAACCGCCGGTGGATGAGCAGAAAGTCGCGACCGAGGCATCCGGGCTGACTGTCGGCGTGTCGCTATAAGCGTAAACCGTGCCGGAAGAACCGAGGCTCATGGTGATCGCGCCGGGCTGGATATTACCGGTGCCAAGAGCCCCCATCATGTTATCGCCGCCTCCGCTGGCGACCAGTGCATTGGGATTGATGCCGAGGTGTTTGGCAATGGCTGGGAGGACGGTGCCGACAGCGTGGTGGGCGTCGATCAGGTCCGGCAGCGCCGCTTGCAAGCGTCCGCTGGCGTCGATTTTGCTGAGCAACTGCAAATCCCACTGCCGCGTCCGCACGTTGAAATAACCGGTACCGGATGCGTCGCCGTATTCGCTGCAAGCGCTGCCGGTGAGCCAGAAATTCAGGAAGTCGTGCGGCAACAGAATCCGTGCGATGCGGGAAAATACCGCCGGGTGCTGTTCTTTCGTCCATAGCAGCTTCGACACCGTGTAGCCCGGCGCGATGACCACGCCGAGGCGTTCCAGCGAGCCTTGTTCGCCGCCCAACAGTTGTAGCAACCGGTCGTTTTCTTCGGTGGTTTCGGTGTCGCACCAAAGTTTCGCCGGGCGCAGCACCTGGCCTTGCTCATCAAGCAAAACCAAGCCATGTTGCTGGCCGGAAACGCCAACGCCGACGATTGACTGGCCGTCGACGTTGGCTTCCTTCAACGCGAGGCGGGTGGCGAGGGCGAAAGCGTCCAGCCATTGCTGCGGATCTTGCTCGCGACGGCCATTGGCGCCGCTGATCATCGTGTGCGCCGCGGCGCCCTGACCAAGTACCTGGCCGCTGCCGGCATCGAGAATGATCGCTTTGGTGCCTTGGGTGCCGCAGTCGATACCCAGGAAGAGCTTTGTTGTTGTCATTTATTGGCCTGTCAGATTGCGCTGAAGATCAAGAGCTACCCCCTCACCCCAGCCCTCCCGAAACGTCGGACCGCCCCCAAGGGGGCGAGGGGGAAAGGGAGCAGATTTTCATGCCTTTCACACTCTTTATTCGACTCGGAATTTCAGGTCGATGAATAACGGAAGAACCACGCGGTCGGTTCCCTCTCCCTCCGGGAGAGGGCTAGGGCGAGGGGCTTTTCAGGCGAGCACTCGTTCCAGCGTTCGTGAAACGCCTGCCTCGCGCAAACTCTGGCAGCACCACTCGAACGCTGCAACAAACTCCGCCGACTTCGGTATCGCCGTGCCGAAAATCTCTTCCACGCCCAGCAGCCGCTCGGCGATCAACTCATCGTCCGCCACCAGACCCTGACAGAAAGCCGCCCGAGGATCTGGAATCGAATAGGCATCGCCATTTTCATCAATCCCCTTCAAATACAGTGCCCATGCTGCGACGACCAACGCCGCACGCTTGGTTTCGCGCCCGTCGGCAATCAAGCGGTTGATCGTTGGCACCGTAAACTTGGGAAACTTCGACGAGCCGTCCGAGCACACTCGTTCAAGTTGATCGGCAATGGCCTGATTGGAGAAACGCGCCACCAGCGTATCTTTGTACTCGGTCAGATCGATACCCGGCACTGGCGCCAGTTGTGGCGTAACGTCCAAGTCCATGTAAGCGCGCATGTAGCGCACAAACAGCGGGTCATTCATGGTTTCGTGGACGAAGCGATAGCCCTTCAAAAAGCCCAGATAGGTCAAGGCCAGGTGGCTGCCGTTGAGCAGTTTGATTTTCATCTCTTCGTAAGGGGAAACATCGTCAGTGAACTGCACGCCGACCTTTTCCCAGGCCGGACGACCACTGACGAACTTGTCTTCCAGCACCCACTGCACAAACGGTTCGCAGACCACCGGCCAGGCATCGTCGATGCCGTGCTTGTCGGCCAGTTGCAGACGATGCGCGGTGCTGGTCATTGGCGTGATGCGGTCAACCATGGCATTGGGAAAGCTGACATTCTCATCAATCCACTGGCGCAACTCAGGATCAAGAAGCGCAGCGAACGCCAGCAAGGCCTTGCGAGTCACGGCGCCGTTGTGCGGCAGGTTATCGCAGGACATCACGGTGAACGCCGGCGTCCCGGATTCGCGCCGTTTGGTCAGAGCTGCGCAGAGGAAACCAAACACGGTTTTCGGCGCGTGCGGGTGAGTCAGGTCATGCTGGATCTGCGGCAAATGCGCCATGAACTCGCCGTTGCTGTCATCGATGCAATAGCCGCCCTCGGTGATGGTCAGCGAGACGATGCGGATCTGCGGATCGGCGAGTTTGTCAATCAATGCCTGGGCGTCATCCTCGGCCAGCAGCATGTCGCGGATTGCGCCGATGACGCGCACTTCGGTGCCGTCGCTGTCACCGAGTTCGAACAGCGTGAACAGATAATCCTGCTCCTGCAGATCATCGCGAGCGCGGCGGTCTTCGGCGCGCAGGCCAACTCCGCAGATCGCCCAGTCAAGGGCTTCGCCGGTGTTCATCAACGCATCGGTGTAGTACGCCTGATGCGCGCGGTGGAAACCGCCGACGCCAATGTGCGCGATGCCTTGGCGGGTGTCGCTGAGGCTGTATGCCGGCAGTTTCACTTCGGTTGCCAGGCCGTGGAGATTGTTCAGGTTGAGTTTCATCGGGCAAGTCTCTCGCAGTCAGGCGGCAGCGCGCAGTGGGCGGGTGAGCGCCACACCTTCGGCATCGAACAGGTGGCAATGTGTCGGGTCCAGGCGCAGGCTCAGTTGCTCGCCATAACGGCTGGCCAGGTCGCCGCGCACGCGCATGGTCAGGGCCTCGCCGGCGCTGGTGATCACGTGGCAAAAGGTGTCGCTGCCCAGGCGTTCGCTGACGTCGGCGGTGACTTGCAGCGTGCAATCGCCCGGCTGCGCCAATTCCAGATGTTCCGGGCGAATGCCCAGCGTTACCGCGCTGCCGGCGCTAAGCCCGGCAGCATCGAAGGGCAGGGTGATGCGCGTGCCGGCGTCCAGCGCAACTTCGCAAGTCGAGCCGTCGAGGCGGGCAATCTGGCCCTTGAGGAAGCCCATTTTCGGTGTGCCGAGAAAGCCTGCGACAAACAGGTTTGCCGGGTTGTGATACAGATCCAGCGGCGAGCCGACTTGCTCGATGCGGCCGCCGTTGAGCACCACAACCTTATCGGCCATGGTCATCGCTTCGACCTGATCGTGGGTCACGTAAATCATGGTCGCTTGCAGGTCTTTGTGCAGACGCAACAGTTCCAGACGCATCTGCACGCGCAGGGCGGCGTCGAGGTTGGACAGCGGCTCGTCGAACAGGAAGATTTTCGGGTTACGGACAATGGCGCGGCCAATGGCGACGCGTTGGCGCTGACCACCAGAGAGCTGTTTCGGTTTGCGCTCAAGCATTGGCCCCAGTTCGAGAATGCGCGCGGCCTCGCCGACTTTTTTCTCGACCTCGGCTTTTGGCACCCCGGCCAGATCGAGGGCGAACGACATGTTTTTCTTTACGGTCATGTGCGGATACAGCGCGTAAGTCTGGAACACCATGGCCAGGTCGCGTTTGGCCGGGCTGACTTCGGTGATGTCGCGGCCGTCGAGTTCGATGGTCCCGCCGCTGACTTCTTCGAGACCGGCGATCAGGCGCAGCAGGGTGGATTTGCCACAGCCGGAAGGGCCGACGAAGACCACGAACTCCTTGTCGTTCACTTCCAGGTCGATGCCTTTGATGATGGAAAAACCTTCGAAGCCTTTTTGCAGATTCTTGATTTTCAGGTTGGCCATGGGATGGGCCTCCGCGTTGTTATTTTTTTTAAGATCAAAAGATCGCAGCCTGCGGCAGCACGGGGGACGGCATGCTCTGTGTAGGAGCTGCCGGAGGCTGCGATCTTTTGCTTTTCAATTCACTTGACGGCACCAAACGAGAGGCCGCGCACCAATTGCTTCTGGCTGATCCAGCCGAAGATCAGAATCGGCGCGCAGGCGAGCGTCGATACCGCCGACAACTTGGCCCAAAACAATCCTTCGGGGCTCGAATACGAGGCGATCAACGCAGTCAGGGGCGCGGCTTTTGACGAAGTGAGGTTCAACGACCAGAACGCCTCGTTCCAGCACAGGATCAGCGACAGCAGTACGGTCGAAGCGAGGCCGCCCTTGGCGATCGGCAGCAGCACGCGAACCATTTCCTGCCACAGCGTCGCACCGTCGAGGCGCGCGGCTTCGAGGATGTCTTTGGGAATGTCCTTGAAGTAGGTGTAAACCATCCAGACCACGATCGGCAGGTTGATTAGCGTATAGATCACGATCAGCGCAATGCGCGTATCGAGCAGGCCGAAGCTCTTGGCCAGCAGGTAGATCGGCATCAGCACGCCTACCGGCGGCAGCATTTTGGTCGAGAGCATCCACAGCAGCGTGCCTTTGGTGCGCTGGGTTTCGTAGAACGCCATCGAGTAAGCGGCGGGCACCGCAATCAGCAGACACAACGCCGTGGCGCTGAAGGAAATTACCACCGAGTTCCAGGCGAAACTGAAGTAATCACTGCGCTCGTTGATGTGCAGGTAATTTTCCAGTGTCGGCGTGAAGATGAACTGCGGCGGCGTCGCGAAGGCATCGATCTCGGTTTTGAAACTGGTCATCACCATCCAGAAGATCGGGAAGAAAATCACGATCGCGATGGCCCAGGCCAGGGTGCCGAGCAGCAGGCTTTGCAGCCGGCGGGATTGATGAAGAGTCATGGCAGGCCTCAGGCTTTGTCAGTCAGGTTTTTGCCGATCATCCGCACCAGAATGATCGCGGCGATGTTGGCGATGACCACGGCAATCAAGCCGCCCGCCGAGGCCATGCCGACGTCGAACTGCACCAGCGCCTGGTTGTAGATCAGGTACGCGAGGTTGGTCGAGGCATAGCCGGGGCCGCCATTGGTGGTGGTGAAAATCTCGGCGAACACCGATAGCAGGAAGATTGTTTCGATCATCACCACCACGGCAATCGGCCGCGCCAGGTGCGGCAGCGTCAAGTGCCAGAAGATCGCGACGGGGCCGGCGCCGTCCAGGCGTGCCGCTTCTTTTTGTTCCTGATCCAGCGACTGCATCGCGGTCATCAGAATCAGAATCGCGAAGGGCAGCCATTGCCACGAAACAATGATGATGATCGACAGCAGCGGGTAGTGCGCCAGCCAGTCCACCGGCTGCGCGCCAAACAGTTTCCAGACATAGGCGAGAATCCCGGAGACCGGGTGGAAAATCAGATTTTTCCAGATCAGCGCGCCGACGGTAGGCATGATGAAGAACGGCGAGATCAGCATCACCCGCACGAGGCCGCGACCGAGGAATTCGCTGGCTTCCAGCAAGGCACTGATGAGTACGCCGAACACCACGCTGATCAGCAACACGCTGCCGACCAGCAGCAAGGTATTGGTAGCGCCGGGCATGAAGCCGGAATCGGTGAGGAAGTAGCTGAAGTTCTCCAACCCGACGAATTCGTTTTCACCGGGATAGAGCAGGTTGTAGCGAATCATCGAAAAGTACAGGGTCATGCCCAGCGGCACGATCATCCACAGCAGCAACAGGGCCACCGAAGGGCTGACCAGAAACCAGCCGGGATTGGCCACGCGGCTTTTACGCTGCGGCTGGGACAAGTCGATATGGGCTTTGGCAGTTGAAGTATTCATGGCGATCACAACCGATTGGGTGCAGATACATGTTCAGGCAAGACAGCATTCCTGACATCGACGCGAACCCTGTGGGAGCGCGCTTGCCCGCGATGGCGATGGAGCAGCCGACATCGAAGTTGCATGTGCTGGCGTCATCGCTGGCAAGCCAGCTCCCACAGGTTTAGAAGCGGTTACTTGGGATAACCCGCGCGTTTCATCTCGCGTTCGGTGGTCTGCTGGGCGGCGGCCAAGGCTTGATCCACCGTGGTCTGGCCGATCAGCGCCGCCGAGAACAGCTTGCCGACCTGGGTGCCCACCGCCTGGAACTCAGGAATGGTCACCAGTTGAATGCCGATGTACGGCACCGGTTTCAGCGACGGTTTGGCCGGGTCAGCGACCTTCAGCGATTCCAGAGTGACTTTCGCGAACGGCGCTGCCTTCATGTACGCATCGCTGTAAGTCGAGGCGCGGGTGCCCGGTGGAACGTTGGCGATGCCGTCGGTTTTCGCCACCAGTTCGCCGTACTCTTTGGATGTCGCCCAGGCGCTGAAGGTTTTTGCGGCTTCTTTGGCCTTGGAGCTGGTCGGAATCGCCAAGGCCCACGAGTACAGCCAGGCCGAACCTTTATCGGTGAGCTGATGCGGGGCGAAGGTGAAGCCGACGTGATCGGCGACTTTGCTTTGAGTCTTGTCGGTAACGAACGAGCCGGCCACGCTGGCGTCGACCCAGATCGCACATTTGCCGCTGTTGAACAGCGCGAGGTTTTCATTGAAACCGTTGCTCGACGCGCCCGGCGGGCCGGATTTCTTCATGGTGTTGACGTAGAAATTCAGCGCATTTTTCCATTCCGGGCCGCTGAATTCCGGTTTCCATTGTTCATCGAACCAGCGCGCGCCGTAGGCATTGGCGACGGTGGTGATCAGCGCCATGTTCTCGCCCCAGCCCGCCTTGCCGCGCAGGCAGATGCCGTATTGCTCTTTGTCCTTTTGGGTGAGCTTTTCGGCAAACCCGGCGATTTCTTCCCAGGTCGGGCGTTCCGGCATGGTCAGCCCGGCATCCTTGAACAGATCGGTGCGGTAGTAAGTGATCGAACTTTCCGCATAAAACGGCAGGGCGTACAGCGAACCCTTAACCGAGAGGCCTTCGCGCACCGACGGGAACACGTCGTCGAGTGCGTAATCGGCCGGCAGATCTTTCATCGGCTCGAGCCAACCCTTGCCGCCCCATAGCGCAGCTTCGTACATGCCGATGGTCAACACGTCGAACTGGCCGCCTTGAGTGGCGATGTCAGTGGTCAGGCGTTGGCGCAGGACGTTTTCCTCCAGCACCACCCAGTTGAGCTTGATGTCCGGATGCTCGGTCTCGAAGGTTTTCGAGAGTTTCTGCATGCGGATCATGTCGCTGTTGTTGACGGTGGCGATGGTGAGGGTCTGGGCGCCAAGGCTGAAACTGCTGAGGGTCATGCAGGTGAGGGCGAGCAGAGCTTTTGCAGTGGGTTGCATCGTGCACTCCTTTTCTGGCACCCGACGGGGCAGAAGGACGGTTATTGTTTTTGTGTCTTCCGAATGCAGGAAGAATCTGCGCTGATTACAGCCTTCTATCCGAGGGCTGACAAATCATCCATCGCACTTTTGTTGATACTTTTTTGCACTGGACTTTGACAGTGCATACGCAGGGACGCGGATTCGGGCGGAGATAGGTCGTTGGATGTGTATAGGTTTCCCGGCCCGCGAAGTGTCAACCAAGGTTCTGTTCAGTCAGCCGCTGCACCGCCAGACGCCGATAGTGCGACGGCGTCATGCCCTTGAGTTGCTGAAAGCGTCGATTGAAATTGGAGATGTTGTTGAAGCCCGATTCGAAGCACACCTCGGTCACCGGCTTCTCGCCATCTGCCAACAATTCGCAGGATTTGCTGATGCGCAGACGGTTGACGAACTCGATGAAATTGCGTCCCGTCGCCTGTTTGAATACCCGGCTGAAATAAGTCGGTGTCATGCCCAGATGTTCGGCAACTTCTTCCAGGGAAATGTCACGGGCGTAGTGGCTGAAGATGTAGTCGACGGCGCGGTTGGTGCGATCGATATTGTGTTCATCCGCCAGTTGCGGAGTGGTGGCGCCGGACAACAACTGAAAGTCATCACTGGCGGCCAACAGTTCCATGAGGATGAAAAAATGCCCGAGCCGGGTGATGCCCTGAGTGTCGGCAATGCGCTGCATCAATGTCATGGCCTGGCGGATGGTGCGTTTGCAGCGAAATTCGATGCCGTACTGCGCGCGTTCCAGCAGTGGAGCCAGGGACTTCAGTTCGGCAAACACCTGATGGCCGCTCTCGAATAACTCGTCGGTGAAGTTGACGAGCATGTCGCGCTTTTCCACGACTTCATCTCCGGCCACCTGACTGATCCAGTTATGCGGCAGGTTCGGCCCGGTGAGAAACAGCGTCTCCGGATAAAAGTTGCCGATGTAGTCGCCGATGAACACCTTGCCGGAGCTCGCGACGATCAGGTGCAATTCGTACTCCTTGTGAAAGTGCCAGCGCACCAAAGGGCAGGGGAAGCCGTGTTGACGATAGATGATGGACAACCCGTTATGGTCATCCATCAGTTCGTAGGAAGGATCGGTCACCCGGGCTGTTCGAGTCATTCCAGAGCACTCTTGTAATTATCGCCGCCAGATCATGCCTCTTTCGGGGGGCGCTCGGCCAGCAGCGCTTTCAGACAGTGACGCGGAGCCTCTCGCCATAAACCGCTTTCTCGCTGCTGGCGATCCAGCAGTGATTGACGATGTCCGACTCCTCGAAAAAGTCGCTGTTGATGATGCTGCACCGGGTGGTCAAGCCGCGAGAGGAATGAAACCAGTCATTGATATGTCGCTCAAGGTGCGACGGCCCCCCGAGAAAAGTGTAACCAGTGACCGACAGGGACCACAGAATGTCTTGCATCGGCTGGGCGAGGCTGGTGGCGATCAGATTGCGCAAGTCGGAAGGGTAGACGAACGCTTCGCCTGTCCATTTGTGCGGGATTTTCGGCCAGTAATACAGATCGTCCAGTTCTTGTCTTGCCGGTACTGCGGCGACAATTCTGCGCAGGGCACTCGCGCGCTTGAGGTGCGCCACGTCGAGGTGCGCGTCCTCGAATGAAATCAGGCGCGAGCCCAAGCCCTGCATCAGCCGTTCATGCAGTTGTCGATAACCAAAGGGTTTGTCACCGTCGCCCAATTGATGAAAATCAAGGATGAGAAACTCATCGGGATGCTGATCAAGAAATGCGGTGACGGCGTCGACCAGGTCGTCCAGGTTGCGCCCGGATTTGTAGCCGTTGTGATGGAAGTAAAATGCCGGAGCTGCCGGGGCCGGGTCGTAGCCGAGACGGATATCGAAAGCCCGTGCGCCGTTTTCCAGTTGCCAGGTGAAAGAACCGTTCTGGCACACCGTCCAATGACCGAAGACAGGGTCATGATCGGGTGGTTTTCTGTCCATGCCACAATTGTGTGCGCCGGGCCAGACGAGGTCGGTGAGCTTCAAGCATCCGATCTCCAGCACGTGGCTCATCCAGTTTTTCTTGTCGAGCGTGTTTTGCGGCATGGCAACATCCCTATTGCTGGGTCGACCCTTCCGTGGGACGAGAAAATGATTGGCAGGCGGCGGTGTTGGCCGCCGCCGTCCGGGTGATTTCTACCCAAGCGTAGAGGGGGAATGCTGATTCGCCAAGACCTGGAAATATCTGCACAAAGATAGCGATCTGATCGCACCGCTGCGTGATTACATCAGCGCTTTGGCGATATTAGCTTCGCGGCAGTAGGCAACAATGTTGGACTCTTCGATGAAGTCAACGTTGATGATGTTGCACTTGCTGGCCCAGTCGCTTTTGCGCGGATCAAACCACTCATTCAGTTCTTCGTGAATATCGACGGGGCCGATCGGAACAGTGTACACGGCTGCAGATAACGACCATGGGCTCCATTGGCTTTGTGGGTTTTGCAATAGCTCACTGATGAAGCTTTTCAAAGTGGCTGTGAGAAACGAACCCTTGCCGACCCATTGATGTTCGATCTGCGGGGCGAACAGGTTGTAATCCAGATCAGGATGGGAGGGCCCGGTAAGTAAAACCCGTTTGGAAATACTGTCGCGTTTAAGCGTCGCAAGGCTTCTGTGTGTTTCTCCCGTTTCGATAATAAGGCTGCCGATGAAAAACTTGATCAGACCGTTAGACTCCTTGAAGTCGAATGGTCCCTCGCTACTGGAAAGTTCATGGAAATCCAGAATGACGAATTCGTCCGGGTTCTCTCTCAGGAACTGTTTGAGATCTCGGAAAAGATCACCAAGCGTGCGCGACGACAGGTATTTGTCATGGCAGAAGCGGAATTTGTCGACGCCATTTTTATTGCTTAAACACACCAGGCGTAGATCAAGCGCCCGTGCGCCGTGGTTCAGTTGTGCGTAGAACGAATCATGTTGGCACGCCAGGAAATGCGCCCCGGGCAGAAATGCGTAGGAAGCCTTCCAGTCACTTCCCGCGTTATGCGTGCCCGGCAGACACATCTTGCTGAGGGATAATGAATCAATGTTTGGTGTAGTCTTCATCCAGTTGCGGTTTGAAGATAGAGCGTTCATATGAATACCTTTAGTTAGAAAGTGCGAGGCCTGTCGCAGGCAACGACTGAAGGTATTTATATGGAATATCAACGCTTGTTTAAACTGTCATTTTGATTCAGGAAAAAACCAAATTATTTTTCTGCTTGTTTGTAACGGGACATATAAAAGTGTGGATTTGCTTATGTCCTGTTTTTCGCTTCAATCCACTGCGCCATGTACTGCGTACTTTTATGCAAGTGGTGGCGCAACATACTGCCGGTAAAGTTGCTGGTTCGACGCTGCTTCAAATGCGCCCGGCAGTCGTGCAACTTTTCGATCAGAGCGGCGCCATGTACCGCTTGGCGATAGCGATCGGTGAGCAACGAAAAACCGAATGTCTGAGCCTGTTTCCATGCCGCTTCATTTTGATAAAGCTCAACGGCTTGGCGGGCGATGGCTTCGGCGCTCTGCGCGATCCGCCCAGGCCACGGATGGTCGCCATGCATGGCTTCAGCACCGATCGGCGTGGTGACGCTTGGCGTTCCGCAGAGCATCGCGTCGACCAGTTTGCCTTTGATTCCGGCGCCGAAACGCAAGGGTGCCAGACAGATTCTGGCGGCGGACATCACTTGCAGCGCATCTTCAGCCCAGTTCATGACATGAAAACCTTGGGCAGGGTTATGCAGCGCAGTGGCCTTGGGCGGCGTGTAAGCCCCGTAAATATGCAACTGAGCGCTGGGCAGTTGTTGGCGAATCAAAGGCCAGATCGCGGTTTTCATCCAGAGCACTGCATCCCAATTGGGTGCGTGCCGGAAGTTACCGATACTCAGAAAGTGTTCGCGCTGCTCAAACGCACGGGGCGGCTGGCGGGGCGGTTCGACCATCAACGGGCACCAGTGCAACAATTCTTGAGGCACACCGAACTGCTCAATCAGCAGTTGGATTTCGACTTCCGAAATCATCAGGTTCAGGTCGCATCGGTACAGCGCGGCGATCTCGCGTTTGGCCAGGTCGGAATCGGCCATCAATTCGAACTCTTCCGGCAACGCAGGCGAATACAGTGCGCTGAAATCGTTTTGATCGTCGGTGTGTTTAAGGTGATTTTTCAGGCGCTGATGACGGGCATGCCGCAGGCTTTGCAGGTCCGAGGTCTCCAGCACGCGCAATGCCTGCGGGCAGTTTTTTTCGACCCGCCAGCCGAATTGTTCTTCCATCATGAATTGGTCGAACAGAACGATGTCCGGGGCCAACTCGCTGACAAAGCGGTCAAAACTGCTGTTGTTCAGCTCGATCGGCACTTCGCGTATGCCCAGGGCATCCAGGTCAGCCTTGTGTTCGCCAGGGCCGGCAGGGCTACTGAAGGTGATTTCCCATCCTTGCTCCCGAAAGGTCTGCAGGATCTGCATGACATGGCCGCTGGCCGCCGAAGATTGCGGTTCCGGCCAGACATAACCGATGACCAGCACTTTGGTGGCGGAAGGTTGGATCATGAAGGGTAATCCTGAGCAAACGGGCAAAAAAGGGCGCAATTAAACCACAGGACTCAGGGTCCTTGGCCAATGCGCCCTGTCAGGCTGACGGCGGGTCGATAACAATGAAAGCTGGGGGCTAGTTTGCTGCTTGGCTTGCGAGGATGCCTTTGACCTTGTCACGCAACTGATCGATGGAAAATGGCTTGCCGATCATATGCATGTCCTTCGGGATCTCCGCGGCTTCAGCATAGCCACTGGCGAACATGACCTGCAGATCCGGACGCAGTTTGCGCGCTTCGGTTGCCAATTCATGGCCGTCCATACCCGGCAAGCCAATGTCCGTCATCATCAGGTCGATGCGCTGGCTTTCGTCCTTAAGGACCTCCAGGGCCTGCTCGCTGCCGTCGGCTTCCACGACCTTGTAGTCCAGCTCCTCCAGCACATCGACGATAAGCATGCGCACGATGGCATCGTCTTCGACGACAAGGATGATCGGAGGATTGGTGGACATGGCAGGACTCTCAAAAAATGAAATCGGGGATACCGGTCAATCAAAATCGCCGGACTCATGCATGAGTAAGTGGCGTGTGGCCACAAGTTCCCGGTCTGATACAAAAAAGAACAGGTCAGTGCGATGCGGCAAGGATAACTGCTGGCGTCGTCTCATGCGCTGGCGTATGTAGGAAAAAGCCATCATTTGTGTGAGAAAAATGGATCCAGCTAGGGGTTTTGGGGCAAACTCTCGGGTTTTCAACAGTTCGACAAGGCTTCCCCATGTCCTCTCCGTCTTCGGTTGATGAGCAACGGTTTCGCAAACTCCTGAGTCGCAACGTCAGCCTGCCGCTGGGTGTCGGCGTACTCAGCGCCGTGTTCTTCGTCTCGCTGATCACCTATTTGCTGTCGGTGATCCAATGGGTCGAGCACACTGACCGGGTGATCAATAACGCCAATGAGGCGGTGAAACTCACCGTCGATCTGGAAACCGGCATGCGCGGTTATCTGCTCAGCGGCGACGAGCACTTCCTCGATCCGTACGAGACCGCCAAACCACGCATCGCCGTGGCCCTGACGACGTTGATGGAGCTGACGGCCGACAACCCGGCGCAAACCGATCGCCTGCGTCGTTTGCAAGCGCTGCAAGTGGAATGGGCCAATTACGCCCAGTCGATGATCGATCTGCAGCGCACCAGTGGCGATTATCGCGCTGCGGTCAAGTCCGGCCGGGGCAAGCGCCTGACGGATGAAATCCGCAAGCAGTTTGAAGACGTTATCCAGACCGAGCAGTTGCTGCGGACCACGCGCAACGAAGACGTGCGCACCACGACGATCTGGAGCATCACGCTTTACTTGATCTTCATTATCGGTATCAGTGCTTTGCTGGCCTACATCGGCCGCCGGGATTTGCTCAACCTTTCCACCAATTACGCTGCCAATCTGGCGGCACAATTGGCCAGCGCCGAGCGTCTGGAGAAGCAGGCGTGGCTGCGCAATGGTCAGACACAGCTTGCCGAGCAAGTGCTGGGGCAGCTGACCCTGAATCTGCTCGGACGCAATATTCTGCAGTTTTGTGCGCAATACCTGGGCACCGCGGTAGCAGCGTTGTATGTGCGAGAAGAACACGGCGGTCTCAAACGCGTTGCCACTTACGGCTTCTCCCGCGAGCAGGAGGAACAGGATCAGTCGATCTACAGCGGCGAAGGCATCGTCGGCCAGGTCGCCCACCAAGGACGGCTGATTCGTCTCGATTCGGTGCCGGCCGACTACTTCAAAGTCAGCTCGGGTCTGGGCGAAGGCCTGCCGCACAGTGTGCTGGTGGTACCGACCAGCGACGACGACCGCATCAATGGCGTGGTCGAACTGGGCTTTCTGCGCCCGCTCACAGAACGCGACATCGAATTGCTGGAATTGATTGCCAGCAACATCGGCACCTCGATCGAAGCTGCGCGTTACCGTCAGCGCTTGCAGGAAGTCCTCGCCGAAACCCAGCAGCTCAACGAAGAGTTGCAGGTGCAGCAGGAAGAACTGAAAACCGCCAACGAAGAGCTCGAAGAGCAGTCGCGGATTCTCAAGGAATCTCAAGCGCATCTGGAAACCCAGCAAGTCGAACTGGAACAGACCAACGAGCAGCTTGCCGAACAGGCGCAGACACTGGCCGAGCAGCGCGACGCCATGGACCTGAAGAACTCCGAACTCAATCAGGCGCAGGCGCAACTTGAAGAGCGCGCCGAAGAGTTGCAGCGCTCGAGCAAGTACAAGTCCGAATTCCTCGCCAACATGTCCCACGAACTGCGCACGCCGCTGAACAGTTCGCTGATTCTGGCCAAGCTGTTGGCCGAGAACCCGCAGGACAACCTCAGCGCCGAACAGGTCAAGTTCGCCGAATCGATCTATTCGGCCGGCAACGATCTGCTCAACCTGATCAATGACATCCTCGACATTTCCAAAGTCGAAGCTGGCAAGCTGGAAGTCATTCCGGAAAATACCAATGTGGCGCGTCTCGCCGACGGCTTGCGCGGCATGTTTGAACCACTGGCCGCAGACAAACGCCTGACCTTCAACGTCGAATTGCACAACGATGCGCCGGCGACGATGTTCACCGACCGCCAGCGTCTTGAACAGGTGATCAAAAACCTGTTATCCAACGCACTCAAATTCACCGAGCAGGGCTCCGTCAGCCTGACCATCGCCGGTCAGCCGAACGACCACATCGCTTTCATCGTTCGCGATTCGGGCATCGGTATCGCGCAGGACCAGCAGGAAAGCATTTTCGAAGCCTTCCGCCAGGCCGACGGCACCACCAACCGCAAATACGGCGGCACTGGTCTGGGGCTGTCGATTTCCCGAGACCTGGCGACCTTGCTCGGTGGTTCGATCAGCGTCACCAGCGCACCGGGGCAGGGCAGCACGTTTACGCTGGTATTGCCGCGTCAATACAGTGAAAACGGCGAGGCGCCGAGCGCGCCTCTGAGCCTTACGCCGCCGGCCGTCACGCCGGTTATCCCGCGCGTCACTGCGCCGGTTTCCACCGCGCCGGTGGTTATTCCGCGGTTTGCCGATGACCGCGACAGGGCTCCGTTCGCCACCCGCTGCATTCTGGTGGTGGAGGATGAACCGAATTTTGCCCACATCCTTTATGACCTGGCTCACGAACTGGGCTATCAGTGCCTGGTTGCCCATGGCGCTGACGAAGGTTATGACCTGGCCAAAGAGTTCGTGCCGGATGCGATCCTGCTCGACATGCGCCTGCCGGATCATTCCGGCCTGACGGTGCTGCAACGTCTGAAGGAACACGCCGGCACACGGCACATTCCGGTACATGTGATTTCGGTTGAAGACCGCGTCGAAGCCGCCATGCACATGGGCGCCATCGGCTACGCGGTGAAACCGACCACTCGCGAAGAACTCAAGGACGTGTTCGCTCGCCTCGAAGCCAAGCTGACGCAGAAGGTCAAACGCGTTTTGCTGGTGGAAGACGACGATTTGCAGCGTGAAAGCATCGCGCGCCTGATCGGTGACGAAGACATCGAGATCACCGCTGTCGGCCTGGCCCAGGATGCCCTGGAACTGTTGCGCACGACGATCTACGACTGCATGGTCATCGATTTGAAACTGCCGGACATGCATGGCAATGACCTGCTCAAACGCATGTCGACCGAAGATATCTGCTCGTTCCCGCCAGTCATCGTCTACACCGGGCGCAACCTGACCCGCGACGAAGAGGCCGAGCTGCGCAAGTATTCGCGCTCGATCATCATCAAGGGCGCGCGCTCGCCAGAGCGGCTGCTGGATGAGGTCACACTCTTTCTGCACAAAGTCGAATCGCAGTTGTCCCATGAACGGCAGAAGATGCTCAAGACGGCGCGCAGTCGCGACAAGGTCTTCGAGGGTCGCAAAGTGCTGCTGGTGGACGATGACGTGCGCAACATCTTCGCCCTGACCAGCGCGCTGGAACATAAAGGTGCAGTCGTGGTGATCGGCCGAAATGGTCGCGAAGCGATTGATAAATTGAATGAAGTCGAGGACATCGACCTGGTGCTGATGGACGTGATGATGCCGGAAATGGATGGCTACGAAGCCACCATTGAAATCCGCAAGAATCCGCGCTGGCGCAAGCTGCCGATCATTGCGGTCACGGCCAAGGCGATGAAGGACGATCAGGAGCGCTGCCTGCAGGCCGGCGCCAACGATTATCTGGCCAAGCCCATCGATCTGGATCGCTTGTTCTCGCTGATTCGCGTGTGGTTACCGAAGATGGAACGTATTTAGTGGAACGCAGCAGTCCGACCGAACGCAACAGCGAGATCGAACTACGTCTGTTGATCGAGGCCATTTACCTCAAGTACAGCTACGATTTTCGCGATTACTCCGGCGCTTCCATCAAGCGCCGGGTGCAGCACGCGCTGAGCCAGTTCGAGTGCGCGACCATTTCGGCCCTGCAGGAAAAGGTCCTGCACGATCCGACGGCGTTCATGCAGCTGCTGCAGTTGCTGACGATTCCAGTCAGCGAGATGTTTCGCGATCCGTCGCACTTTCTGGCAATACGCAATGAAGTGGTGCCGCTGCTGCGCACTTATCCGTCGCTGAAAATCTGGATTGCCGGATGCAGTACGGGCGAGGAGGTTTATTCGATGGCGATTCTGCTGCGCGAAGAAGGCCTGCTTGACCGCACCATCATTTATGCCACTGATATCAACCCGCGTTCGCTGGACAAGGCCAAGCAGGGGATTTTCTCGCTCGAGAACGTCCGCGCCTACACCGCCAACTACCAGCAGGCCGGCGGTCAGCGCTCGTTTGCGGATTACTACACGGCGGCGTACGGCTATGCGATTTTCGACAAGAGTCTGTGCGAAAACGTAACCTTCGCCGACCATAGCCTGGCGACCGACAGCGTGTTTTCGGAAACCCAGTTGATCTCCTGTCGCAACGTTCTGATCTATTTCAACAAGAAGCTTCAGGATCGCGCCTTCGGGCTGTTCCACGAATCGTTGAGTCATCGTGGTTTCCTGGTGCTTGGCAGCAAAGAGACGCTGGATTTTTCCAACTATTCGAGCCAGTTCGAGCCGCTGGTCAAACAGGAACGGATCTACCGCAAATCATGAGCGACGCTGCGGATTTGCCTCGGGTCGAGGCCATTGTGATGGGTGCTTCCGCCGGAGGCGTGGAGGCGTTATTGAGCCTGCTAGGGCCGTTGCGTAAAGGTTTCGCGCTGCCGATCATCATTGTCTTGCACCTACCTGAAGAGCGGCGCAGCCAATTGGCCGATGTGTTTGCCCGGCGTGTGGCGATGCCGGTGCTGGAGGCCGTCGACAAACAGGATATCCGACCGGGCACGGTGTATTTCGCGACCCCCGGCTATCACCTGTCGGTGGAGGAAGATCGCAGTCTGTCGCTCAGTCTTGAGGATCGCCTGCACTATTCTCGACCTTCGATCGATTTCCTGTTCGAATCCGCCGCCGCCGTTTACGGCACGGCTCTGGCGGCAGTGCTGCTGACGGGCGCCAATCACGATGGCGCGCGCGGCCTCGCCGAAGTCAAACGTTACGGCGGCCTGACGATTGTGCAGGACCCTGACGATGCTCAGGTCGCCACCATGCCCCTGGCAGCGCTGAAGCTTCAGCAGCCGGATCATGTCTTACCCATTCGCGGCATCGGCCGTCTGCTTGTCGAGCTGGAACGAATCGCATGCTGAGTAATATCCAAGCCAAACTGCTGATCGTCGACGATCTGCCAGAGAACCTGCTGGCCCTCGAAGCGCTGATCAAGCGTGAAGACCGCACGGTCTATAAAGCGCTGTCCGCGGACGAAGCGCTGTCGCTGCTGCTGCAACACGAATTCGCCATGGCCATTCTTGATGTGCAGATGCCCGGCATGAATGGCTTCGAACTGGCCGAGTTGATGCGCGGCACCGAGAAAACCAAGAACATCCCGATCGTCTTCGTCAGTGCCGCCGGCCGTGAGCTCAATTACGCGTTCAAGGGCTATGAGAGCGGGGCGGTGGACTTCCTGCACAAGCCGCTGGATATTCACGCGGTGAAGAGCAAGGTTAACGTGTTCGTCGATCTGTACCGCCAGAGCAAGGCGATGAAGCAGCAGGTTGAGGCGCTGGAGCAGGCCCGGCGCGAGCAGGAAGCGTTGCTGCAACAATTGCAGAGCACGCAACGGGAGCTGGAGCAGGCTGTGCGCATGCGCGACGACTTCATGTCGATCGTCGCCCACGAAGTGCGCACTCCGCTCAATGGTCTGATCCTCGAAACCCAGTTGCGCAAAATGCATCTGGCGCGCGACAACGCGGCGGCGTTCACCCTCGACAAGATGCATGCGATGGTCGATCGCGACGAGCGTCAGATCAAAAGCTTGATCCGCTTGATCGAAGACATGCTCGACGTCTCGCGGATTCGCACCGGCAAGCTGTCGATCCGGCCAAACCGATTCGATCTGGTGCAACTGGTCAGCAACCTGCTGCAAAACTTTGCCCAGCAGATCGAAGCCGCCGAAACCGAAGTGTCGTTTACCGCGCCTGAGCCGGTCGAGGGCAACTGGGATGAATTCCGTATCGAGCAAGTGGTGACCAATTTGATCACCAATGCGCTGCGCTACGGTGGCCGCAGCCCGATTCAAGTACGTGTTTATCGCGATGACGACGAGGCGCGGATCGAGGTTCAGGATCACGGCATCGGTATCAGCGCCGAGAACCAGAAACGTATTTTTCAACAGTTTGAACGGGTCTCTGCCAAGACAGTGGTCGCCGGGCTCGGGCTGGGTCTGTTCATTTCCGAGCAGATCGTCGCCGCCCATGGCGGCTCCATCGTCGTCGAGAGTGAAATCAACGAAGGCGCCCTGTTTCGCGTTTGTCTGCCAATCCAGGAAAACGGCATATCCGACGCAACCTCTGAGTGACCACACGGTCGTATCAGCAGCTATTGACCGAACAAAGGCTTCCCATGAGCGTAGATGCGCAAGATGTAGTACTCGTCGTCGAAGACGAACCGGTTATCTTGATGGTTCTGACAGATTATCTGTCGGGGCAGGGCTATCGCGTGCTGCAAGCTGAAAATGGCGAGCAGGCCTTCGAGATTCTCGCAAGTAAACCGCACCTGGACATGTTGATCACCGATTTTCGCCTGCCCGGCGGCATTTCCGGCGTGCAGATCGCAGAGCCTGCGGTAAAGCTTCGACCGGATTTGAAAGTGATTTTTATCAGCGGCTACCCGCAAGAGATTCGCGAGACCGGCAGCCCGATCACGCAAAAGGCACCGATCCTCGAAAAGCCGTTCGATCTCGACATATTGCAGGAAAAGATT
Source organism: Pseudomonas fluorescens (assembly GCF_900636825.1). NCBI lineage: Bacteria > Pseudomonadati > Pseudomonadota > Gammaproteobacteria > Pseudomonadales > Pseudomonadaceae > Pseudomonas > Pseudomonas fluorescens. The sequence goes on along the minus strand of NZ_LR134318.1, from coordinate 3,191,663 downwards.
CAGGAACTGCTCGCCTGATACAAATGCAGGAGCTGCCGCAGGCTGCGATCTTTTGACGTTGGGTTTTAAACGAAGGTCAAAAGATCGCAGCCTTCGGCAGCTCCTACATGTTCAGCGAATTCATAATTCAGTGCTTTCAGATTTTGATCATCTCGCGCACCTTCGCCGTGAGCAGATCGAATGTGAACGGTTTGGTGATCATCTGCATTCCCGAATCGAGGAAGCCCCCGCGCACCGCTGCGTGCTCGGCGTACCCCGTGATGAACAGCACCTTCAAACCGGGTCGGTATTGCCGGCCCACTTCCGCCAGCTGACGACCGTTCATGCCCGGCAAACCGACGTCGCTGATCAACAGATCGATACGCTGTGTCGAGTTCAAAATCGGCACGGCGCTATCGGCGTCGCTGGCTTCGACAAAGGCGTACCCCAACTCACTGAGCACCGCGCAAACCAGCACGCGGACGGCCGGGTCGTCTTCGACGATCAGCACGGTTTCGCCATCCATGGCATGCGGCGCTTGCTGGGTATCGGCGGCGGGGAGTTCGATTTCTTCACCGCGAAAGCGCGGCAGGTAAAGTTTGACCGTGGTGCCTTGATCAACCTCACTATCGATCGAAACATGGCCGCGCGATTGTTTACTGAAGCCATAAATCATCGACAAACCGAGGCCAGTGCCCTGGCCAATCGGTTTGGTCGTGAAAAACGGATCAAAAGCACGGTTCATCACGCTTTCCGGCATGCCGCTGCCGTTGTCGGTGACACTGAGCACCACGTACTCACCCGGTTCCAGATTGCTGTAGGCCTCGGTGAATTCGCGGTTCAGCACCTCATTGCTGGTCTCGACCACCAGTTTGCCGCCATCGGGCATGGCGTCGCGGGCATTGATCACCAGATTGAGCAGGGCGCTTTCCAGCTGATTCGGATCGGCTTCCGCTACCCAGAGTTTGTCGTCCAGGCGCATTTCCAGCTGAATGCTCTCGTTGAGACTGCGCTGCAGCAGCTCGCCCATAGACAGCACCAAGGTATTCATTTGCACCGCTTTGGAATCGAGCGATTGCCGCCGGGAAAAAGCCAGCAAGCGGTGAGTCAGGCCGGCGGCGCGATTGGCGGAAGTCACGCCCAGGTCGATCAGGCTATCGAGGTCATCGAGACGACCACGGGCCAGACGTCGGCGCAGCAGTTCCAGACTGCCGATGATCCCGGTCAGCATATTATTGAAGTCGTGGGCGATACCGCCGGTGAGCTGGCCAACGGCTTCCATTTTTTGCGACTGGCGTAATGCTTCCTCGTTGTGGCGCAGTTGCGCCGTGCGCTCTTCGACCTGGTGCTCAAGGCTTTCCAGTGTCGATTGCAGACGCCGTTCGCTCTCGCTCAGGTCGATCAGGCGGTCGCGGGCCTCGTACTGTCGTCGCCGTCCACGCAGCGCGGCAGAAACCATACTCACCAGCGTGGCGGGATGAAATGGCCGTTCGAGGAACGTGACGTTGCCCAAGAGGCTGCTGAGACGTGAAAAGGGACTTTGTTCGTGGCCGCCATGGTGAGTCAACAAGACGATCGGCAGGTCAGACCAGGCCGGTTGCTGCTCCAGATGCAGCACCAGCGCCTCGATGTCCGGCCCTCCCAGCGCCTCGGCCGCGATCAGCAAGAGACCCGCACCGTGTTCTAGCTCGGTGCAGAGTTTGCCCAGGCTGGGGCATATCTCTGCGCAAAAACCTGCCTCGTCGAGAATCATCAGCGCAATCTGACTGTCGCGGCCCAAGGGCGCCAGAATCAGCGCCCGTTCGGCCAATGAAAGCTGAATGGTCACAGGTCCGCTTCCCGAAGCAGCGGATTCTTCTCGCCCATATAGGTCGGTACGCCGCGTAGCACACCCTGGAAGGATTCCAGAGGTGCGCCGATGGTCATGCCTTTTGCGGAAATCAGGTATTCGCGGATGGTCGATTCGTGGCTGCCGGTGCGTTTCTTGATCACCGAAATCGCACGGCGCACTTTGCCCAGCGCTTCGAAGTAGCGCAACAGAATCACCGTGTCAGCCAGATAGGTAATGTCCACCGGCGCTTGCATGTCGCCCACCAGTCCGTGTTGCGCAACCGTCATGAACGTTGCCGCGCCTTTGCGGTTCAGGTACAGCAGCAGTTCGTGCATGTGCAGGACCAGCGCATTCTCTTCCGGCATGGCGGCCTGATAGCCGTTGATGCTGTCGATGACCACGGTTTTGATCTCAAGCTCATCGACGCAGCGTCGCACACGATGAGAAAACTCGCCCGGCGACAGTTCGGCTGCATCCACTTGTTCGATCAGCAGATTGCCGGTCGCCTGCAGTGCCTTGAGATCGACGCCGATGTTTTTCATGCGCTCGAACAACAGGCCCAGCTCTTCATCGAAAATAAACAAGGCCGCTTTTTCGCCGCGTTTAACCGCAGCGGCAGCGAAGATCATCGCGATCAATGATTTGCCGGTACCTGCCGGGCCGAGAATCAACGTACTGGAGCCGGTCTCGATACCGCCGCCGAGCAGGGCGTCCAACTCCTTGATGGCACTGGACAGTTGCAAGCGTGGATAGTCGCCACGGTGCTCAGCAGCGACCAGTCGCGGGAACACATGCAGGCCATCGCCCATGATGGTGAAGTCATGGAACCCGCCGCGATATTTCTGACCACGATATTTGACCACCCGCACCCGACGTCGCTCGGCGCCGTAATTGGGGGTCAACTCTTCAAGGCGAATCACCCCGTGGGCGACACTGTGCACGGTTTTGTCGAGAGACTCAGTGGTCAGGTCGTCGAGTAGCAGAACGGTGGCGTTATAACGCACAAAGTAATGCTTGATTGCCAGAATCTGCCGGCGATAGCGCAAAGAGCTCTGCGCCAGCAGACGGATCTCCGACAGGCTGTCGAGTACCACGCGTGTAGGTTTGTATTGCTCGACCGCGTCGAATATCTGTTTGGTGGCTTCGCCCAACTCCAGGTCGGAGGAATACAGCAGGCTCTGCTGGTGCTCAGCATTGAGCAGGCTTTCCGGCGGGGTCAGTTCAAAGATCTTGATGTTGTCGTCGAGCGTCCAGCCGTGCGATAGCGCACCTTGTCGAAGTTCGACTTCGGTTTCCGACAGTGTGATGTACAACGAGCGTTCACCGGCTCGCGCGCCGGCCATAAGAAAATGCAAAGCAACCGTGGTTTTGCCGGTTCCGGGTTCACCCTCCAGCAAAAACACATGGCCGCGAGACAAGCCACCCGCCAGGATGTCGTCCATACCCACAATGCCGGTGGCGGCTTTTGCACTGATCAACTCGTTAGAAGTAGACAAATAATGTCCTCTGGTGACTAGGGGAAGCGGTTCCGCTTGATCAAGCGGTGACCTCATTAACTTGACCTTGCGCCGTGATGGCAGTTCCGAACCTCGTTGCTGAATGTGTCGAACTGGCGGTAAGAATCGCGTCAAAGGCCTTGCTGTAAAGCCGGGTCATCCGGATTGAGTTGCTCAAGCTGCGCCAACAGAATCTGCACGTTTTGCAGTTGGCCGCTTTCTTTCCAATAGTTGATCAGCAAAACCCGCGCCTTGCGGTCGGCCGGGTGGCGCTGGACGATCTCCTGCAACTGGTTTTGCGCCGCTTCCAGCTCCTCGGCGCTATGCAGCGTGGTCGCGAGGTCGTAGCGATAATCCTTGTTGTCCGGCTCAAGCTCCACGGCTTTGGACAAGCCTAGCAGGGCATATTCGCGCTGCCCGTGGTGCAACAGCCACAAACCGAGAGCGTGTTGCAGGTAAGCGGAATCGGGCTGAGCCTTGAGCTGCCGGGCAAGCAGTTGGCGCGCTGCATCGCTTTGGCCCTGACGGTCGAGCACATCGATCTGCATGACCAGTGCCGACAGGTTGCCCGGTTCCAGTCGCAGCGTGTTGTCCAGGGCGAGTTGGGCCTGTTTGTATTCGGCGTTGTGAATATAGAGGCGCGCCAGTTGCGCGTAATTGGCGGCGCTCTCCGGCTGGCCTTCAAGTGCCTGTTGCCAGCCATCGGTGGCTTGCTGCAACGGCGCGAAGTACAGCCCCAACTCATCCGGGGTCAGGCCGAGCAGGGCGTTGATCGCGGCGAATCGCACGCTTTCCTCTGCGTCATCGAGCAACGGCGCGAGCAACAGACTCCGTTGCCCACCGGGTACCAGGCCCACAACACTATTAATCGCCGCCACCCGAACTTGCGGCGCCGCGTGGTGCAAGTCGATGTCAGCCAGTTTCAACGCCTGCGGGCTAGGGTAATTGGGCAACTCGGCATGCAACCACACTCGGCGTTTAACAGAGATGTCCGGACGGCCCAATTGTTGGTACAACTGGCGCGCTGCACCGGGTTCACCAACCCGGGCGGCGTTTAATGCTTCGCTGTAGCCATGCTTGATTGCATCGGGAATGGTCGGTGTGCTGCTGCGCAGAGACAGCCAGACGATGCCGAGGATCAGTACGAGGCCAAGGCCTATCAGCAGATTGCGGCGGGACTGAGTCATGCGGGTTTCCGAAGCGTCGAACTTGAGCAGAGCGGCAAGCTTCGGTCAGCTTGGCGCGTGAGTCAAACCCTTGCCTGCGAATCGTCCTACGAGTCGTGTCGACTGTGAAATCCGTCAGGCTTTTGCTGCAGTGTCTACGCTTGCAGAAGTCGTTTTGATGAGTATGCCCATGCCTGCGCTGTTTGCTTACTTCAAAGCTTTGATCCATCCCGGTCAGGCTGTTTTGCTGTTTGCCCTGCGGACCATCGCCGCCGGGTTGTTGACCCTTTACCTGGCGTTCGTTTTTGATCTCGAGCAGCCCAAGTGGTCGATCATGGCTGTGGTCATTGTCAGCCAACCGCTGGCGGGGATGGCGCTGGCGCGCAGTTTTGGCCAAGTGATCGGCACTACGGTCGGCGCGGCGGTGGCGGTGTTGATCATGGCAATCTTTCCCCAGGCGCCGCTGCCATTCATTACAACCTTGGCGCTGTGGCTGGCGCTGTGCACGGCGGGTGGCACGTTATTGCGCTACACCAGCTCCCAGGCGTTCGTGCTCAGTGGTTACACGGCGGTGGTCGTGGCCCTGCTGGCGATTCCAGATCAGGACGGCACTTTTCTGCTTGCCGTCACCCGTGTCACCGAAACCCTTTTGGCAGTCGCATGCGTCTGCGTGGTCAGTTTGCTGACAGCCCGGCCGGAGGCCGTAGCCAAGGGTTATTTTGCCAAGATCGATCAGGTGATCAAACTCGCCGCCAGCCACGCCGCCGAAGTGCTTCGCACTGAAGAGAGCGAAGCGGATTTTCAGCGTCGACAAATGCAACTGCTCGGTGAAATCAGTGCGCTGGAAGGCTTGCGGCGTCATTTGTATTTCGACGCGCCGCGCTTGCGCAGCGCCGACAACCTGGTTTTGCTGCTCGGCAATCAACTGATGCTGCTCACGTCGCGACTGACCGCTTTGCGTCATCAACGCGAATTGCTCATGGAACGCTGGGAGGGAGATCTGCCGCTAGAGGTTCAGCAGTTGCGAACCGAGGAATTGGCGTTGCTTGATCAATTGGCCCAGCAGGGCCGAGCACTTTCTGGGCAGGATCGGCAGCGTTTTGTCTCGCTGCAGCAACGATTCGAATCATTGGCGTACAAAGCCGAGCAACAGACCGAGAACATGAGTGCGGCCTTGCGCTCACTGGCGTGGGCGTTGCGCTGGGAGCAGGCGCGACTGCTGCAGCAACTGGAACAGATTCTTGAGCTGAGTGACGCCATCCAGGAAGGGCGACCGGCCAGTTGCCTGTATCGCGGCCAGACCAGTCCGCTCCACCTGGATTTCACCCTCGCCTCGATGAACGCGATCCGGGCCTTTACCGCGCTATTGGTCGCCGGGTTGATCTGGATCGAAACGGCGTGGGATGGTGCGCGCGGCGGAATGGTGCTGGTGGGGATTCTCTGCTCGCTGATGGCGACCTTCCCGCGTCCGCTGATGGCCGCGCAAAGCTATGCCCGGGGTTTGGCTCTGGCGCTGGTGGTATCGGCGTTCTATCAATTCATGCTGGTGCCGGCAATCAGTGATTTCGAGCTGCTGGCCTTGTTGCTGGCGCCGCTGCTGTACGCCATAGCTGTAGGTATTTCCAGTCCGGCCACTGCCGGTATCGGCATGGGGCTTGGCTTGTCCAGTTTCCTCATGATCGGGCCGCAGAACGTCGGCACCGGGCAAAACACCGCGATTCAGTGGTTCGAGTTCGCAGGTGCCTATGTCAGCGCAGCGATGCTGGCCTTGATTGTCTATGCGTTGATCTTTCCGTTTCGTCCGGCCCTGCGTATTCGCCGCCTGTACGGCGAAGCGCGGGAGCAGGTTTATCAGTTGAGCAAACTGCCAGCCACCGATGAGCAACAGTTTGCCTTCGAGAGTCGGATGGTCGATCGTCTGACCAGCATGCTTGGCTTGTTGCCGGCGGTGAATGATCGTTCCATGCAACGCTTGTATGAGATCAGCCTGGCTTGCGTGGCATTGGGCGTGGCCATGCATCAGCTGCGGCAACAGGCGCAGAACAACGCATTGGTCACCGAAGTCTTCAGCCAGCGCCTGGCCTCGGCGTTGCGCAAGACCGGTCGCCTCGTCGCCGGACGCCAGGACGTGCGATTCGCGACGCTGCTGGACACCCTGCACGAACTGGGCGATGAGCTGGACGAACTGCACACCGCCAGCCATGAGCATTTGTGGTCGGTGTTCCGCATGCGCGTAGCGCTGCTGATTGTCATGTCGTTCCTCGAACGCCACGGCGAATATTTGCAACCTGAAGCACTGGAAGGAGAACCGCAACTTGCCCATTGATTTCGAGATTGGCGGAGTCTATCTGCCACCGATTGCTCAGGCGTTGTTACTGGCAATCCCGATTTTCATGTTGCTGGACTGGTGTTTGCGGCGTTTGGGCGTGCTGCGCCTGGTCTGGCATGAAGCGCTGTTCGAAGGGGCTCTTTATGCCTGTGTGTGTGCCACGCTGATTTTGCTGATGGGAGCCTGATGTCTTGAAAGCGCTAGTTGCACGAATGATGACCGTAGCGGTGGTGATCCTGGCAATCGTCCTCGGCTGGTTCGCTTGGGAGTATTACACCCGCGCGCCATGGACGCGGGACGCTCGGGTGAGGGCGGATGTGGTGACGCTGTCGGCGGATGTTTCCGGGCGTATCGTCAAACTGGCGGTGCAGGACAATCAGCACGTCGACAAAGGCCAGTTGTTGCTGGAGATCGATCCGGCGCGTTATCAGTTGGCGGTGGAGCATGCCCGGCGTTCGGTTGAAGTGTCGAAGGCGTCGCTGGGGCAGTCGCAAGCAGCGATTGTTGCCAGTGAAGCGTTACTCAAACAACGCCAAAGCGAAGAACGCCGGCGACGCACGCTGAAGCAGGGTTTCGCGATTTCCGGCGAAGAATGGGAGAAGTCCAGTACCGACGTGGCGGTTGCCCAGGCGGATCTGTTGCGCAATCAGGCGAATCTCGGGCTGGCGGACGCCAATGTGCAATTGGCGATTGCAGCGCTGACCCAGGCTGAGCTGGATTTGCAGCGCACCCGCGTCGAATCGCCGGTCAGCGGTTACGTGACGAACCTGCTGACCCGTCAAGGTGATTACGCGCAGGCGGGCGGCGCGCTAATGGCGTTGGTCGATAGTGATTCGTTCTATGTCAGCGGTTATTTCGAAGAGACCAAACTGCCGCGGATCAAAGAGGGTGATCGGGTCCGGATTCAGCTGATGAGCGGCGAGAGATTCGGCGGCACGGTGCAAAGCATTGCTTTCGCGATTGCCGACCGCGAGAACGCGCCGGGCAGTCGATTGCTGGCCAACATCAACCCGAGCTACACGTGGGTAAAACTGGCGCAGCGTGTGCCGGTGCGGATCGACATTGATGCTGATTACGCGGGCAAGAATCAATTGCGCGCCGGCACCACAGCCACCGTGACCATCGAGGAACACTAACCCCCTGTAGGAGCTGCCGAGTGCAACGAGGCTGCGATCTTGATCGCTCCCACGCTCTGCGTGGGAATGCAGCCGGGACGCTCTGCGTTCCAAAGCGGAAAAGATCGCAGCCTCGTTTCACTCGGCAGCTCCTTCAGGGGATCGGTGAAACAGGCGGGCATAAAAAAGCCCCGCGACCGAGTGATACGCGGGGCAAAAAATTTGGTTGGTTGCGGCCAACCAAAGGAGCTCTTTAACAACAGGTTATTGACTGGCGACCGTCTCCGGTTGCCAGCCGCCACCGAGGGCCTTGTAGATCGCGACAATGCCACGATACAGATCGACTTCGGCCTGGGCCTGTGTGTCTTCGGCGTTCAGCCGTTCGCGTTGAGCATCGAGCAGCACGAGGAAGTCCGTGGTGCCTTCGCGGTAGCGAATTTCTGCCAGATCGGCCGCCTTGCGACTTGATTCGCTTTGACGGATCAGCGAGATCAGCCGTTGCTGACGCTTGCCATAGTCGCTGAACGCGTTTTCCGATTCTTCGAGTGCCAGCAGCACTTGTTGCTCGTAATTCGCCAGCGCGCCTTCGGCGTCAGCATCGGCACCACGCAAACGCGCGCGGACACTGCCCAGATCGAACGCTGCCCACGTAATGCTCGGGCCGAGCGCCCAGGCGTTGGCCGCCGATGAACCGATCTGCGAACCCCGTCCCGCCGTCCAGCCGAGGAAGCCGCTGAGGCTCACCCGTGGAAACAGATCGGCTTTCGCCACGCCGATTCGCGCCGTGGCAGAAGCCAATTGGCGTTCAGCGCTGAGTATGTCCGGACGGCGTTGCAACAGATCGCCCGGGTTGCCGATTGGCAGGGCCTTGGCAATTGCCGGCAGATCTTTCGGGCTCAGATCGACGGTCAGTTTGTCCGGCCGTTCGCCGAGCAGGGTAGCGATGCGGTTTTTCTGCCGCACCTGTTCCGCCTGCAACTGCGGGACGCTTGCTTCGACATTGGCCAGACGCGCGTCAGCACGCTCGACATCGAGCTGATCACCGACGCCGGCGTCACGCAGGCTGATGGTGATCTTGCGCGACTCCTGCTGGTTGTTCAGGTTGGCCACGGCGATTTTTTCCCGCAGTTGAGCACCGCGCAGTTGACCATAGGCATCGACCAGTTCAGCAATCATGGTGACTTGCAGTTGGTACAGGTCGGCCTCGGCCGCCTGTTGATCGGCGTCGCTGGCTTCCAGATTGCGCTGGATACGGCCGAACAGATCGAGCTCCCACGCCATGTCCAGGCCCAGATCGTAGCGTTCGCTATTGACCCGGTCGGTGGTCTGGCCGGGAATCTGGCCCTTGCCCAAATCACTGCTGGCGCGGCTGGTAATGGTCGGCATCGCATCGTTGCCGGCGTCGTCGCGGATCGCCCGTGCGGCTTTCCAGCGGGTAAATGCCACGCGCAGGTCACGGTTGCCTTGCAGCGATTGCGTCACCAACTGGTTGAGGGTCGGATCGTCGAATTGCTGCCACCAGATGCCTTCGAATTTCGAGCGGTCGAAGTTCTTTTGCCCGGCGGCGCCGTCGGTGGCGGTGGTGATATTCGCCGCCTCCGTGACTGGGGTCTTGTAGTCGGGGCCGACTGCGCAGGCACTCAGGGCCAGCACCAGCAGACTCGGCAGGAAGACTTTCAGACTCATTGTTGCGCCTCCAGTTGCTGTTGAAGTTTTTGCGCCCTGGCCGCTTTGCGCTGCTCGCCGCGTTCGACGAAATTACGAATCAGCACATAGAACACTGGCGTCAGCAGCAGACCGAAGAAGGTCACCCCGAGCATCCCGGAGAACACCGCCACACCCATGGCGTGACGCATCTCGGCACCGGCGCCGCTGGAGAACACCAGTGGCACCACACCCATGATGAACGCGAAGGAGGTCATCAGGATCGGGCGCAGACGCAGACGGCACGCTTCCAGCACCGCAGCGAGCGGGCCCAGACCTTCCTCCTGTTTGTCCTTGGCGAATTCGACGATCAGAATCGCGTTCTTGCACGCAAGCCCCACCAGCACGATCAAGCCAATCTGGGTAAAGATGTTGTTGTCACCGCCGGAGATGATCACACCGGTAATCGCTGACAGCAGGGTCATCGGTACGATCAGGATCACCGCTAATGGCAGGCTCCAGCTTTCGTATTGGGCGGCGAGCACCAGGAACGCCAGCAGTACGCAGAGCGGGAACACGAACAGCGCGGTGTTGCCGGACAGAATCTGCTGGTAGGTCAGGTCGGTCCACTCGTAGGTCATGCCGTTCGGAAGTTCTTCCTTGAGCAGTTTCTCGATGGCTTTTTCCGCTTGGCCAGAGCTGTAGCCTGGGGCTGCGGCACCGTTGATTTCAGCAGTGATGAATCCGTTGTAATGCATCACGCGATCCGGCCCCGAGGTGTCGCTGACCTTGATGAAGGTCGCCAGCGGGATCATTTCGCCTTTGTTGTTGCGGACTTTCAGCTGACCGATCTGATCGGATTCGAGGCGGAACTGTTGCTCGGCCTGAACGTTGACCTGATAGGTGCGCCCGAAGCGGTTGAAGTCGTTGGCATACAGCGAACCCAGGTAGATCTGCAGGGTGTCGAAGATGTCGCTGACGGCAACGCCGTGGGTCTTGGCTTTTTCGCGGTCGATAGCTGCATCGACTTGCGGCACGTTCACGGTGTAACTGGTGAACAGGCCAGCCAGTTCCGGCACGTTGTGGCTCTTGTTGATGATGTTCATGGTTTCTTTGTACAGCTCGTCGTAGCCCAGGTTGCCCCGGTCTTCGATTTGCAGGCGGAAACCACCAATGGTGCCCAAGCCTTGAACCGGCGGTGGCGGGAAGATCGCCATGTACGCCTCTTGAATGTTCGCAAACTGGCCGTTCAGGGCACCGGCAATTGCACCGGCGGACATGCTCGGGTCTTTACGCTCTTCGAACGGCTTCAGGGTCACGAAAACGATGCCGGCGTTCGGGCTGTTGGTGAAGCCGTTGATCGACAGGCCCGGGAACGCCACGGCGCTTTCCACGCCCGGCTGTTTCAGCGCCAGGTCGGACATGCGCTTGATCACGTCTTCAGTGCGATCCAGACTCGACGCGTCCGGCAATTGCGCGAAGGCCACCAGGTATTGCTTGTCCTGACCGGGTACGAAACCGGTCGGGGTATTGGCGAAGCCGAAGAAGGTCAGCACCATCAAGCCTGCGTACAGCAGAAGGGCGATGCCGCTGCTGCGGATTACCCGGCCCACCGTGCCGACGTAGCCATGGCTGGCGCGGTCGAAGAAGCGGTTGAATGGGCGGAACAACCAGCCACCGAAGATCTTGTCGAGTATCTTGGAAAAACGGTCTTTCGGTGCGTCGTGGCTTTTCAGCAACACAGCGGCCAGTGCTGGCGACAGGGTCAGCGAGTTGAACGCCGAGATCACCGTCGAAATGGCGATAGTCAGTGCGAATTGCTTGTAGAACTGCCCGGTGAGACCGGAAATGAATGCCGCCGGAATGAATACCGCGCACAGCACCAGCGCCGTGGCAACGATCGGGCCGGTCACTTCACGCATGGCGCGCTTGGTGGCTTCGACCGGGGTCAACCCCAGTTCGATGTTCCGCTCAACGTTCTCCACCACCACGATGGCGTCATCCACCACGATACCGATGGCCAGCACCAGTCCGAACAGCGACAGCGCATTGAGTGAGAAGCCGAACAGGTGCATCACCGCGAACGTACCGATCAGCGACACTGGCACTGCAACCAATGGAATGATCGAAGCACGCCAGGTTTGCAGGAACAGGATTACCACCAGCACCACGAGGATCAATGCTTCGAAGAGCGTGTGAACCACCGCTTCGATCGAGCCGCGCACGAAGATGGTCGGGTCATAAACGATGCTGTAGTCCATCCCTTGCGGGAAGTTTTTCTTCAGCTCGTCCATTTTTCCGCGAACTTCGTTCGAGATGTCGATGGCGTTGGAGCCTGGACGCTGGAAGATCGGGATGGCCACCGCCGGTTGGTTGTCCAGCAACGAGCGCAGGGCGTATTGACTGGAACCGAGTTCAACCCGCGCGATGTCCTTGAGGCGAGTGATCTCACCATCATCGCCGGAACGAATGATGATGTTTTCGAATTCTTCCTCGGAAACCAGACGGCCCTGAGTGTTGACCGAAAGCTGAAAGCTCTGGGCGTTCGGGGCAGGGGGCGCACCCAGTTGACCGGCCGCCACCTGACGGTTTTGCTCACGAATCGCGGTGACCACATCGGTCGCGGTCAAATTGCGCGAGGCGGTCTTGTTCGGGTCGAGCCAGACGCGTAGCGAGTAGTCGCCCATACCGAACAGCTGCACATCGCCAACACCGTTCAGGCGAGCAAGCTCATCCTTGATGTTGAGGATCGCGTAGTTCGACAGGTAGAGCATGTCGTAGCGTTTGTCCGGCGAGGTCAAGTGCACAACCATGGTCAGGTCGGGCGAAGCCTTGTCGACGGTGATACCGATTCGTGTCACTTCCTCGGGAAGCTTGGGCTCGGTTCGGGTTACCCGGTTTTGCACCTGCACCTGCGCGTTATCCAGGTCGGTGCCCAGGGCGAAAGTGATGGTCAGGGTAATCTTGCCATCGGCGGTCGACTGCGAAGACATGTACAACATGTTCTCGACGCCGGTGATGGCTTGCTCCAGCGGAGCGGCCACGGTTTCACCGATGACTTTAGGGTTGGCGCCGGGGAAGTTGGCGCGCACGACCACGGTCGGCGGCACGACTTCCGGGTATTCGCTGATCGGGAGCTGGAACAGCGAAATCGCACCGGCGATCAGGATCAGCAGCGAAAGTACCGCTGCGAAGATCGGCCGTGAAATGAAGAATTGGGAAAAATTCATCGGAGTTATCGTCCCTTAACCGCGTGGGGTCGTAGCAGCCAGCTTCGCAGCCGAACCCGAGGCACCCTTGGCAGGGGCGACTTTGGGCAGGTTGCTGGCTTCCAGCGCTTGACGTTGTTGAGCGAGTGCCGCGAGGGTTTGCTCGCTGGCCATCGGGATCACTTCAGGAGTGACCGGCGAGCCAGGGCGAACCCGTTGCAGGCCCTTCACGATGATCGTGTCGTCTTTGTTCAGACCGGTACGGACGATGCGCAGGCCTTCGATCTTCGGACCCAGTTCAACGGCGCGATAGGCGGTTTTGTTGTCCGCATCCATCACCAGGACGAACTTCTTGCCGAGGTCGGTGCCGACGGCTTCGTCATTGATCAGCATGGCGTTGTAGGTGCCGCTGCCGACCAGTTTCAGACGCGCGTAGAGCCCCGGGGTGTAGGTGCCATCAGCGTTGTCGAACACGGCGCGGCCACGGATAGTGCCGGTTTTCGGGTTGACCTGGTTGTCGACGAAGTTCATCTGGCCGAGGTGCGGATTGCCGTCTTCATTGGACAGGCCCATGTACACCGGCGTGGTAGCACCGCGCTGGCCGTTGCGAGCGAGTTGGGTGTACTTGAGGAACACGCGTTCATCAGCGTCGAAGTAGGCGTAGACCCTATCGGTAGAAACCACGCTGGTCAGCGCGGTGGTGTCGGCGGTCACCAGGTTGCCGGCGGTGATCTCGGCACGGCTGACGCGGCCACTGATCGGCGCGGTCACGCGGGTAAAGCTCAGGTTCAGTTTGGCCAGGTCCAGTTGCGCTTGCAGGGCACCGACGGCGGCGCGGGCTTCTTGAGCGGCGCTGGCGCGCGAATCAGCCAGTTCGGCAGAGATCGCGTTGCTGGCGCGCAGACGCTCACCACGACCGGCTTCGTTTTCACTGCGGGTGGCGGTGGCGCGAGCCTGGGCTACGAGTGCTTCGAGGCGGCGGACCTCAGCCTGAAACGGACGCGGATCGATCTGGAACAGCAAGTCACCTTTCTTGACCAGTGCGCCTTCGGTGAAAGCGACTTGGTCGATCTGTCCGGAAACCCGTGGACGGATTTCAACGGTTTCAGGCGCTTCAAGGCGCCCGGTGAACTCGTCCCACTCATTGACCGGTTGTTCGATTACCTTGGCCACGCTGACTTTGGCAGCAGGTGGCGCGGCGGCAGTCTCCGGAGTCTTGCCGCAGGCGCTCATCACCAGTACGGCCAAAAGGGCCAACGGGAAGCGCAAATGTTTGAGTGATTGTTCCATGGATGCATCCGCCAATGTATTGAAGATGGGCGGATGATGCTCGGCGGGGTGTGATGGCACGAATCGAATGAAGCAAAGGTAACTATCATTCGGAATGATATAAGCGCGAATCAAGCCCTCTAGCATGCACCTTTCGTTAGGGGGCTATCAATTCATTTGAGCGCAAAAGCTTGTTGCATGAACTGCAAAGATTTAGCGCAATTATGAAAGCGAAGGCCAGAAACAAAGAAACGGCCGTGAAGGCCGTTTCGATTGATGCAGTGCTGCTGTCAGTTGATGCCTTTGCGGTTGGCACCAAAACGATTCGGCCCAGGCTGGCTGTCCTGTGCGAGGAAAACGATATTGACGATCGGCAGCAACAGCCACCAGCCGCTACGGTCCGTGTCGTGCATACGGCGCACACCGACGGCAATACTCGGCACCAGCATCGCCAGATTATAAAGACCTTGCATAACCCCGCCGGTCTGGGCAAAACCGTCAATGAAGCCCATAACGAACGCGACGCCCATGTTGATAAGGAAGAACAGCCAGTATTCACGACGCGTAGCGCGACCGTTGAACACGGCGTAATTCTTCAATGCCTCAAGGTAAGGATTGCCTGTGGTGATGGCGGGGCCGCTTGCGTAGGACTGCGGCGCGGCCTGAGCTGCCTGTGGTGCGCCGCACTGTGGGCAAGCCAGGGCCAAGGTGCTTATTTCCTTGGCGCAACCGCGGCAGAAAACCATGCTCATATTTTTTCCCTAAAATTTATTCAATCGATAGACAAGCCAAAACGAACGCAGTGAGGCCGGACAAAATAATGCCGGCGATTGCGAGGTTTCGACCAGGTTGTTTTTGGTTGACACAGATGACGCCGCAAGCGAGACCGGCGATGCTGAAAACACCAACACCGAGGATCGTTTCAGCGTCCCATTCGGAATCATCAAACAGCGTAAGTGCGCTGATAATTCCCAGGATCATCGAGACGATGGCCAGCCAAGGCACTTCGGCGTGCGTCTGCGGCACCAAGAGTTGTTGGCTGGCTCCGCATTGCGGGCAGGTGAGCGCCGTTTCGTGTAGCTCCTTGGCGCAAGCACGACAATAGACCATTGCCATCGTTTTCCTTAACTGAATGCGGGTGTTCCGGCCCCCATGGGCCGGCGCGGCAGTAAGTTAAACTTTATTACCGCATTTGTCATTAGCACATTGCCATCACGACGGACGCGAAGGGGATTTGGCAACAACAGCGTTACTGCAGACTGTCCGGATCGCCGAAGAACATCTGAATCCGCGACCGCAACCAGCGCTCACCCGGATCGTTATCCTGAGACCCACGCCACGCCATGTGCAGCTCGAACGTGCGCGTCGGCAACGGTGGGTCTTCGGCGCGCAGACCGCCAGCCGCCGTTAGTGCTTCCGCCGTGTAATCCGGCACGGTGGCGACGATGTCCGTGCCTGCCAGCAGCGTGCCCAATCCATTGAACTGCGGCACCGCCAGTACTACGTGCCGTTTGCGTCCGAGTTTTTCCAGTTCTTCGTCGACGAAACCACTCAGGTCTCCGGCAAACGACACCAGCGCATGCGGGCGCGCGCAGTAGTCGTCCAGACTCAACGGTCCCGGCACGGTGTCAGCGCGCAGCAATTTTGGCGCGCTGCGACGCAAAACCTTGCGTTTGGCGTTGGCCGGCAAATCGGTGGTGTAGCTGACGCCGATGGAAATTTCTCCGGAGGCGAGCAGGCCCGGCATCAATATGTAGTTGACCCGACGCACGACCAGCACGATGCCCGGCGCTTCGGCGCGCAAGCGTTTGAGCAGCATGGGCAGCAGGGCGAACTCGACGTCATCGGACAGGCCGATACGAAATACCGAGGTACTGGTCGCCGGATCGAACTCTGCCGCACGGCTTACTGCCGTCGAAATGGAGTCGAGCGCAGGCGAGAGCAGGGCGAAGATTTCCACCGCCCGAGCGGACGGCTCCATGCTGCGTCCGGTGCGTACGAATAAAGGATCATCGAACAGACTGCGCAAGCGCGACAACGCCGCGCTGATCGCCGGTTGACCAAGGAACAATTTTTCCGCCGCCCGGGTCACACTGCGTTCGTGCATCAATGTTTCGAATACGATCAACAGGTTCAGGTCGACACGACGCAGGTCATTACGATTCATCTGGAGTCCTGGCAGAGTCATCAAGCTTGACGAGAGCGACCATATGAGAACAATGGCCGGCATGAATCTTACGGGGAAAGGCTGGTACTCTGCACCGGAAAATTCAGCTTTACTGAAACAGTGGCAGCACTTTTTTCATCGATTTCGCCAATGCCGCCATTGCTGCGGAATCAATGACAGGCATGTTGACTATTAATAGCCACTGATAGTCGTGGGTCGAAAGCCCAGATAGAGTTCATGGCATTAGAGGTTACTTTGACGAGGTTTGCGATGTCCCGCACGATCCGTTTTCACAAGTTTGGTCCGGCCGAGGTGCTCAAATGCGAAGAGCATGCGGCCGCTCAGCCAGGTCCTGGCGAAGTGCAGGTGCGTGTCGAAGCGATCGGCATCAGCTGGTACGACACGCTCTGGCGTCAGAACCTGGCCTCGTCGCAGGCACGTCTGCCTTCGGGCCTCGGCCACGAGATGGCGGGTGTGGTCACAGCTATCGGCGATGGTGTCGATGACCTGTCGGTGGGTGACAAGGTTGCCAGTTTTCCGGCCGAGAGCCCGAATGACTACCCGGTTTATGGCGAGCAGATCATATTGCCGCGTACCGCGTTGACCCGTTATCCAGACGTACTCAGCCCGATTCAGGCCAGCGTGCATTACACGCCACTGTTGATCGCCTATTTTGCTTACGCCGATCTGGCGCGGGTCAAGCCTGGCCAATTTGCCCTGGTGACTGACGCCAGTCACTGCGCCGGCCCTTCGTTCGTCCAGTTGGGCAAGGCACTGGGAGTGCGGGTGATTGCCGCGACCAAAGACGCGGAAGAGCGCGAATACCTGCTGTCCCTTGGCGCAGAAAAAGTGATTGTCACCGAGGAAGAAGATCTGCTGATGCGGATCAACAAGATCACCGACAATCGCGGCGTCGACGTCGTGTTCGATGGCCTTGGCGGCCCGCAGATGTCGCTGTTGGGGGATGTGCTGGCACCGCGTGGCAGTCTGGTCTTGTATGGTCTGCAAGGTGGCAATCAAACGCCGTTCCCGGCCTGTGCAGCGTTCCAGAAGAATATTCAGTTCTTCGTGCACTGCATCGGCAACTTCACCGGCAAGCCGGAGTTGGGCATCGTTCAGGATCACGTCGCGCTGCAACGTGCCCTGCGCGACATCAACCAGTTGACGGCGGATCGTGTGTTGCTGCCGCTCAAGACCCGAGTGTTTCCGTTCACCGAGTTTGTCGAGGCGCACCGGTACATGGATGAATGTCCGTGTCGTGAACGGGTTGCTCTGCAAGTCGAGCCCGCCTGATATCCAATAGCTGTCCGTCAACCAAAGAGTCCGTGATCCCACGGACTCTTTTGCGTTTAATCCTCCTGAAAACCACAGTTCCCCGGGCGCCCTGCACGGGGCGGTTCAGCAACTGAACCGGTTTTTCCCCTCGATCTGTATCTTCTAATCCCCACACAAGCCCTGATAATTGAATGATTACTTTCATCTCAAGGAATGAGCTATGGCTGTGCATTCTATTTGCTTCGCTCGATATAAATCGACTTCCGATATTTCTAACGTCTACTTGTGTTTAAAGGCTGTAGTCCCATTCCGAAGTTGCGTCTTTTTTTCTTGTGCTCATTTGCCGTAGGACCTTGTGGGAAGTTTCCGAAGAAGCTTTTAACAATATCTAAAAGGCATAGAAAACAAGGTGATACGTGGCTTAATAGGACTTTGATCGGGTGCCTTTCAGATCAAGTGTTTCAAATAACTACGCAATCACAAGTGTTAGCATCTGAGCGTCTATTACTTACTAATGAATTTTCACGCGTCCCCTTGTTGGGACTGCGTGACATGACCATTTCGATTACCGGGTGAAGTACCGATGAGCGCAATCCATGATCAGGCAATGAACTACGTCTACCAGCAAGTGCTGCAACGCTTGATGAGTTTCTTCTCGCGTGCCGAGCGCACGGCGTTGCAGTTATTGATTCATAGAGTCGTGGTGGCGGCGGGGGGGATGGAGCGCATCGGTGATTTCAAGGTGATGGTGGTGCAATCCGGTGCCCGGGACAGCTTCTACAGCCTGGCGTTGCTCAGAGCGGCCCAGTTGAGTCTTGCCGGCCGTGCGCCGGCCACGTTCCAGTTGCGTGTTGCCTCCTTGCGCTGGAACGCCAACGATGCCAGCACCCTGCAAAACCTGCATCGCAGCTACAGCTCACTGTTTCTCTACGATGATCCGCGAGTCGAGTTGGTGATGGTCGATAATCGTGAGGTACTGCCTTTCGATGCTCAGGCGCCGGTCAAAGAGGAAAGCGTCGCGGCTAATCGATTCAATCTGCTCATGATTGCCCATCGCCGTGGCTTCAGCGAAAAGCTCGAACTGTGGGATGACGCCTATATTGCCACCGCAGGGCTCTACAGCCAGGTTGCCCGCTGGAACCATGGTGTCGACGCTCTGATCGGCAGTGAGCCGCCGCGCCGGCAGAAACACTTTCTCGATGGTCTGAACCGGGCGCTGCAAAAAGCCGGAGTCGGCGGGCTGCCCTGCAATTCAGGCACGTTTGAAGAGCTGTTCGGGTTGCTCGACAGGCAGGATGGTGATTTCTATCGCGAATTCCATAGCGAAGACGAGCTGACGCCCTGGCGCCCGGAGGGCAAATTCGAGGCCTGCCGGCGAACAAGTTATGTCGATATCCACGATATGGTCGTCGGCAATCTGGAGGAGCGCTGGCCGTTGCTGAGTGATTTTCTCGGGTTTCAGCCGGGCGACCTCGTGCAGCAATACAGCGAAAGCGAATATGCCGACCCGTTGGTAGGGGCTTACCTGGAAGGTTTGCACGCGAGTTTTATTGAGGGGCGTACTTATGAGGCGGGGGTTCGCGACTTCCTCCAGCGTAATCTCGAACTGATGCAACACAGGCAAGTCCCCGAATCTGTCCGAGAACAGTGGCTGGCGACGTTTGGGAGCGGGGCGGATCTGAACCATTCGCAACAGCAGGCACGCGAGGCGCTGCAGCTGGGATTCGCCATGGATGAAACCCAAGTGATCTGTCTGCTGTTCGCGCCTTTCGTCAACGGCGGTGCCGGGCTTGAGCGATTCTTGCGCAGCTGTCACCCCGGCATGCTGGTGGCCTTGCCGGATCTTCACCGAGCCATGCAAGGTCTGCATGCACCCGAGCAGGTATTGAAATGGATGACGGATGTCAGCGGAATGCCGGTTCGGCTGATTGCTCGTCTATATGCGATGGGGGCGATGCAGTTGCAGGCGCCGGACTCGCCCGAGATGCAAGCCGGTGGGTGTGCCATTGGCAACGGCCGCTCGGCGGAAGGTTGACGGTGGAGTTCGATTCGGCAGGCACCGAATCGCCGCGGGATTGGCGCCGATGAAAACCTTGCGCGAAAACGACTTCGCCTATCAGGCGGTTTATCGTTACTTGAATCAACTGCTCAACGAACCGGGCGGCAATGAACCGGTGCGTTTGCCGTCGCTGCGACAGTTGGCTGATCGGTTGAATGTGTCGATCTCGACGATCCAGTACGCCTATTCACTGCTGGAGAAGGAAGGCCGGGTGTATTCGGTTGCGAAATCGGGATATTACGCAAGGGCGCAGACACCTTGGACGGCACCGGGAAACGGCGAGGATTTGCTTGAAACGTTGTGCCTTCACGCCAGACGCCCCGATATCTGCGTGCTAAGTCACGATGATCCGGCGGCGGTGCTGCCACTCGACAGCCCGCTATTGATGCTCGAACGCGAGTTGTTGCGCCAATATCCGCGTCAGACGCACATCAACACGCAGCCTTGTGGCGAGCTCGAACTGCGCACGGTACTCGCCGCGCGCTACACGACATCGGCCACGCGGTGTTGGCATGCCGAGGATGTCTACATCGGCGCCGACCTGCGCGGAGTGCTGGAGATATTGATCAGTGTGCTGGCGCTGCGTGGCGCGACGATGGTGATCGAATCACCGTGCGACTGGACGATTTTGCGCCTGCTGGAAGCCAACAATGTGCGCGTCATTGAATTGCCGTTGCAGGCGTTGGGGGAGCTGGATGCGCGGCGACTGGAAGCGTTGCTCAAAACCGAACCGATACGGCTGATCCTGTTGTCGTCGGCGCTGAGTATGCCCCACGGCAGTCTGGTCTGTGAGGACAACCGCCGCGCCATTGCCAGCCTGCTCACACGACACGGCACCTGGGTATTGGAAAACGATTGTTACAGCGAACTGGATGAGCGGCTGGACGGGCAACGCTTGCGCAATCTGCTCGACCCAGAGCGCTTGCTGGTATTTTCCAGTTTCGAGAATGTCATTGGCGCTGAAGCGCCTTACGGCTTCGTGTTGTCGCGCCAGTGGCGTCATGAGTTGCACCGACATTTCCTGCTGCGCTCATTTCGCATGTCGCCGATTCGGCAGAAGGCCATCGCCCGTCTTTACGCCGGTGGGCGCATTGACCACCACCTGCCGATATTGCGGCGTTTGCTCAAAGAACGCCGTACGCATTTGATCCAGTTACTGCGCGAACGTCTGGGCGAAACCCTGCAGATCGTCGAACCGTACGGAGGCGCCACCGTTTGGGTCCGCTCGTTGCGACCCGTGGACATGCGCGCGGTGTTTCAACGACTGCTCAAGCAACAAGTGCTGATCGCACCGGGTGAGCTGTTCAGTGCCAATGGCCTGTACGAACACCACATGCGTCTGAGCTCGCTCGGGCAGGGTGATCACGACCTGGCTGCCGTGGTCGGAATGCTCGCAGATGCCTTGCGCCTGGCCCCCGGTGACTGACGTTAAAAAACATCTGATATTGCTCGGATACATCTCGTCGCACTACGGTCAAACTGCCAGTAAACTGCGCTGTATTTCCTGAACCACTCTTTATCAGAGGTTTTGCATGACACTCAGTCCTTTTGCGGGCAAACCGGCACCGGCAGAACTGTTGGTCGATATCCCGCGACTGGTAACGGCCTATTACACGGGTCAGCCTGACGCATCGGTTTCCACTCAGCGCGTGGCGTTTGGCACGTCCGGCCACCGAGGCAGCTCCTTCGACTTGAGTTTCAATGAATGGCACGTTCTGGCAATCAGCCAGGCGATCTGCCTGTATCGCGAAGCCCAGGGCATCAACGGCCCATTGTTCGTCGGGATCGATACCCATGCGTTGTCGACGCCTGCCGGGGCAAGCGCTCTGGAAGTGCTGGCGGCCAACGGGGTGACCGTGATGATTGCCGAAGGCGATGAATACACGCCGACGCCGGCGATTTCTCACGCGATTCTCTGCTACAACCGTGGCCGTACCACGGGCCTGGCTGACGGCATCGTTATCACGCCGTCGCACAACCCGCCACAAAGCGGCGGCTACAAGTACAACCCTACCAACGGCGGCCCGGCCGATACGCACATCACCAAGTGGATCGAAGCCAAGGCCAACGAACTGCTGGCGAACAAACTCGCCGGGGTCAAGCGCATCAGCTACGAGCAGGCGCTCAAGGCCAGCACCACGCACCGCCATGACTACCTCAACACCTATGTCGCTGACCTGATCAATGTCATCGACTTCGACGCCATTCGTGATGCCAAGCTGCGCCTTGGTGTTGATCCGCTGGGTGGAGCAGGGGTGCGCTACTGGTCGGCCATTGCCGAGCATTACCGTCTGGATCTGGAGGTGGTCAACAAAGAGGTTGATTCGACGTTCCGTTTCATGACAGTCGACTGGGACGGTCAAATCCGCATGGACCCGTCGTCCAGTCATGCGATGCAAGGTTTGATCGGTCTGAAAGAGCGTTTTGACGTGGCGTTCGCCTGTGATCCGGATCACGATCGCCATGGCATCGTGACCCCATCGGGTGGTTTGCTGGCGCCGAACAATTATCTCGCGGTGTCCATCGATTATCTGTTCCAGAATCGTCCGCAATGGCGTGCTGATGCCGCCGTGGGCAAAACCGTGGTCAGCAGCGGCTTGATCGATCGCGTTGCGAAACGCCTGGGTCGTCGTCTGTACGAAGTGCCCGTTGGCTTCAAATGGTTCGCCGACGGCCTGTTTGATGGCTCATTGGGCTTTGGCGGGGAGGAGAGCGCCGGTGCGTCGTTCCTGCGTAAGGATGGCGGTGTCTGGAGTACCGACAAGGACGGGCTGATTCCGGCATTGCTTGCCGCCGAAATGACTGCTCGCACGGGTCGCGATCCAAGCCAGGCGTGTAACGCGCTGACTGCCGAGTTGGGCGAACCGTTCTCGGTGCGCGTAGACGCCAAGGCCAATCCTGAACAGAAAGCGCTGCTGAGCAAGCTGTCACCGGCACAGGTCACTTCGACCGAACTGGCTGGCGAGCAAATCCAAAGCATTCTCAGCCACGCACCAGGCAACGACCAGGCCATCGGCGGTCTGAAAGTGATGACCGAAAACGGCTGGTTCGCCGCGCGTCCTTCGGGCACCGAAGATATCTACAAAATCTACGCCGAAAGCTTTATCAGCGATGATCACCTCAAGCAATTGGTGGCCGAAGCGCAGACGCTGGTAGATGGCGCCATCTCCAGCAAGTAAGGCAGCGAACGCACAATAAAAAACGGGCGACCATTGGGTCGCCCGTCTTTTTTTGCCTGCGAATTCGACCTCAGGCGAGGTCCACCAGTACGATTTCGCTGTCTTCAATCGCAGTAACAGTCAGCACCTGCTCGTGTTCCACTGCCACGCCGTCGCGCGCTTGGGCGCGCAAACCGTTGACTTCGATCACACCGGTGGCTGGCACCAGGTAAGCGCGACGCCCCGCGTCCAAATGGTATTCAGCGGTTTCTCCGGCTTTGATGTTCGCCGCGACCAACCGTGCGTTAGCGCGAATTCGCAGGCTCTGGTCATCGCCGTCCTTGCCGCTGGCGAGCGTGACGAAACCTTCGCGCTCACCTTTGGGAAACGGTTTTGCGCCCCACGATGGCGGTGCGCCGGTTTCGGTCGGCAGAATCCAGATCTGGAAGATCTTCGTCTCTGTGGCTTCCAGGTTGTATTCACTGTGAGCGATGCCGGTTCCGGCGCTCATCACCTGCACATCGCCCGCTTCGGTCCGGCCCTTGTTGCCCAAGTTGTCCTGGTGAGTAATCGCGCCTTCATGCACATAAGTGATGATTTCCATGTCGCGGTGCGGGTGCTGCGGAAAACCGGTTCCGGCGGCGATGATGTCGTCGTTCCAAACGCGCAAGTTGCCCCAGTTCATACGCGCCGGATCGTAGTACTCGGCGAACGAGAAGTGGTGGTGGGCATCCAGCCAGGCGTGATGGGCGCCGCCCAGCGAGCTGAAAGGTCTGAGTTCAAGCATGATCGTCTCCTCAAAAGGCTCGGCGTGCAGTGCGATGACGGCACCTGCGGCGAAACCGGTGGTTTATGACGGCGATCATCTGTCAGCCAACCATCGATAAAAAGCGTAAAAAATGCAGCATGATGATCGAATAAATCGATCGGAATTCCGCCCTTACGGTCTGATCTCACTTTCACTTCGTCACCTAAACCAATGTCCTGTAAGCATTTCGCTAGAACTCGACGACGAATGCAGACACCATAGCCGCCCTCAGCCTCACACACTGGAGCCCTCAGCGTGGCGCAACACACTCCTGATCTTCCTCCCGAACTCCGTCCTCTGGCCGAGATGCCTTGGTTCAAGCGCCTGGCCGCGCGTTTCTTCGGCCACGGCCTGACCCGCCTGCGCGCGCAGCATCGTGCGTCTTGGCTGCATGGCCAGGCCGACGGATTTCGCAGCGGCCACACGGCGGGTGTCGAATACGGTTTCAAGGAGGGCAAGCTGGAAGGGCTGGAGGAAGGTCGGCAAGTGCTGCTGATCCGCGACAGCCGCAATACCGAGCACCGTCCGCCAAGTGTCGATAACTATCTGTTTGATGACTGGCGCCTGCCGCTCAACGCCGAGTTGAAAAAGCGCATGAAGGCTGACGTGGCGCGGTTGCTGCCGGAGCATGCGCAGCCAAGCGCGGCGCAATGGAAAATGATTTTCAGCGATACGCCGTCGACCTCCGTGGTCGCGGGCGCCGGTGCAGGCAAGTCCACCACGCTGGTGTTGCGCATTCTGTTATTGACGCAATATCTGGGCTTTGAGCTCGACTCAATGACTGTGGTGACATTCACCCGAGAGTCGCGCAAGGATTTCATCAGCAAACTGATCGAGATGTTCGCGCTCTGGGGCCAGACACTGAGCCTTAAACAGGCACGGGAGCTGGTGCGAACCTTCCATTCGCGCATCCTGCCGATGGTGCGCAGTCTGCCGGGCTTCGAACGGCTGCAAGCGTTCGAAAATCTCAGCCACCGAACGCCGGGCGCAGATGAGGACGTCGACAGTAATCCATTCGACCTGCGTATCAACGATGCCCAGCGTCAGCAGCTCAACACTTGCTATCACCGCTTGTTCACTGAGGACGAACGTTTCCGCCAGCTGATCCAGCCATTGTCCCGCGCCGCGCTCCAGCTCAAAGAGCTGGAGCGTGATCACCCCGATGTGCAGAAACGCATGGCCGTGACGGAACTGGCCGCCAAACGCGACGAAGAACTGTGCGATGCCATCGAAGATCTGTGGTTTCGTGCCGGCGCCTGGCCGATAAAAGGCGTCGAACCGAACCGGCAGACATTCGACATCAATGGTGCGAAATTTCATTGTCACGGCTACATCCCCAGTCTCGATGCCTGGGTCGTTCTCGGTTTTGATCCGCGGGAAAATGTGCAGCTTGCTCGCCCCAATGCCAAGCTAAGTATCCGCGCGGAATGGGCGGTGAAGCGCACCCTGTTTCAAGCTTTCTGTCGTAAGCCATTGATATGGTTCGATAGTTACGATTCGGCGAAGCGTGTGCTCGCGACGTTGGCTGGCGATGCCAGCGCTGGTCCAGGCTTCGATTACAAGGTCAAAGGCGAATTGGCTTCAGCGCCCTTGCTCGACTGTTTCGTCGCTGCGGCAGGCTTCATCGAAAACCTCGGGCTGGACGTGCCGGATGCCGTTGGCCGCATGAGTTTTGCCAAGGATGACCCGGACCGGTTTTTCTTCGAGGCGCTGAGCCTGTTCTGGCGCGCTTTCGAAGATCATTTGCTCGATCAGAAACCGCCGGTGATGACCTACAACCGCATGTTCGCCTTGTTCAGCGAACATTCGCCGGAAAATCTCAAGCTGCTGAGTGATGAGCTGCTCAGGCCGATGTCCCACCTGATGATCGACGAATTTCAGGATGTCTCTCCCCAGATCGTCTCGTGGATCCGCGCCACGCTTAATGAAATCCGCAGTCGTGGCCCGGCGATGCATGTCGGCCGCGGTGCGCAGCGCTCTTCATTGCTGTGCGTCGGTGATGACTGGCAATCGATCTACGGCTGGCGCGGCAGTTCACCGACATATTTCATGGAGTTCAACAAGGAATTCCCGTCGCCTGGCACGACACGGGTCATGCTCAGTGACAACTATCGCAGCCATCAACACATCATTGATGCCGCCGAGCATATCGTACGCGCGGCACCAGCAATCCCCGGCAAAAAGGCCAAAGCCAGCGGCGAAGTCAAAGCCTTGCAGCCAGTCAATGTGCTGGAGCGCGATGATCAAGCCCTCGCTCAGCGCCTCGCCGAACATTATCGACAAGGTCATTCGATCCTCATGCTGTATCGAAAAAGTAGCGATAAGTCATTGATTGAACAACATATTCAGTCCGTAGTTAATGTGGATTCGAGATTGCCGTACGAAGACCGCCGCCTTAAGCAACTGACCTTTCACAGCGCCAAAGGCTTGCAGGCAGATGCGGTATTTCTGCTCGGCGATTGCCAGCACCTGACCAGTTCGCCGTACAAGAATCAGGTTTACCGCATGGCCGGTTTGGGCAAGAACGGTGATAGCGAGCCGTACGACAGCGCTCAAAAGGACGAAATCCTGCGCCTGGCCTATGTCGGTATCACCCGCGCGGTGAGCCATTGTTATTGGTACGTCGAACGGCAGGAGGCGCCGGCGATCAACATGCCGCGAGCGTCAGATCGCGTTGCTCAGGGCAAAGCATTCTTCGCGGATCATCGCAAACAGAAGCAAAGCGCTTGAACAAAAAAGCCCGCAGCAATGCGGGCTTTTTGCTTTTAAATCAGAAAGTTACGCGTAACTCCTGAGAGACTCTGGAGGTACAAATGCCTCCAGCTCGTCCTCCACCGCTTCAATGATTCGCTCGACATCCGCCGCGTTCATCACCGTGGCGCAGGGAATGCCGGCAATGGCGATCAGGGTTTCCCCATTAGCGCGATCAAACAACCGGGCGATCATGCTGCCGGGCGCATCCATTGTTGCCTCGAACCCCATTGGATGAAAATGCCAGCGCATCAGCTGGCAAGCGTTGGGAAACGTGACTTTGCTCGAACCTTTATTCATGTGTTGCCCGCCTTCTTCATCGAGCGCTTCCATTTGCTCATGTAGGTGGGAAGAGCCTTCATTGGCTCAACCGGTCTCAGACTTTAAAAGTAGCATCCGTTTGTGAAAATACTGTGAGATTTTTCAGTCCGTTTGGCGATTGATTGGCTTTTTTTGATGTAAGTCACGGCTGCACCAACATCGGCACATTGCCAGTATCGACTTTTCATTGAAGCGCAGGGCGAACTTGGGCAAGCTCGGTTTTTTCCGCCGAGCTTTCATATGCACGCCGACGACGACGGCCCCGAACAGACCCAGGCCACGGCCGCTACGGTCATGCGATACCATCTGAGCTGGAAACACCGTGATCTTGATGCCGTGATGGCGCTGTATCACCCGGCTGTTCAATACAACGATTTCTTTCAGAATCGTGTGCTCGGTCTTGATGAGTTGCGCGAATATGTCCGCGTGAGCATGCCAAGAGAATCCGACGAACTGCTGGAACATTGCGACCGCATTCGCGTCGACGGCAATACCGCTTTCATCCAGTACGAAGTCACGTTGCGCGGCGGCGAAGGATTGGTTTCGTTTCGTTCGAGTGAGGCGATCACCGTCAAGGATGGCTTGATCTGGCGCGTCAATGAATACGCATCACTGGTGCGCACGCCCACCGGCGGCACGGCCGCCACCAATCAGCGGCCGGCAGTCAGTCGCCTCGGTTTGTCTCCCCGGCAGTTGAGCTTCATGGCCGAAGACCTGCAGCAATACTTCGAACAGCAGCAGCCTTATCTGGATCCGGAACTGGACTTGCAGCGGGTGGCGAAGGAGTGCGGGTACAGCCGCAACCAGATCTCATATCTGCTGAACCAAGTGTTGGGGCAAAGCTTTTATCGCTACGTCAATCAGGCGCGCCTGCAACATCTGTTGCGCTCGCTGGACACCGCGACACCGCCGCTGCGCGTCGATGAGTTGGCGTTCGCCGCCGGATTCAATTCGCTGTCGGCCTTCTACAGCTGTTTCCGCCAGCACACCGGCCAGTCGCCGAAGGCTTACGTCAAACAAATTTCTTTGCGGACACGCGCGCAAGACATCCCCTGAGTTCGCCCACTAGGATCGACGCCATCGAAAGTTTTCAGTGGCGGAGTCTTGCATGCCGGCGTGGCGCACTATCAGTTTGTGGATGGATCAGCTCGACGAACCGTTGACGGCGCGGCCGGCGCTTGAGCGGGATCTGGATGTCGACGTGGCAATCATCGGTGCCGGCTATACCGGCCTGTGGACCGCGTACTACCTGAAGAAGCACGCTCCGGGCCTGAGCATCGCCATCGTCGAGGCGCAAACCGCCGGGTTCGGCGCCTCCGGTCGCAATGGCGGGTGGCTGATGGGCAATCTGCTCGGCGAGGATCGCTTGCTCGCGGGCCTGTCGCCGGAACAACGCCGTGCCTCGTTTGATCTGTTGCACAGCATTCCTGATGAAGTAGAAATCGTCCTCGAAAACGAGGGCATCGACTGCGACTACCGTAAAGGCGGCGTGTTGTACTGCGCCGCGCGTTATCCAGAGCAGGAAGCGAGCCTGCGCGAATACTTGAGCAAACTGCACGCTCAAGGCCTGACGGACGACGATTACCGCTGGCTGAGTCCTGAGCAACTGGCACAGCAGATCCGCGTGGCCAAGCCTTATGGCGGGATTTTTGCCCCGCATGTGGCGACCATTCACCCGGCCAAACTGGTGCGCAGCCTGGCTCGTACCGTGCAGCACATGGGCGTCAAGATCTACGAAAACAGCCCGGTCACGCATTGGCAATCGGGGAGCTTGCGAACCGCCAAGGCCAGCGTGCGCAGTCGCTGGATCGTTCCGGCCGTGGAGGGGTATTCGGTCACGTTACCGCCGCTGGGCCGTTATCAACTGCCGGTGCAAAGCCTGATTGTCGCGACCGAACCCTTGTCGCCCGCGACCTGGGATGAAATCGGCCTGAACCGCGGACAAGCCTTCAGTGAATTCAGCCGGCAGGTCACGTACGGCCAGCGCAGCGCTGACAATCGGCTGATTTTCGGCGCACGTGGCGGATACCAGTTTGCCGGCAAGCTGCGCCATAACTTTGATCTCAGTCGGGATGAAGTCGAGTTGCGCCGTTATTTGTTCGGCGAATTGTTTCCGCAGCTGAAAAACGTGCAGATCACCCATGCGTGGGGCGGCAACCTCGGTATGTCGCGGCATTTCAAACCGCACATGCTCTGCGATCGCGCCAATGGTATCGCGCTGTCGGGCGGTTATGGCGGCGAGGGCGTCGGTGCCAGCAATCTCGGCGGGCGAACCCTGGCGGATCTGATCCTCGAGCGCGACACCGAACTGGTTCACCAGCCCTGGGTGTTGCCTGACGGCGGTATTCATGCGTTGCGCGCCTGGGAGCCGGAGCCATGTCGCTGGCTCGGCTACAACGCGATCATCAAAAGTTTTGTCCATGAAGACCAGACCCTGGCCAACCCGGCGACGGCGCTGTGGCGGCGCAAACTCGCCAGCCAGGTCGCCGGCTTCATGGAAGGCTTCATGCACTGACATCCTTTTCGTCAACACACAGGTCTGACCATGAGCATTACCCAGTTCAAAAACACCGCCACCCTGCCACTTGAAGAATCCAACCCGGTCGCCGTGCCGCTTGGCGAACCGGTGGCGATCGCCTCAACCACCAGCGTCGAGCGCGATGACGGCGTTGAAACGGGCGTCTGGGAATGTACGCCGGGCCGCTGGCGTCGGCAGATCACCGCGCAGGAGTTCTGCCATTTCATTTCCGGGCGCTGCACCTTTACCCCTGACGGCGGTGGCGAAACCCTGCACATACAAGGTGGCGACGCACTGATGTTGCCGGCCAACACGCTCGGGATCTGGGATATCCAGGAAACCGTGCGCAAGAGCTACGTGCTGATTTTCTGATTGCTTGATCCTTTTGATTGCCTGCCAACAAAAAAACCTACACAGGAATCGACCCATGATCCGCAAGACCCTCGCTCTGGCACCGCTGATGCTGGCCGTTTCCCTCGCTCAGGCGGCGGAAACGGTCAAGGTGTACAACTGGTCCGACTACATCGCGCCCGACACCACGAAAAATTTCGAGAAGGAAACCGGCGTCGGCGTCACCTATGACGTTTACGACAGCAATGAAACCCTCGACGGCAAACTGATGACCGGCAAATCCGGTTACGACGTGGTGTTTCCGTCCAACCATTTCATGGCGCGGCAGATCCAGGGCGGGGCGTTGAAGAAGCTCGACAAAAGTCAGCTGCCGAACTGGAAAAATCTCAATCCTGTGCTGCTCAAGGCTTTGCAGAACAACGACCCGAACAACGAACACGGCTTTCCGTACCTGTGGGGCAGCACCGGCATCGGCTACAACATCGCCAAGGTCAAAGCTGTATTGGGTGACGATGCCCCGGTCGATTCATGGGATCTGATTTTCAAACCCGAATACATGGAAAAGTTACAAAAGTGCGGCGTAGCCATCCTCGACAACGGCCCGGAATTGCTCCCGGCCGCGCTGAATTACCTGGGCTTGCCGCATCACAGTAAAAATCCCGAGGACTACAAGAAGGCCGAAGCACTGCTGATGAAAGTGCGTCCGTACGTCAGCTACTTCCACTCTTCGAAATACACCAGCGATTTGGCCAACGGCGACATCTGCGTCGCAGTCGGATTCTCCGGTGACATCCTGCAGGCGGAAAACCGCGCGAAAGAAGCCAAGAACGGTGTCGACATTGGTTATGCGCTTCCCAAGGAAGGCGCGGCAATCTGGTTCGACATGGTCGCCATGCCCGTCGATGCACCTGACGAGAAGGCAGGGTACGAGTTCATGAATTACCTGTTGCGTCCGGACGTCATGGCTGGCATCAGCAACTACGTGCATTACGCCAATGGCAACGAACAGGCCGACAGCTTGATCGACCCGGCGATCAAGAACGACACCAAGGTCTATCCGAGCCCAGAGATGATGGGCAAATTGTTCGCGCTCGAAGCGATGCCGTTGAACATCGACCGGATCCGCACGCGGGTGTGGAACAAGATCCGCACCGGTAGCTGACGGTCTCGCATTGCAGGAGCTGCGGCACGCTGTGATCTTTTGATCGTGTGTTAAAGAGTCAAAAGATCGCAGCCTCGTTTCACTCGTCAGCTCCTACAGAATGTGGTGCCCGTGTAGGAGCTGCGGCACGCTGCGATCTTTTGATCTTGTTTTAAAGAATCAAAAGATCGCAGCCTCGTTGCACTCGTCAGCTCCTACAGAATGTGTTGCCCGTGTAGGAGCTGCGGAACGCTGCGATCTTTTGATCTTGTTGTAAAGAGTCAAAAGATCGCAGCCTCGTTTCACTCGTCAGCTCCTACAGAATGTGGTGCCCCTGTAGAAGCTGCGGCACGCTGCGATCTTTTGATCTTGTGTTACAGAATCAAAAGATCGCAGCCTCGTTGCACTCGTCAGCTCCTACAGAATGTGGTGCCCCTGTAGGAGCTGCGGCACGCTGCGATCTTTTGATTTTGTTTTAAAGAATCAAAAGATCGCAGCCTCGTTTTACTCGTCAGCTCCTACAGAATGTGGTGCCCCTGTAGGAGCTGCGGCACGCTGCGATCTTTTGATCTTGTTTTAAAGAGTCAAAAGATCGCAGCCTCGTTTTACTCGTCAGCTCCTACAGAATGTGGTGCCCGTGTAGGAGCTGCGGCACGCTGCGATCTTTTGATCTTGTTTTAAAGAGTCAAAAGATCGCAGCCTCGTTTCACTCGACAGCTCCTACAGAATGTGGTGCCCGTGTAGGAGCTGCGGCACGCTGCGATCTTTTGATCTTGTTTTAAAGATTCAAAAGATCGCAGCCTCGTTTTACTCGACAGCTCCTACAGCAGAGGGCTCGATTTCAGGGGGAGGGCCAGGACTCAGTCTTCCTTGCGAACGGTTGCTACTTCGTCGGCGCGTACCTTCACTTTGGCGCCGGAAATATCCTCAAACTCGTAGAATCCGTCTTTGGTCTTGGTTTTCGGCATATCCTCGGTCAGATATTGCGTGCCGTTCTGCAAGGTCACCACCGTCTGGGTCGAGCAACCGCCCAATGCCAGCGCGGCCACGGCTGCGAAACAAATTCCCAGTGCCTTGATTTTCATACCCACCTCTAAATCCTCATGCGATGCAATGACGGGCATTGTCGGCCCTCTAACGCGGTTGGTGCTGCCGGCACGGCAAAAGTTCGATGGCCCGACGAAAAAATGCCATTGATCCTTTTCCGTTTGCAACGCACCGGGCAGAGCTGGTATCTGTACGCATAACCAGTATTTGCCCGCATGGCCCTGAATTTCCGTGACTGCCAATCCGCTCGACGATCCGTTCTATTACCTCAACAACTTCCGGCAAGTGCTTGATTGGCTTGAGCTTCGCTATGCCGACGTGATGAGTGCTGCTGAACACGGCTTTATCCGCCAGTTCCACGCCGTGCCGCGCGCTTCACAAGGGTTGCTGGTGCGCATGGTCATGCGCAAGGGCCTCCATTTTCGCGCAAGCAAACTCAATTACCTCGAAATCGGTGACATCGTTCACGCCGCGCAACCGTTGCTTGATCACGGCTGGATCGTCGAACACGCACCGTTGAGCATCGCCGAGCTGTTCGATGTGCTGCTCAAGGCCGAAATTCTTCAGGCATTCGGCGCTGCGATCGACCAGCCCAAGGGCCGCAAGGATGATTGGCTGCCGCTGCTGGCCGAGCAGTTCAGCGAAGCGCGCAGCCTGCGTGACTGGGCACCGGGGCTGGAGGATCGTCTGTTCAGCCTGACCCTCATGGACCTGTGCGATCGCCTGCGCTTGATGTTCTTCGGCAACCTGTATCAAGACTGGTCTGAATTCGTCCTCGCCGATCTCGGCATTTTTACCTACGAAAAGGTCCCGTTCTGCGCGGACTCTCGCGGTCTGCGCAGCCGCGAAGACGTCGACGCCTGCTTGTTCCTGCATGCTTGCCAGTTGCGCTTCGAAGCCGGCGAGCCGCTGGAGGACATTGCCGCACAAGTCGGCGCGTTGCACTTCGACAACCCATGGTTGCAGCGTCGGCGCGGTAAGGTGCTGTTCCAGATCGGCCAGTATGGCGAACGCATCGGTGAGTTCGCGCTGGCCCTGAGCATCTATCGCGACTGTGCCTATCCCGGCGCGCGTTTGCGCATGATTCGAGTGCTGGAGCGCTGCGGCGAGTATGCCTTGGCGTTGGAAATCGCAACCCAGGCGCAATTGGCTGTAGAAAGCGCCGCAGAGCATCAGGGTTTGCAGAGAATAATGCCGCGCTTGCGCCGCAAACTCGGCGGCCCGCCGCTCAAGCGCGCAGTGGCGAAACCGGTCGAGCGGCTGGATTTGCAGTTGGCGCGCAGCGATCCGGCGCTGTCGGTGGAATTTCACGTGCAGGCGCATCTGCACGACGACGATGGCCCGGTGCATTACGTGGAAAACAGCCTGATCAATTCGCTGTTCGGGCTGCTGTGCTGGCCAGCGATTTTCGCACCTTTGCCCGGCGCGTTCTTTCATCCGTTTCAGCGCGGCCCCGTCGACCTGCTCAACGAAGATTTCCAGCAGCGCCGTGCCGAGCTGTTCCAGACCTGTCTGGGCGAACTCGACGATGGCCGTTATGCCGACACCATTCGTCAGCGATTCGTCGACAAATGGGGCGTGCAGTCGCCGTTCGTATTTTGGGGCGCATTGAACGAAGGCTTGCTTGAGCAAGCGCTGGCATGTCTGCCCGCCGAGCACCTCAAGCACTGGTTCAACCGTTTGCTGCTCGATATCAAGGCCAACCGCGCCGGCATGCCCGACCTGATCCAGTTCTGGCCGCAGGAAAAAACCTACCGGATGATCGAAGTGAAAGGCCCCGGCGACCGCTTGCAGGACAATCAACTGCGTTGGCTCGAGTTCTGCCACGAGCATCAGATGCCCGTCGCCGTCTGCTACGTGCAATGGGCGGAGCAGAGCGCTTGAGCTACAACGTTGCAGTGCGGGCACTGTGCGAGTTCACCGCCAAGGCCGGCGATCTCGACCTGCGTTTCACGCCTTCGCCCACTGCGCTTGAGGGCATCGTCGGCCATCGCACGGTCGCGTCGCGGCGCAGTGAGCAATACCAGAGCGAAGTCGCGTTGGAAGGCGAGTTCCGTCAGCTAAAGGTCAAGGGCAGGGCGGACGGCTATGACCCGACGCAGAATCGCCTGGAAGAAGTCAAAACCTACCGCGGCGATCTGAGCAAACAACCGGCCAACCATCGGCAGTTGCATTGGGCGCAAGCGAAAATCTATGGCGCGCTGATGTGCCGCAAGCTCGGACTCCAAGAGATCAGTCTGGCGCTGGTGTACTTCGATATCGTCAGCGAGAAGGAAACCTGCCTGGTCGAACATTGCAGCGCCGCTGAGCTGCAAAATTTTTTCGAGGCGCAATGCGGGTTGTTCCTGCAATGGGCCGAGCAAGAGATGGCTCATCGACAGGCGCGCAATCTGGCGGCGCAACAATTGGCGTTTCCCCACGCGGATTTTCGTCCCGGCCAGCGGCATCTGGCCGAATCAGTGTTCAAAGCCGTCAGCACCGGCCGCTGCCTGATGGCGCAGGCGCCGACCGGTATCGGCAAAACTCTTGGCACGCTGTTCCCGATGCTCAAGGCCTTGGCGCCGCAGCAACTGGACAAAGTGTTTTTCCTGACCGCGAAGACACCAGGGCGCAAACTGGCGCTGGACGCCAGTCAGGTGTTGTTCGACCGGTCGCCCGGCTTACCCTTGCGCGTGCTGGAAATGGTCGCGCGGGACAAGGCCTGCGAGCATCCGGACAAAGCCTGTCACGGTGAATCCTGTCCGTTGGCGCAAGGCTTTTATGATCGTTTGCCGGCCGCGCGCGCAGCGGCCAGTCGCCTCAACCTGCTTGATCAGGCGGCCCTGCGCGAGGTCGCCGCGCAGCACGCGGTGTGCCCGTATTACCTGAGCCAGGAAATGGCCCGATGGGCCGATGTGGTCATCGCCGATTACAACTATTACTTCGACTTCAGCGCATTGCTGTTCGGTCTGGCCCAGCTCAACCAGTGGAAAGTCGCGGTGCTGGCAGATGAGGCGCATAACCTGGTCGAGCGCGGGCGGCAGATGTACAGCGCCAGTCTCGACCAGTTCGCACTTGCCAGCGTGCGCAAGACCGCGCCCGCCGCGCTGAAAAATTCCCTGCAACGCATCAATCGTGAATGGAACGCCCTGCATGCACCGCAATTGGCGGCGTATCAGGCGTATGACAAAGCGCCGGAAAAACTGCTGCAGGCGATTTCCCTGTGCTGCGCGGCGATTGGCGATTATCTCAACGAACACCCGCAAGGGCTGGAAAGCAGCCTGCAGAACTTCTATTTCGACCTGCTGCAATTCGGCCGGGTCGCGGAGCTGTACGACGAAAGCTATCTGTTCGATATCAGCAAACGCGACCTCGACCGCAAAAAACCGCTGTCGCAACTGTGCTTGCGCAACGTGGTGCCGGCAGCATTCATCGGCCCACGACTGACTGCGGCGCGCAGCAGTGTGTTGTTCTCCGCAACCCTCAGCCCGCGCAATTATTACGCGGATCTGTTGGGCGCCCCGGCCAGTACGGTGTGGATCGACGTCGAATCACCGTTCGAAGCCGAGCAATTGCAAGTGCACATCGTCAGTCAGATATCGACACGCTTCAATCACCGCCAAGCGTCGCTGGAGCCGATAGTCGAGTTGATCGCCCGCCAATTCCGCGAGCGCCCCGGTAACTATCTGGCATTCTTCAGCAGCTTCGATTATCTGCAACAAGTGGCGACGCTGCTGGCCGAACGACATCCGCACATCCCGCTGTGGCAGCAGTCGCGAGGCATGGCCGAGGGCCAACGTCAGGCGTTTTTGGATCAGTTCACTGCCGACAGCCAAGGCGTCGGTTTTGCCGTGTTGGGCGGCGCGTTCGGCGAAGGCATCGATTTGCCGGGCGCGCGGTTGATCGGCGCATTCATCGCCACGCTGGGCCTTGCGCAACTCAACCCGGTCAACGAACAAATGAAACGCCGCATGGCGGCGATTTTCGGCGCCGGTTACGACTACACCTATTTATACCCTGGTGTGCAAAAAGTCGTACAGGCGGCTGGGCGGGTGATCCGCACGCGTGAGGATCGCGGCGTGGTCATGCTCATCGATGATCGTTTCGCCGAAGGGCGCGTCCAGCAGTTGTTGCCGCGCTGGTGGGCGATCAAAAGCGAAACGGTGGCTTTTCAATTTCCCGGATTACCGCATAATTCTGCGCATGACACTGTGCGATGAATGTGATGAGCGAAAACACCAAGACCGCCGCGATTGAAGAGATGCGTTTCCGGTTGCTGATCGATGCGGTCGTCGACTATGCGATCTACATGATCGACCCGGGCGGCATCATCACCAGTTGGAACTCCGGCGCCAAACGT
Source organism: Pseudomonas fluorescens (assembly GCF_900636825.1). Classification (NCBI taxonomy): domain Bacteria; kingdom Pseudomonadati; phylum Pseudomonadota; class Gammaproteobacteria; order Pseudomonadales; family Pseudomonadaceae; genus Pseudomonas; species Pseudomonas fluorescens. The sequence continues at coordinate 3,155,690 of NZ_LR134318.1, read as the reverse complement.
TTCAAGGGCTACGAAGAGGCGGAAATCCTCGGCGAGCACTTTTCGCGGTTTTACACCACCGATGACCGAGCGGCCGGCTTGCCCCAGCGCGCGCTCGACACCGCGATCCGTGAGGGGCGCTTTGAAGGCGAGGGATGGCGGGTGCGCAAGGACGGCACTCACTTCTGGTGCCACGTTGTCATCGATCCGATCATCGACCCCAGCGGTAATCTGCTGGGCTTCGCCAAGATCACCCGCGACCTGACCGATCGCAAAATGGCCGAAGAAACCCTCAAGCGAAGCGAGCAGCAGTTCCGTCTGCTGGTGCAGGGCGTTACCGACTACGCGATCTACATGCTCAGCCCCGAAGGCCTGGTCAGCAACTGGAACCAGGGCGCACAGCGAATCAAGGGCTATCTGCCGGAAGAAATCATCGGCAAGCATTTCTCGATTTTCTACACCCCTGAAGATCGCGATCTGGGCGAGCCGCAACGGGCGCTGGAAATCGCCACCCGCGAGGGCCGTTTCGAAAACAAGACCTGGCGCATGCGCAAGGACGGCACGCGGTTTCTCGCCCACGTGGTGGTCGATGCGATTCGCGGTGACACCGGCACGCTTCTCGGGTTTGCCAAGATCACTCGCGACGTCACCGAAACCCACGTGGCCCAACAGGCCCTCGAGAAAACCCGTGAAGCGTTGTTCCAAGCGCAGAAAATGCAGGCGATCGGTCAACTCAGCGGCGGCATCGCCCATGACTTCAATAATTTGCTGACGGTAATTCTCGGCAATCTGGAGATTCTGCAAAAACGGACCGGGGATCAACCGGGTGTGCGCCGCCTGCTCGAAAACGCCACTCAAGGTGCATTGCGTGGCGTTTCTCTGACCCAGCGCATGCTGGCGTTCGCGCGCCGCCAGGAGCTGAAGACCGAATCAGTGGACATCGCGCAACTGGTGCAGGGCATCACCGGCCTGCTGCGCAGCTCGCTGGGGCCGGGGATCCGGATCAACACGCGTTTCCCCAAAGACCTTGAACCAGTGCTCGCCGACACCAATCAACTCGAACTGGCGATTCTCAATCTGGCGACCAACGCTCGCGACGCGATGCCCGATGGCGGCAATGTCATCATCAGCGCAGAGCCACAAGTGGTGCTTGAACAAACTCATGCTGACCTGGCCGCCGGTCGTTATGTATGTCTGAGCGTGATCGATAGCGGTGAAGGCATGGACGAACAGACGCTGGCCTCGGCGCGAGATCCGTTTTTCACCACCAAAGGCCTGGGCAAAGGCACAGGGCTGGGGTTGTCGATGGTGCACGGTTTCATCGAACAGCTCGGTGGCCGCTTCATGCTCAAAAGCAAGAAGGGCACAGGCACCACGGCCGAGCTGTGGTTACCGGTGGCTGTCGAAGGCGCGACGGTGAAAACCTCGTATGCGCCAATCGCGCCGGTTTCCGTGCCAAGGCTCAGCGTTCTGGTAGTGGACGATGACTCGCTGGTGTTGACCAGTACCAGCCTGCTGCTGGAAGACCTCGGGCATCGGGTGATCAGCGCTACGTCCGGCGCTCAGGCGCTCGCGCTATTGGATCAGAATGAAGTCGTTGATCTGATGATCACCGACATGGCCATGCCGCAGATGAGCGGCGCGCAACTGGCACATGCGGTGCGGCTACGCAAACCGGACTTGCCGATCATCCTCGCCACCGGTTACGCCGAACGCCTGGAGGGTTTTGCCGCGCAACTGCCGCGGCTAGCCAAGCCGTTTACACAGCTGAATCTGGTGGAAATCATCGCTCAGTCGATGAAATGACCATTGGTAGATCCGCCTGAACCAGTGCGCGCCGGAGTGTCTCTAACGAGTTCACCCACTCCGGAGCGCGCAAGTTTTGTCCCTCATACTCACCGAGCCGACCGCTGAAGAAACCTTGACCGAACACAACGCCAAGATGTTCGGCTCACCCAAGGAACGTCTGGATTTCTATCGTCGGGAAATCCAGTACGAAACGAGCATCCTGGCCAACCGCACCGACGCCTATCTGGCCGCCCAGTCTTTTCTGGTGATTGCGTTCGCGTCCTGCATGGCCAACGTCAATCCTGAATGGGGCAAGATGTTCACTCTCGTCGTGCCGCCGTTTCTGGCGCTGCTGGGCGTACTCAGTTCCCTGAATGCCTGGCCGGGGATTCGCGCGGCGTACGACATCATCGATCACTGGCATTTCAAGCAGAGCCAGTTGTTGCACAGTGAGCCGGTGATGGGTGCAGCTTATGACGAATCGCCGCTGTTCAGCGAAATGGAGTCGAGCCACAAAGGCTATCGCAAGTCGCTGCTGTTTTCGGTGCGGACACCGTGGATCTTCGCCACGTTCTGGGTGATGTTGGGGGTTTACGCGGTGTTCATTCAGGTGACCAATCCTTGAGTCGGGATTGGCTGGGACGAGGCAAGGTTCCGGGTTCTGTGGTGGCTGCTAGATTTCTACCCCCTCACCCCAGCCCTCTCCCCCAAGGGGGCGAGGGGGGAAAGGGAGCAGAACTTATGTTTTTCAAACTGGTGCCCGACTCGATTTTTCAAGTCGATGAATGACTGAAGAACGATGCGCTCAGTCCCCTCTCTCCCGGTGGGACGAGGGGAAGGGAGCACTTTTTGCTTTTCAAATTCATCATTCGACTCGATTTTTCAAGTCGATGAATGACGAGAGAATCATGCAGTCAGTCCCCTCTCCCTTTGGGAGAGGGCTAGGGTGAGGGGCTTTTGACCTTCAGGGACACGATCAAGCAGTTTCCAGCTCACGCCGCGTCGTTACCGAATTCTGCACAGCCGCAGGAATCGGCGGGAAGTCTTCATTCAATACACACAGATGATCAATCGCGTCCTCGAACTTGGCATCGGCCTTCTTGCGCAGTGCTCGATATTCTTCAAATCGCTCAAAATCCATTGGCGTGTTCTCGAGCAGGGCGTTCGCCGCTCGATTCAGCTCATGGGCTTCCTCGAACAGTTGACGATTGTTTTCCAGAGCCAGCGCTCTGCAAGCCTTGATTTGAGCAGGAGTCGAGCATTCATTCATGACCGTAACCTTAAAGTTGTCGAAGTTCCGTTTAATAGGCTATTCGCCGCAGGGGAACCGAACCTGCCGGGCCGCGCCGCAGAATTGGCGCGGTTAAGGTTGTGACTCCCCAGTCGCCACCAGCGATCCATTTTTTTGCAGAAAAAACTTCGATAAATCTGAACGATTTCAAACGGCTGAAGAATCAGCTTTTCCGTTGTTTCAGACGTTCGTACCGCGCCAGCATGGGTTGCGTGCTGATGCCATGCAGCAGAATGCTCAGGGCTACGACGGACAAAGTGATGTTCGTACAGATGGTTGCGACGTCGCTGTCCAAGCCATGATTCAACGCGAAAAACAGATAGAACAGACTGCCGATCCCGCGTATGCCGAACCAGCCGATCAGCAGACGCTGCGGACCGCTGAGCAACTTGCCCCACGGCATCACCGCGACACTCAGCGGACGAATCAGACAAAACAGCACGGCGCCGATCCACAACGCACGCCAGTCCCAGTGGGCGATAAGCACGACGCCGAGCAGGGTTACCAGAAACACTTCCATCGCCCGTTCCACGAGGCTGCCGAAGGCCAGCATGTCGCCCATCATGATGCCAGCCGCCACTTGGCTTTCTTCCAACTGCTCGGTGTCGCCATGCACCGCGTTTTGCGGTTCGATGTTCTGATGACCCACCACTGGTTGCACCAAATGCTCGGCTGGCGGTTGGCTGACGCCGGTGGACTTGACTTCTTCCTGACGCAAACCGAGACCCGCAGCGAACACCGCGAGGAAGCCGTAGCCGCCAATCGCATCGGCCACCACATACGAAAGCGCGATCAACGCCAACGTCAGGTAATCATTGGGACCGAGGGTGCTGTCTTCATTGTGGATGCGCAGCGACAAGGCGATGCGACCGATGCCACGGCCCATCCAGTAACCGGTAAGCAAACCTGCCGGTACTGCCCATAACAAACTGCGTAACGCCCAGTGCTGCCATTCGGCGGCGCTGCCATCGCCATGCAGCAACAGCAAACCGAGGATCACAAAAGGGAAGGCCACGCCGTCGTTGAGCCCGGCTTCGCCCGAGAGGCCGAAGCGCACACTGTCGACGTCCTGCGCATCGTTGACCTGCACCAGCGCCGCGAGCACCGGATCAGTGGGTGCGAGGATCGCGCCAATCAGCAACGACGGCCCCCACGACAACTGCAAGCCCCAATGCAACAGCAGGCATACGCCGATAATCGTCATGACCATCACCGGTCCTGCCAGGCCAAAAGCGATGCGCCAGGTTTTATTCCGCAGCGGCAGGCGCAATTTCAACCCGCAGACGAACAGCGAGAAAAGCACCGCGACTTCAGTCAGGTGTTCCATCCACAGCGACGATTGTTCCAGCGACAGTTTCAACAGGTTGAGGCCACTGGGGCCGATGGCGATCCCCAGCAGCAGACACACCGCCGACGTGGTGACCGGCATCCAGCGCAACCATGACGACGTCAGCGCCAGCGTCAGCAGCACGGCGCCGAGCACCGCGACCCATACGCCGAAACTCATGACCGCTCGCTATGATGAATTTTCAAGGACAGTCGCACCGGGTCAGCTCACGGTCGTGCGCAGGTACTCGGGAATGAGCACGTTGAACCACAGCAGGATCATCGACACCAGCATGGTCACCAGCACCAGCAGCCCGACGCCCCACACGCAGGCCGAATACAGCAGACCTTGCTCCTTGCGCTCGTGCATAAACGTCGGCAGGCCGACAAACAGCAAGAACGTCGAATAAATCGACGCCGCACCGAGCACCAGAATCGCCAGCCAGCGGCTTGGATACAGCCCGGCAATGCCGGCGATGAAAAACGGTGTCACGGTATAGGCGGCGAAGCCAATGCATTGGTTAAGCGTCGGCCGCGCATCGAACGTGCGCGACATCCAGCGGATAAAACCACCCATGACCACCACGCCGGCAACGATTGTCACGTACAACAACACGCTCAGTTGCAAGGCGCTGGCCATGCTCAGGCGCACGGTCTCGCCGACCGCCAGGCTCCAGCCGACATAGGTGGTGCCGAGAAACAGGCACACCGCCGGTATCAGCGCGAGCAGCAGCAGATGGGCGAGGTAGTGGCGGGGATGGGTTTCTTCTTCGCGGCGGATATCGGTCCAGGCGAAGTTGGGTTGGGTAAAAAGTCTGACGAGGGGTGCGGACATGACAACCTCCTGTTCCTGATGGCCCGTGGGCGCTTACAGGTATGGAGGGATGTCATGCCGCTGGGGTTCCGTTTTTCTGCTATGCGGTTACAGCATCGGTTTGCCACCGGTCACGCCGTAGCGCTGGCCGGTGATATAGCTGGCTTCGTTGGACGCCAGCAGCACGTAAATCGGTGCGACTTCCACTGGTTGCCCCGGACGGCCGAGCGGGGTGCTACCGCCGAAGTTCTGCACTTCTTCGTCAGGCATGGTCGAGACGATCAGCGGTGTCCAGATCGGCCCCGGTGCCACGCTGTTGACGCGGATTTCCTTCGGCCCGAGCATCTGCGCGAGGCCGCCGGTAAAGTTGGCAATCGCCCCTTTGGTGGTGGCGTATGCGAGCAGGGTGGGCTTGGGCATGTCCGAGTTGACCGAGCTGGTGTTGATGATCGATGAACCGGGCCCCATGTGTTTGATCGCTGCTTGGCAAATCCTGAACATGGCAGTGATGTTGACGTCGAAGGTCATCAGCCATTCGTCATCGGGGATTTCTTCGAAGTTTTCGTGGGTCATCTGGAACGCGGCATTGTTGACCAGTACGTCGATGCGACCGAAGCGCTCGACGGTCTTGTCGACCAAAGCCTGGCACTGCGCTTTCTCAGCGATATCGCCCGGCAGCAGCAGGCATTGGCGCCCGGCCTGTTCGACCCAGCGTGCGGTTTCCTTGGCGTCTTCGTGTTCGTTCAGATAAGCCACCGCCACGTCCGCACCTTCGCGGGCGAAGGCAATTGCCACGGCACGACCGATGCCGCTGTCGCCGCCGGTGATCAAAGCAATTTTGCCGGACAGACGGCCGGAGCCGACGTAGCTCTGTTCGCCGCAGTCCGGATAGGGTTCCATTTTGCGTTGCGAACCGGGCACCGGTTGGGCTTGTTTCGGGAAGGGTGGTTTTGGATAGTCAGTCATCGCGGATCTCCTGATTTCAAGGCCAGTGTTCCGGGTTGACCTGATGGCTTTGCCTTGAGTTCGATTGGATTTGCGCTGGATTTACAGACTGATTGGCTAAACTGTGGGAGCTGGCTTGCCAGCGATTGCGGTGCCACAGACAACATCTATATTGCATGTGAGGCCGTCATCGCTGGCAAGCCAGCTCCCACAGGGGGCAAGGTGTTTTCAGCTGTTGCGGCTGGTCAAAGCCCGCTCCATCCGCGCAATCCCTTCTTCCAGCAACGCCCGCGGGCAGCCGAAATTCAGGCGTACGAATTGTTGGTGCTGATCGCCAAAATCCACACCCGCGCTAAGACCAACCTTGGCCTGTTCGAGGAAGAACTTCTGCGGATCTGCCAGATCCAGCGCCGAGCAATCCATCCACGCCAGATAAGTGCCCTGCGGCACATTGATGGTTACGCCCGGCAGGCGCGTGCGCACCGCTGCCACCAGCCAGTCGCGGTTGGCTTGCAGATAGGTTTTCAGCTCGGCCAGCCACGGCGCGCCTTCGCTGTACGCCACGCGGGTCGCTTCCATGCCCAACGGGTTGACGCTGTCGACCATCCCGCAGCGAGCATGGTTGACGCGTTCTCGCAGGGCCGCATCCTGAATGATCATGAACGAAGTCTTCAGCCCGGCGATGTTGTAGGCCTTGCTCGCCGACATCAGAGTGATGGTGCGTTTGGCGATGTCCGGGCTTAGCGACGCGGTCGGAATGTGCACGCGGCCATCGAAGCACAGTTCCGCGTGGATTTCGTCGGAGATGATCCACGCGTCCTGGGCCACGCAGATGTCCGCCACGGCTTGCAGTTCTTCACGGCTGAATACTTTGCCCAGCGGGTTGTGCGGGTTGCTCAACAGCAGCGCGCCGCCCCCTGCGAGCGAATCACGCAACACATCCAACGGGGTCAGGTAGGTGCCGTCGGTCTGCGGCTCGAATTCCAGTTCGACTTTGTTCAAGCCCCAATGGCCGGGAGCATGACGCAGCGGCGGATAGTTCGGCACTTGCACCACGACGTTCTGCTGCGGCTGTACCAAGGCCTTGAGCGCCATGTTGAAACCGGATTCGACGCCTGGCAGAAAGATCAGCTCCTGCGGTCTGACCTTCCAGGCGAATTTGTTCCAGAGGTCGGCGACGATCGCTTCACGCAGGTTGTCCTGAGCCACGCTGTAACCCACCAGCGGATGCAGCAGACGCTGTTGCAGCGCCTCGATGATCACCGGCGGCGCGGCGAAATCCATATCAGCGACCCACATCGGCAGCACATCGGCAGGGTAGCGGCTCCACTTGGTGCTGCCGGTGTGGTGGCGGTCGAATACCTGATCAAAATCGAAAGTCATGCGCGGTCTCGTGAAGGCGGGTTGTTCATGGGCGCCATGATAAACCCTCAACCCCTGTAGGAGCTGCCGAAGGCTGCGATCTTTTGATCTTGTTTTTTACAGGCAAAGTCAAAAGATCGCAGCCTTCGGCAGCTCCTACACGGGCGTTGCCGAGCCCGACGGTCGGTTTTCACACAAATTGTATGGTCTTTGGCTACAGTGAAAAAGTCAGCGCCGTTGCGCTGCAACCGTGATTGTCCAGATAAAACCCGGCACAAGCACCGGGTTCCACCTGATCAGGAGTGCACGATGGATCTCAGCCGTCGTCAGTTCTTCAAGGTCGCCGGTGTCGGCCTTGCAGGCTCAAGCCTGGGCGCGTTGGGCATGGCCCCGACGCCAGCCTTCGCCGAGCAGGTACGCCACTTCAAGCTCGCCCACACTCATGAAACCCGCAACACCTGCCCGTATTGCTCGGTCGGTTGTGGCTTGATCATGTACAGCCAGGGCGATGCCGGCAAAAACGTGGCGCAAAACATCATTCACATCGAGGGCGACGCCGACCATCCGGTCAATCGCGGCACCCTCTGCCCGAAAGGCGCAGGCCTGCTCGACTTCATTCACAGCCCCGGTCGTTTGCTCTACCCGCAAACACGCAAGCCCGGCAGTAGCGAATGGACGCGGATCAGTTGGGACGATGCGCTCGATCGCATCGCCGACCTGATGAAGGCCGACCGCGACGCCAACTTCATCGAACAGAATGCCAACGGGCAAACGGTGAATCGCTGGCTGACCACCGGTTTCCTCGCGGCCTCGGCGGCGTCCAACGAAGCGGGTTACATCACTCAGAAGGTGATTCGCAGCCTCGGCATGCTGGGGTTCGATAACCAGGCGCGTGTCTGACACGGCCCGACGGTGGCAAGTCTTGCCCCGACGTACGGCCGTGGTGCCATGACCAATACCTGGACCGATATCGCCAACGCGAATCTGATCCTGGTGATGGGCGGCAACGCAGCAGAAGCGCATCCGTGCGGCTTCAAATGGGTAACCGAAGCCAAGGCGCACAACGCCGCGCGGCTGATTGTGGTCGACCCGCGTTTTACCCGGACCGCGTCGGTGGCCGACTATTACGCGCCGATCCGCACCGGCACCGACATTGCCTTCATGGGCGGCTTGATCAATTACCTGCTGACCGAGGACAAGATCCAGCACGAATACGTGCGCAACTACACCGATGTGTCGTTCATCGTCAAAGCTGGCTACGGCTTCGAAGACGGCATTTTCAGTGGCTACGACGTCAATAAACGCAGCTACACCGACAAATCCGGCTGGGGTTACGAACTGGGCGACGACGGTTTCGTCAGAGTCGACCCGACATTGCAAGACCCACGCTGCGTCTATCAATTGATGAAGCAGCATTACAGCCGCTACAACATCGACCTCGCCAGTCAGATTTGCGGTATGCCTGTCGATGCGATGCAGAAAATCTGGGACGAAATCGCCACTTGCTCGACGCCGGGCAAGACCATGACGATTCTTTACGCCCTCGGCTGGACGCAGCATTCGATCGGTGCGCAGATCATTCGCAGCGCGGCGATGGTGCAGTTGTTGCTGGGCAACGTCGGCATGCCCGGTGGCGGTGTCAATGCCTTGCGCGGCCACTCGAACATTCAGGGCCTCACCGACCTGGGATTGCTTTCCAACGCGTTGCCCGGCTATCTGACGCTGGCACAGGACAGCGAGCAGGATTACGGCCAATTCATTCACAAACGCACACAAGTGCCGCTGCGTCCTGGGCAGCTGTCGTACTGGCAGAACTACAGCAAGTTTCATGTCAGCCTGATGAAATCCTGGTACGGCGCCAATGCCACGCTCGAAAACAATTGGTGTTACGACCATTTGCCGAAGCTCGACATCCCCAATTACGACGTGCTGAAAATGTTCGACCTGATGAGCCAGGGCAAGGTCAACGGCTACTTCTGTCAGGGCTTCAATCCGATCGCCGCGTTGCCGGACAAGAACCGCGTGATGGGCGCGCTGGCCAAACTCAAATGGCTGGTGGTGATGGACCCGCTGGCCACCGAAACCTCGGAGTTCTGGCAAAACGTCGGGCCATACAATGACGTGAAAAGCGCAGACATCCAGACCGAAGTCATTCGCCTGCCGACCACCTGTTTCGCCGAAGAGGACGGCTCGCTGGTCAACAGCAGTCGCTGGCTGCAATGGCACTGGAAGGGCGCCGATGGCCCGGGCGAAGCGCAAACCGACATTCGCATCATGAGCGAACTGTTCCTGCGCCTGCGCCAGCGTTATCAGCGCGAGGGCGGCAAGTTTCCCGATCCGCTGCTCAAGCTGTCGTGGCCGTACAAGATTCCCGACGAGCCTTCGCCGGAAGAACTGGCGCGGGAAATCAACGGCACCGCCGTCAGCGATTTCACCGACGCCAGCGGCGTCACGGTCAAGGCGGGGACGCAACTGGCCGGCTTCGGTTTGCTCAAGGATGACGGCAGCACTGCATCCGGCTGCTGGATTTTCGCCGGCAGCTGGACCGAGGCTGGCAACCAGATGGCCCGTCGCGATAACGCCGATCCGTTCGGCATGCACCAGCATCAGGGCTGGGCCTGGGCGTGGCCGGCCAATCGGCGAATCCTCTACAACCGCGCTTCGTCAGATCCGGCGGGCAAACCGTGGGATCCGAAAAAACGTCTGGTGTGGTGGAGCGGCAAGACCTGGACCGGCACCGACGTGCCGGACTACAAAGCCGATGTGCCGCCGGAAGCCGGAATGAACCCGTTCATCATGAACCCCGAAGGCGTGGCCCGATTCTTCGCCGTCGACAAGATGACCGAAGGCCCATTCCCCGAGCACTACGAGCCGTTTGAAACGCCGATCGGCATCAACCCGTTGCATCCGCAAAACAAGCAAGCCACCAGTAATCCGGCGGCGCGGATCTTCGATTCGGTTTGGGAAAGCCTCGGCGAAGCCAAGGACTTTCCGTACGCCGGCACCAGCTATCGATTGACCGAGCATTTCCACTTCTGGAGCAAGCACTGCAAATTGAATGCGATTGCTCAGCCTGAGCAGTTTGTTGAAATCGGCGAAGTGCTGGCGAAAGAGAAGGGCATCGCGGCGGGTGATCGCGTGCGGGTCAGTTGCAAGCGCGGCTTTATTGAAGCGGTGGCGGTGGTGACGAAAAGGATTCGGCCGCTGCAAGTCAATGGTCAGGTCGTGCATCAAATCGGCATCCCGCTGCACTGGGGTTTCACCGGCCTGACGCGCCACGGTTATCTGACCAACACCCTGGTGCCGTTCCTCGGCGATGGCAACACACAGACCCCGGAATCCAAGTCATTCCTGGTCAACGTGGAGAAGCTCTGATGGAGAATCTTTAAATGGCCAGCCAAGACATCATTGCCCGCTCGGCCACCACCACGGTGCCGCCGTCGGTGCGCAATCAGGAGGCGGTCGCCAAGCTGATCGACACCACCAAATGCATCGGCTGCAAAGCCTGTCAGGTCGCCTGTTCGGAATGGAACGAGCTGCGCGACGAGGTCGGGCACAACCATGGCACCTATGACAATCCGCAGGATCTGACGGCGGATTCGTGGACACTGATGCGCTTCACCGAGCACGAGACCGACGCCGGCAACCTCGAATGGCTGATCCGCAAGGACGGCTGCATGCACTGCGCCGAACCCGGTTGTCTGGCGGCGTGCCCGAGCCCCGGCGCAATCATCCAGCACGCGAATGGCATCGTCGATTTCGATCAGGATCACTGCATCGGTTGCGGCTATTGCATCACCGGGTGCCCGTTCAACATTCCGCGCATTTCGCAGAAAGATCACAAAGCCTACAAATGCACCTTGTGTTCCGACCGCGTGGCGGTGGGGCTTGAGCCGGCCTGCGTGAAGACCTGCCCGACCGGCGCCATCGTCTTCGGCACCAAGGAAGACATGAAGGAACACGCCGCCGAACGGATCGTCGACCTGAAAAGCCGTGGCTTCGAAAATGCCGGTCTGTATGACCCGGCCGGAGTCGGCGGCACGCACGTGATGTACGTGCTGCACCATGCCGACACGCCGAAAATCTACGCCGGGCTGCCGGATCATCCCGCAATCAGTCCACTGGTGGACTTGTGGAAAGGCATCAGCAAGCCGCTGGGCCTGCTGGCGATGGGCGCGGCGGTGCTGGCGGGGTTCTTTCACTATGTGCGCATCGGGCCGAATCGTGTCGAAGAGGATGAGCATCCGCCAGCGCCGGACACCTCGGTGCACGTCGTCGATCCGGCGGTGCACACCTTCGATCCACGCGGGGAGGAGCGACCATGAGCAACAAGACGATCCTGCGCTACAGCGCCAACCAGCGCACCAATCACTGGCTGGTGGCGATCCTGTTTTTCATGGCCGGGTTGTCGGGGCTGGCGCTGTTTCATCCATCGCTGTTCTGGCTGAGCAACCTGTTTGGCGGCGGCACCTGGACGCGGATCCTGCACCCATACATGGGCATCGCCATGTTTGTGCTGTTTCTCGGCCTGGTGTTCAGTTTCTGGCGCACCAACTTTTTCATCGCCAATGACCGCCAGTGGTTGCGGCGGATCAATCGGGTCATGGTCAACGACGAACAAAGCGTGCCGCCGGTGGGCAAATACAACGCCGGGCAAAAGCTGCTGTTCTGGACTTTACTGCTGTGCATGCTCGGTTTGCTGTTCACCGGGCTGGTGATCTGGCGCGCTTGGTTCAGTGCGTACTTCGGCATCAGCGTGATCCGCTGGGCCATGCTTTTACATGCGCTGGCGGGTTTTGTTCTGGTGCTGAGCATCATCATTCATATTTACGCGGGTCTGTGGATCAAGGGTTCGGTGGACGCCATGCTGCATGGCTGGGTCAGCCGGCCGTGGGCGAAGAAACATCATGAACTGTGGTACCGCGAGGTGACCCGCGAGAAACAGCCTCGCGACGTGCCTGAGCGACCGCTGACCAAAAAGGGCTGACTTTTGCCGACCATTCTCGAACCGGGGGAAATCGAAGCGGCGGCCAGTTCGCCGCCGTTTCTGTATATGCCGCCACGCAATCTGTTCACGCTGCGTGCGCAACGCCTCGAGCATTTGGCCGAGGGGCATGCGCTGGCTGAATACTTGCGGTTGATCGCGGGTTTGTGCCGGGTGCAGCAGCAGGTGTTCGATGATCCACCGTCGAACAGTGCGCTGGATGCGCAGCGAATCGAGACGTGTCAGCAACATGGCTTGCCGCCGTTTGCGGCCGACACATTGGTGCGGGAAGAAGGTTGGCAGGCTTACCTCGAGGTTTTTCTTCAGCGTTACGAGCCTGTGGCTCAGCCCGCTGTTGTTGCGGCGGTGGACACGCTACGCGCTGCCAGTCCCGGCCACTTGCGTTCATGGGCGGTGGCGTTGGTCAGCGGCCAATATTCACTGGTGCCGGCGCAACTGGTGCCGTTTCTCGGCGCGGCGCTGCAGACGGCGTGGAGCCATTGGTTGCTCAGCGCGGCTGACCTGAAACTGCAACCCGGCGACAGCCTCAGCCAATGCCCGGCCTGCGGTTCGCCCGCCATGGCCGGAGTGATCCGCCATCGCGGCAAACACAACGGTTTGCGATATCTGGTGTGTTCGCTGTGCGCCTGTGAATGGCATGTGGTGCGAGTCAAGTGCGTGTATTGCGAATCGAGCAAAGGCCTTGATTACCTGAGCTTCGAGAACGATCGCCACGCGGCCAATCAGGCGCCGCTGCGTGCTGAAGTCTGTCCGGGCTGTAATAGTTACCTGAAACTGATTTATCTGGAAAACGATGCCGAGGCCGAGGCGCTGTCGGCGGATCTCGGCAGTCTGCTGCTGGACATGCGCCTGGCGCAGGACGGTTATCAGCGCTTGGCGCCGAACTTGTTGCTAGCACCCGGAGACGAGTGAACGAAGGGTCTACACTCTGGCGCAGTGATCTGTTTCCAGGAGTGGCTGATGTCCCTGCGGTTACCTTCCATTGATGGTTTGTTGCGGCACCCGGCGTGTGCGCCGTTACTTGAACGCCACGGCCGTGAGTCGTTGCTGGCGAGTTTGCGGCAATTGCTCGATGAATTGCGGCCCGGCGTTTTGAACGGGCAATTATCATCCGTCGAAATCAGTCCCGAAGTGCTCGCCGGCCGCGTCGGTGAGCGTCTGGACCGGCAACAGCGCAGCAACGTACGCCGGGTGTTCAACCTCACCGGCACCGTGCTGCATACCAATCTCGGCCGCGCGTTGCTGCCCGACGAAGCCATCGAAGCGGTGCAAATGGCCGCGCGTTATCCGCTCAATCTGGAATTCGATCTGGCCAGCGGCAAGCGCGGCGACCGTGATGATCTGATCGAGGGCCTGATCCGTGAACTGACCGGTGCCGAAGCCGTCACCGTGGTCAACAACAATGCCGCTGCGGTGCTGCTGACGCTCAACAGTCTGGGCGTACGCAAGGAAGGCATCATTTCTCGCGGCGAGCTGATCGAAATCGGCGGCGCGTTTCGTATCCCCGACATCATGGCCCGTGCCGGCGTACGACTGCATGAAGTCGGTACGACCAATCGCACCCATGCTCGCGATTACGAAGCAGCGATCAATCCACGCAGCGGTTTGATCATGCGCGTGCATGCGAGCAACTACAGCATCGAAGGGTTTACCGCCCGCGTGCCGACCGCTGAGCTGGCTGCGTTGGCGCACGCGCATGGCTTGCCGCTGCTGGAGGATCTCGGCAGCGGCAGCCTGCTGGATCTGACACGGTGGGGCTTGCCCGCAGAGCCAACGGTGCGTCAGGCGCTGCTCGATGGCGCGGACATCGTTACCTTCAGCGGCGATAAACTGCTCGGCGGCCCGCAGGCCGGGTTGATCGTCGGGCGTAAAGAGCTGATTGCGAAGATCAAGAAGAATCCGCTGAAACGCGCCTTGCGGGTTGACAAGTTGACCTTGGCGGCGCTGGAGGCAGTGCTGGGTTTGTACCGCGATCCGGATCGCCTCGCTGAACGTCTGCCCAGCCTGCGCCTGCTGACCCGCCCGCAAGCTGACATCTTCGCCCAGTCCTTACGTTTGCAGCCCTTGATGGCTGACTTGTTAGGTGAGCGCTGGCAGGTCAGTGCAGTTGAGGCCTTGGGCATGATCGGCAGCGGCAGCCAACCGGTGGCGCGTCTGCCGAGTGCGGCGCTGCGCTGCCGCCCACAAGTCTCCAAGCGCTTGCGCGGGCGTTGCCTGCTGAATCTGGAAGCCGCGTTGCGGGCCTTGCCGATCCCCGTGCTCGGTCGTATCGACGACGACGCGCTGTGGCTGGACCTGCGCCAACTCGACGACGAACCGGCGTGGCTCACGCAATTGCCGCAGTTGCAGGTTGATTCATGATTGTCGGCACGGCGGGGCACATCGACCACGGCAAGACCTCGCTGCTGCAAGCCCTGACCGGACAAACCGGCGACCGCCGCCCGCAGGAACGCGAGCGTGGCATGACCATCGATCTTGGCTACCTCTACGCGGAACTCGAACCCGGCGCGGGCCTGACCGGGTTTATCGACGTCCCCGGCCACGAGAAATTCACCCACAACATGCTCGCCGGCGCCCAAGGTATCGATTTGGTGCTGCTGGTAGTCGCGGCGGACGACGGCGTGATGCCGCAGACCCGCGAGCATCTGGCGATTGTCGAACTGCTCGGCATCCCTCGGGCGCTGGTGGCGATCACCAAGTGTGACCGGGTCGAGGCGGGCAGAGTGGAAGAGATTCAGCGGCAGATCCTTGATTTACTGGAGCCCGGCCCGTATGCCGACGCGCCGATGATGATCGTCTCCAGCGTAACCGGGCAGGGTGTCGATGCTCTGCGTGAAATGCTGGTGGGCGAGCAACATAAAGTGCAAGAGCGCAGTCGCGAAGGTGGTTTCCGTTTGGCCATCGACCGCGCCTTCAGTGTCGCCGGTGCGGGGATTGTGGTCACCGGAACGGCGCTGTCGGGGATGATTTCCGTCGAAGACAAGCTCACTCTTGGGCCTTCTGGAAAATCGGTGCGGGTCCGCGGCTTGCACGCGCAGAATCAACCTGCCGAACAGGCTTTGGCTGGACAACGAGTGGCGTTGAATATCAGCGGCGAACGTCTTGAACTGGCGCAGATCCATCGCGGCCAGTGGTTGCTGACGCAATGGCTGCACGCACCGACGCAGCGGGTCGACATCGAGTTTCAACTGTTGCCCGGCGAACGCACATTCGAACACTTTCACCCGGTGCATGTGCACCTTGGCACAAAGGATGTGATTGCCCGCGTCGCGTTGCTTGAAGGCCCACGCTTGAACCCCGGCGAGCGCATGTTTGCGCAGCTGCTGATCAACGCACCGGTGCATGCAGTGAAGGGCGATCGGCTGATCCTCCGTGACGCCAGTGCCCAGCGCACCCTTGGCGGCGGGCGCGTACTCGACCCGTTCGCCCCGGCCCGACGTCGGCGCAGTCCCGAACGTCTTGCGCAACTCCACGCCTTGGCTCACAGCGACAGTTTCGAACAGGTGCTGCCGGTGTTGCTTGGTCACAGCGCATCGGGCCTCGATCCGCAAATACTTGAACGCCAATTCAATCGGCCCCGCACCGACTGGATGCTGCCGGCCAACGTGCGCCTGATCGATACCCGCCAAGGCCCCGTGCTGTTCAACGTCCAGCGTTGGGGCCAACTGAAATTTATGTTGCTCGAGCAACTGGCGAAGTTTCATGAGCTGGAGCCTGATCAGATGGGCCCGGACCGCGACCGCCTGCGGCGCTTCAGCGGACTGGCGCTGGAACGTTCAACGTTTGCCAGCCTGCTCGATGAATTGCGCGAAGCGGGCGCGATCACCACCAGCGGCCCGTGGCTGCATCTTCCCGACCATCAGGTGCGCTTGAATGCTGATGACGAAACCTTGTGGCAGCAGATGCAGCCGCTGTTTGAAAGCGCAGGATTCGATCCGCCATGGGTACGAGACGTGGCGAAAACGCTTGGCCAGGAGGATGCCGTGGTACGTCTGCTGTTGCGCAAACTGGCGCGGCTGGGCTTGATGCACCAAGTGGTGCGCGATCTGTTTATGTACGATGTGCAATTGCGGCAAATGGCAGCGGTATTGTTGAAGCTCGCCGAGGAAAATCCACCGATCCAGGTGACAACCTTCCGCGATGCGCTAGGCTTGGGACGCAAACGCTGTATTCAGTATCTGGAATATTTCGACCGTCTCGGCCTGACCCGACGCATCGGCGAATCCCGGCAGATTCGCCCCGACAACGCACTGGCCAACCCCGATACACACTGAGTTCAAGGAAGGCAATCGCGCCCGGTGGCGCGGCCGGGCTTCAAACCCGGTTGGGGACGGCATCCGTTCCCGGGCAGGTTCGACTCCGGCTGCCTTCCGCCAATTAACAGAGCACCTTCAGACACACTTATGCTTCCTGTGAGAGCAAGCCTGCTCGCGATGGCGGTTTTTTCAATCGATTAGATTTATCGAGAGTAAAAAGGGGCGAATTAGAGATTGCGCTGCACTTCCATTCGGTCATGCAAGACTCTGATGATCGCAATCCCGTAAGCAGTGATTCGAAAATAAATCATATGCCGCTCCACCCGACAACGGCGGTAGCCTGCACGTATGTCGTCGCAGGCCGGCGCTGTTTTCGGGCGCTCGGCCAACTGCAAGAATGCAGAGGTCAGGGCGTCGATGTAATTATTGCCTTGATCCACGCCCCACTGGCGCACGGTGTATATCCAGATTGCCTCAAGGTCAGCTTCGGCAGCGGGCGTCAGACGATATTCAGTCATGCGTGGTTA
Organism: Pseudomonas fluorescens; assembly: GCF_900636825.1. Classification (NCBI taxonomy): domain Bacteria; kingdom Pseudomonadati; phylum Pseudomonadota; class Gammaproteobacteria; order Pseudomonadales; family Pseudomonadaceae; genus Pseudomonas; species Pseudomonas fluorescens. Next base: position 3,138,397 of record NZ_LR134318.1, on the reverse strand, counting down.
ACATTCTCTGCTTGAATGCAACGGAATCAAATGGGCGAGGTTTTCCACTGGACTCACCCTCACGAAGCGCTGCGCGGATCGTGTCAATTTCAGCGCTACGCTCTTGCTCTCGGCGGATAAGATCGCGAATGTATTCGCTATCGTTGGTGTAATGACCTGCTTCAATCTGCGCTTTGATCCAGCTGTCTTGCTGGTCGGTGACGGTAATGGTTTTGCGTACGGTTCCCATGATTAGGGCCTCCAGGCAGATGGTCGGTTCCGTGCAAATTATCATACTATTGGTGCGCCATCGAGCATTCAGGCCTGTCGGTCAAGCTATCAAAATCGCGAAGGATGTTAGGGTTGTGGAGCGCCGAATTACATAAACGCTTCTGTTCAAGATGTTAATGAACGCGCGGATTCAAAACCCCAACGGGTACTGCACCACCACATATATCCGGTCAATATCATCCCCGGCCTGCGCATCATTTGCCCGGTGCGAAACGTGCGATAGCTGCACCGACAAATCCTTCGCCGCTCCCGATTGCACGATGTATTTCAAATCAATATCGCGCTCCCAGTGTTTGCCGCCGGCGCCTTGCTGCGGCTGATATGCGCCGCTGTCGGGATCGAACGGGTTGTACGCGCCGCCCTTGGGCGCGTGGGTGCCGTCAATGTGGTTGCCGGAGACGTAGCGGGTCATGAAGGTCAGGCCGGGGATGCCGAAGACGCCGAGGTCGAGGTCGTAGCGCGCTTGCCACGAGCGTTCGCCGGCGCCGTTGAAGTCGGCGTATTTGATGGAGTTGGCGAGGTAGATCGAGTCGCCGCCGACAAAATCGAACGGCGTGTCGCCATCGATACGTTGCCAGCCGAGCATTATCCCGTGCGCGCCGAAGGTGTATTTGCCGGACAGGCTGAATGCGGTGTTGTCGATCGCGCCGGCCACGGCCCGACCGGTGTCTTGGGTGTGATAGAGGTTGGCGTCGAGCAGCACGCCGGATTGTCTGAAATGCAGATTGCCGTAGTACTGGTGCCAGGCGTCGCTGAGCTCCGAGGCAAACAGCGAACCGCCGACGGGGCTGTCGCCGAACAAGTCGGCGCCGAGGAAGCTGATCCCGCCGGCTTCGGTGTTGGCGCCGTAGCCATAGAAGTCGCCATGGCCGGAAGAACTGTCCTGGTTTTTGAAGGCGGTGAAGTGTCCGGCCTGCAGATTAACGTTGTCGATTTCGCGGCTATTTATCAGAAACCCCGTGGCGAATTCCGGTTGCAGGCGTTTGTCGGAGGTGTCGAATACCGGTGTTTCGACGGTCATTTCGCCGAACGCGAGGGTGGTGCGCGAAACCTTCAATTTGAACGCGCCGCCGGCGTCGGAGTAATCCGATTCGCTGCGACCGCTGCTGTTCACCGGTAACAGACCGGTGCCGGAATGGCCTCTGCCGCCATCGAGCTTCAAGCCAAGGAACGCATGGGCGTCGATGCCGAATCCCACGCTGCCCGATGTGTAGCCTGATGTAAACGTGCCGATAAAGCCTTGCGCCCATTCCTGTTTATAGCTTTTGCCGGTGGGCGAAGGGGTTCGGTAGTCATTGCTCAGGAAGAAGTTGCGGCTGAGCACCTCGGTCTTCGCGTCATCAAGGAAACCGCTCGCGCTGGCTGTGCCGTGCAGACTGCAGAGCAGGGCGAGCAGGCTGAAACGCGAAAGTGCATGATCGATCATGGTCAGTGGCCAGCAATTGAAGTGGCCGAATGATCGAAGAATATCCGCTTACAAGATTGAGCCGATGTGCTGAATTGCACTGACGCCATCGCCAGCAGGGCTGGCTCCCACAAGGTCTCGTGGCAATCGCAAGATCCCTGAACGGCTCAGATACCTGTGGGAGCTTGCCCTGCGAGCGATGGCGGTGGCTCAGTCAATGAAGACGCTGACTGTGCTTGCCTCATCGCTGGCAAGCCAGCTCCCACAAGGTCTCGTGGCAATCGCGAGATCACTGAACGGCTCAGACCCCTGTGGGAGCTTGCCCTGCAAGCGATGGCGGTGGCTCAGTCGACATAATTGCAGGTCGTGGCATCAAAACCGCCAGGTCACGCCACCCCCGACGATGTGCAGCGCGCTGTTGGGATAACTGCCCGACAGCGTCTGGCCATTGCGCTTGGTTTGCTGCACGTCCATATCGCCCAACCAGACCAGCGTGTAGTTGAGGTTGATGTCGGTGTCTTCGGCCAGTTTGTAGCTCAGGCCCGTCGCCAATCGCCAGGTCTCGTTCATCGGGTTGTCGACGGTGCGGTCCTTGTCTTTGACGGCGGAGCTGTCGTAGCCGATGCCCATGTTCCAGCGCAGTTTCGGGCTGATCTGATTTTGCGCGCCGATCGACAAGTGCCATGTGTCCTGATACTTGCGGTCGACCGAACGGGAAACATCGCCGAGCGCCGTATCGACGTTCACCGCGATGTCGGCAAAGTCGCTCCAGTCCTGCCAGTTCACCGAACTGAGCAACGTCCATTGCTCGTTCAACTGATGGGCGATGCTGAGGGTCGCGGTTTGTGGGATGTTCATGTCGATTTCCAGCTCGTCGACATCGAGTCGTGACAAGGCCAGATTGAGCAGCGGATTACGCACGCCATGGGTTGACGGCGCGTCCTTGAATTCCATCTTGACCTTGCTGGTGTAGGCGAGGCCGATGGTGGTGCGGGGGTCCAGTTGATAGCGCAGACCGAGGTTAAGGCCGACGCCGGTGTCGGTGTCCTTGAACTGCAGGTTGCCATCTTCCTGGAACGGTGTGCCCGGCAGGAAGGCGTTATTGTCGATGGCCATTTTTGTGTAGTAATAGCCGTAAACCAGACGCGGGCCGATGCCCATCGACAGGTCGTCGGTGATTTTGTAGGCGAAGGTCGGCTGCATCGAAATGCCGATCAATGTCGATTCCTGAGTGAAATAGCGCCCGGCCCAGTCGTCGTCGTACTTCACGCTCAGGCCGAAATTGCCGTACAGCCCAAAACCGATGCTGGCGCGGTCATTGACTTCATGGCTGATGAAAAAGCTGCTGCCGGGGAGGATCGGCAGTGGATTGCCGCCCTCATTGCCGGAAAAATCGTTGTCACCGTCCCGATCAAAGCCCAGGCCACCGAACACCGCTTGGCCGGTCAGGGTGATCTGCGTGCCTTTGAGTGCGGCGATGCCCGCCGGGTTGCTCATCAATACGCTCGGCTCGGTCGCCAGCGCCGCCGAGCCCGCATTGGCCAGCCCGGCGCCTTCCTGACCGGCCTCATACAGCTGAATACCACCCGCCCACGCCTGACCGGCGCTACCGGCCAAGGCAAGAATCATCAGTGAATGTGTCGATCGCATCCGGGTACTTCCTTATAAACGGGGACGTGCATCAGGTTTAGACGCGAATCGGCCAGCGCACCAGTTGATTGGTCGTAAAGACGAGCGGGGCGGATGTGATCCGGGCTCATAGCGGCCCGGAAAATCTGCTGTGACATTTAACTCCCGGGGCAAATCTGACAGGCGTTGATCGCTCGACTACGCTGGCTTACGTAACCCTCTTTGACACTTGGGCGTAAGGAAACAGGCGCATGCGAAGCAGGCTGCTGGCGGTATCGATGGTGGTGTTTGCAGTGCTGTGGAGCGGGGTGGGCTGGGCGATCGACGAGGCGACAAAACCCGCCGATGAAGCGGTGGAGTTGAAGGTCGCCAACCGCAGCATCATGCTGTTTCGCGCGACCATTCTGGGCGAGGCTCCGGCGTCTCGGGTCAAACGCGCAAAAATGGTCATCAGCGAGGCTTTGGACGAGAACGCGGCGCTGAACATCAGCACCGACGCGATTCAGAACAGCTACATGGTGTTGATCGGCGACAAGCGCGCGTTCATCGTCGCGCCGCAGGATGTCGACAGCCTCGCCTATTCGTCAGTGCAACAGGCCGCTGAAGGCGCGGCGGAGAAACTCCGTCAGGTCGTCACGGAAACCCGTGAGGCACGCAATATCGAGATGATCCTGCGCTCGCTCGCGCTGGTGGCGGTGGCAACCCTGATCTATCTCGGTCTGCTCTGGTGCCTGGCGTACCTGCGGCGCAAGTTGCTGGCCAGGCTTCCGGCGCTAATGGAGCGGCACACCCAGGCGCTGAGGGTGGGACGAGTGCAACTGATCGACTCGAACTTTCTCTATCCGCTGGTCAGCCGGTTGCTCTTGCTGCTGCGCTGGCTGGTGATCCTGCTGCTGACCTACGAATGGCTGGGTTTTGTGCTGTCGCGATTTCCCTACACACGGCCCTGGGGAGAAAGCCTCAATAATTACCTGTTTGAACTGCTTGGCTACCTGGTGCAAGGCATTGTCGGGGCGATTCCCGGTCTGGGTGTGGCGCTGGCGATTTTCTTCATTGCCCGCGGCGTTACCGCGTTTACCCGGCGCATCCTGCGGCGCATGGCCATGCCGGGCACTTTCAGCTGGCTGAACCACGAAACCCTGCAACCGACGCAACGCCTGACCGCGTTGGCGATCTGGCTGTTTGCACTGGCCATGGCCTATCCGTATCTGCCAGGCGCTGGCACCGATGCGTTCAAGGGGTTGTCGGTGTTGATCGGCCTGATGATTTCCCTCGGCGCCACCAGCGTCGTGGGTCAGGCCGCGGCCGGATTGATCCTGACCTACACACGCACCTTGCGCCCCGGTGAGTTCGTCAGGATTGGCGAGTACGAAGGCACCGTGACCGAACTGGGCATGTTCACCACGCGCATTCGCACCGGTCTGGGCGAAGTGCTGACCCTGCCTAACTCGATGATCACCGGCACCGTCACCAAGAACTATTCGCGCACCGTACAAGGCCCCGGGTATGTGGTCGACACGATCGTCACCATTGGTTACGACACGCCGTGGCGTCAGGTCGAGGCGATGTTGCTGGAGGCCGCGCAGCGCACGCCGGGCATTCTCGAGGATCCGCCGGCGCAAGTGTTCCAGACGGCCTTGTCGGACTTTTATCCCGAGTACCGGCTGGTGGCACAGGCCATTCCCAGCCAGCCGCGACCACGCGCGGTGTTGCTGAGCATGCTCCACGCCAATATCCAGGACGTGTTCAACGAGTACGACGTGCAAATCATGTCGCCGCATTATCTGGCTGATCCGCAACAAGAGAAGAAGGTGCCCAGAGACAAGTGGTACACCGCGCCGGCTCAAGAACCAAAGGATCAATGATTGTCAGCCCAAGGGAGTTCGTCCATGCCGGAATTCATCCTCCACGCGTTACGCGCTGATCCTGAGATCGGCGTGTTCCTGGCGATTGCTCTGGGCGTATTCGTCGGTCGTATCCATATCGGCAGCTTTCATCTCGCCACAGGTTTTTCATTGGGGCTGGGTTTTGTGGGGACATACGCGCATTGGCGCAGCCCGATACTGGCGTCTAGGCTGGACAGTCAGTCGCCCACTCGGGCGTCACGCCCAACGCAGGGACAGGAGCGGAGCCGATGAAAGCCCCAGTCAGTATGGTCTGCCTGATGTTCACGCTGGTTCTCGCGCCGGGAGTCCGCGCCGATGATCCGCCCGCGACACCGGCCACACCGGCCACCGATGCAGCGGACGACACGCCGCTGGTCAATCCGCAGGTGGTCGACAAGCTCATCGACATGGGCGATTACCTGCGCAGCCTGCCGAAATTCCAGGTCGACGCGCAGGTCTCGCGGGACACGGTTCTGGAGTCGGGGCAGAAGATCAAGACCGAGTCGGTCAACACCTTGAAAGTGGTCGGCCATGACCGCTTGTACGCCAAGAGCGAAGGTGATGTGCGGACGCGGGAGTTCTTCTACAACGGCAAAAAACTCACTCAGTATTCGCCCTATCTGAAGTACTACACCACCGTCGACGCACCGGCCACCGTTGGCGAAACCCTGCACAAGGTCGAGAATTACTACGGCGTGCAAGTGCCGATGGAAGATCTGTTTCTGTTCGGCAGCGATCAGGCGCAGATCGATGCCTTGCAAGCCGCGCTTTACGTCGGGCCGTCGATCATCAAGGGTCAGCTCTGCGACCACTTGGCGTTCCGCCAGGAGGGCATCGACTGGCAGTTGTGGCTGACCCGCTCGGACAAACCGCTGCCGTGCAAACTGGTGATCACCACGACGGACGAAAAGACCTACCCCGAATACACCGCCATCTATCAGTGGAACCTCAAACCGAACATTCCTGATGCGCTGTTTACGTTCAAACCGGCCAAGGATGATGTCGCGATTGCGTTCAAGCAAGCCAGCGATCAGGGAGGGCAGTGAGATGAACAAGTCGATGAAGTGGAGTTTGCTGATATCGCTGGCCACCGCAACGCTGTTGACCGCGGGTGTGGTCGCCGAGGCAGATGCCCGTGGCCAGCGTGCGCAGAGCCATGCTCGTGCTCATGTCAATCGCGCACCCGCGCCCAATGCGCAACGAGCGCAGCGCATGCATGCGCCGCAACGCACCCAGCATGTGAACGCGAATAACCGGGCGACCGCCGTTGATCGAGTCCATTCGGGCAATCGGGTCGCGGCGGGCAACAACGTCGGCAATCGCACTTACGTCAATAACAGCAACCGTAATCGCAACGTCAACCGTAACGTCAACATCGACAACCATCGCGACGTCGACATCGATGTCGACGGGCATGGCCGTTATGGCTACGACGATCACTATCATCCGATCGCAACCGCCGCCGCGGTGACGGCAACCGTTGCAGTCACCGCGGCAGTGGTCGGTTCTATCCTGACGCCAGCGCAAATGCCCAGCAGTTGCGTGCAGGTGATTCGCTACGACGTTGCCTACATGCAATGCGGTTCGACCTGGTACCAGCCGCAGTACCAGGGCAGCGATGTGACGTATGTGGTGGTCAACGCGCCGTGATCAGGCTTTCGGCACCCAGGGTTGGATCGCAGCGAACATACCGCGACCGCCACGGCGCAACCCCGTGGCCAGGGTAAGCCACGACAGCTCGGTGACGATCACTTCGCTGGCGGGCACCAGTCGCACTTCACCAGAGGTGCCCCCGGCAGGGCCGCCGTCGGGCATGAAGATCGTCAGCCAGTCATCGACGCTTTCGACAATCAGACACGGGCGCCAGCCGTCGCCTTCGGCAATGATGCCGACTTTGGAACCGTCCTCGTTCTCCAGCCCGGCAAAGCGTGCGGTGGTGTCCTTGAACAACTGGTAGCCCGGCAAATTGCTCAGCAGTTTGTTTTCCGTGGCTGCCATGGCGCGGGTCGCCAGTGAAGTGCGTGCCAGCAACCCGGCGAGAAAACACAGCACGATCAGGCCGATCAACGTCGCCAGGCTGATCAGCGTAACGCCGGCCACGTCATAGTTCTTGAACATGGGCAGCAGTTTTTCCACCGGCCCGCGCAACAGGTGAATGGCTTTTTCGACCAGCACGACGATCAACACAAGCGGCAGGATGAACAGCAGACCACCGATCACGGTGGTCTTGATGAACTTGAACATGACGGCTCCTTGAATGACGTGCGATTGCGCATTCAAGGCTAGCTGAAGCTCAGCAACGTGCTGACGGTCTGTCAGTCGATGCGCGGATGCTGCTGCGCCAGTTCCTTGCGCTTGGCCTCCAACGCGGCGATTTCGGCGTCGATGTTTTCGATTTTCTGTTCAATATTGTCGTGATGTTCCTGGAGCAACTCCTTGGCTTCTTCCAGATCAGACGCCGCAGGCGCCGCGCCACGCAGGGGTTTGTTGGCGGTTTCCTTCATGGTTACGCCGGTTACCAGGCCGACCACGGCAATGACCATCAGGTAATACGCCGGCATGTACAGATCGTTGGTGCTTTCCACCAGCCAGGCGACCACGGTCGGGGTCAGGCCGGCGATCAGCACCGACACGTTGAAGGCGCTGGCCAGCGCGCTGTATCGAATGTGCGTGGGAAACATCGCCGGCAGCGTCGAAGCCATCACGCCGATGAAGAAGTTCAGTATCACAGCGAGGGTCAGCAACCCGGCGAAGATCAGGCCGAGGCTGCCGCTGTTGATCAACATGAACGCGGGGATGGAGAAGATAAACAGGGCGATGCTGCCGACGACAATAAAAGGCTTGCGACCGATTTTGTCACTGATGAAGCCGATCAGCGGCTGCACGAACAACATCCCGACCATGATGGCGATGATGATCAATACGCCGTGGTTTTCGCTGTAGTGCAGGTTATGCGTGAGGTAGCTCGGCATGTAAGTGAGCAGCATGTAATAGGTGACGTTGGTCGCCGCTACCACGCCGATGCAGGTCATCAGGCTGCGCCAGTGTTTGGTGGCGACTTCCTTGAACGACACTTTCGGGCCACCGGCGAGGCCTTCGCGGTCGCCTTGTTCAAGTTTTTCAACGTGCTGCTGAAACGCCGGAGTCTCCTCAAGGGCGTGACGCAAATACAGGCCGATCATCCCCAATGGCAGGGCAAGGAAGAACGGCAGGCGCCACCCCCACGATTCGAACTGCTCTTCACCCAGGATGGTGGAAATCAACACCACCACACCGGCACCGAGGACGAAACCGGCGATCGAGCCGAAATCCAGCCAACTGCCGAGGAACCCACGTTTGCGGTCCGGCGCGTATTCGGCGACGAAGATCGACGCGCCGGTGTATTCGCCACCGACCGAAAAGCCCTGCGCCATTTTCGCCAGCAATAGCAGAATCGGCGCCCAGATGCCGATGGTGGCGTAGGACGGAATCAGGCCGATGGCGAAGGTGCTGAGTGACATGATCACGATGGTCGCAGCGAGGACTTTCTGCCGTCCGTACTTATCGCCCAAGGCGCCAAAGAACAGACCGCCCAGCGGCCGAATCAGGAAAGGCACCGAGAACGTCGCCAGCGCGGCGATCATTTGCGTGCCGGGATCGGCACCGGGGAAGAACACCTTGCCCAAGACGTAGGCGACAAAGCCGTAGACACCAAAGTCGAACCATTCCATGGCATTGCCCAGCGCGGCGGCGGTGATCGCCTTGCGCATCTTGGCGTCGTCGACAATGGTGATGTCGTTCAAGCCGATCGGCTTGACGGTTTTCTTGCGTGGTTTCATCGCGATTATCTCTTTACTGATCCATGTCGCCGCAACGATGCCATCTCAATGATGGCGCGGCTCTTGTGGCTGAGATACATGAAGACACGAAATAATTCACCGCTGGCCGATTTAAATCTCGTGTTTTTGCCTTCGTGAAACCAACCCGTCTGTGTTTCATAAAGTTATAGCCTGCCAATCCCGAGGATTGGGGCGAATAGCTCGGCCGTCGAGCAAAAGGCTGGCGACAGCTTCAGGCTGGATGGACAGTTCTATGCAATCGACAGGTTGGGGAGGGGTATTGCGAGAATGGACGGCAGGATCATCCGGCGTTCATGCGGGGGATTGGAGCGAGGGAGTATCAGTAATATTTGTTACGTCACATCCTGGCGCAGCGCGCCGATGCCCGGGGTGTACAGGGGGCATCGGCACGACGCTTGAAACCGTCAGTTCTTCAACGCAACTTGCTTGGCTTCGATTTTCAGATCACTGAGGCGCTTGAGCATGGCGATGATGTTGACTCGAGCCGAACCCTCATTCGCCAGACGCAGACGCTTGATGCCGATGACGGAATCCCCGAAACCGGCCGTGAACGGCGTCCGGATGACTTCACGCAGCACCACTTTTTGCGTGGCGGCCTCGATCAACGTGTATTCCACTTCGCTGGTGACTTCGAAGTCGAGGCCGAAGATTGGCTGGTCGACACGCAGCAGATTGGCGCGCAGTGCATAGGTAGCCGAGTCGTTGCCCAGCAGATCCGCATTGGCGAGCGATTGCTTGAGTGCGGCACCGAAGTCAGCGCCTTCGATTTCCGACGTCCACAATGGGTTGGTTTTGTCGCCGCCGTTGACCTCGGAAAGTTGAACGTTCTTTTTCAGTTGCGAGTCGTAGGGGCTGACTGTGGCTTGGTCGGCAGACACCGACATGCCGGAAATCTGAGCGGGGGAAGCACAGCCTGTGCAGAGAGCGATCAGGGCGGAAGCAAGAAATAAGCGCAGGTAAGTCATTCGTATACAGCCTTGTAAGTGCATAAGTCCAAAGAGGGTGCGAATGATAGCACCTAGCCAGCTTTGCGACCACTTCGCGTGATTCGCTGCACACATACTTTTTTACAAAGACCTCCCGCGCACCAATAGATGGCAGAATCCTTTTTAATTTGATCGGTTTGGAGAACCCCCATGCTTCGTGTGTTCGAACGAAGACTCGACCCGTTTCCGCCTGACGAGGTGCCGCCACCGCCCACCGGACTGGCGCGCTTTCTCTGGGCGTGCACCCGTGGTGCGCGGGGTTATGTGCTTGCCCTGGCGGTGCTCAGCGCCACGGTTTCGATCTATGAAGCGTGGCTGTTTTCCTTTCTCGGGCAGGTCGTCGATCTGCTGTCGACCTGGCAGGCCGGCGGCGAAGCGGCGGCGCAGGAGAGCCGGGTTTTATGGGGGATGGGCATCGTCATGGTGGCCAGCGTCGCGCTGGTCGGGTTGCGCACGATGGTGCAGCACCAGATTCTGGCGATTAACCTGCCGCTGCGGCTGCGCTGGGATTTCCACCGGTTGATGCTGCGCCAGAGCCTGTCGTTTTTCTCCGATGAGTTTTCCGGCCGCGTGACGACCAAGGTAATGCAGACGGCGCTCGCGGTGCGCGACGTGTTGTTTACCCTCATCGAGATCCTGCCCGGGATCGGCGTGTATTTCATTGCGATCATCGCGCTGGCCGGCGGTTTTGCGCTGAAATTGATGCTGCCGTTTCTGGCCTGGGTCATTCTGTTCGGGTTGGCCATGGCGTATTTCGTGCCGCGTCTGGGCAAGGTCGGGCAAGAGCAGGCGAACGCGCGTTCGATGATGACCGGGCGTATATCTGACGCTTACACCAACATCACCACGGTGAAATTGTTTTCTCATTCAAATCGCGAGGCGCATTTTGCTCGCGCGGCGATGGAGGATTTCAAGCAAACCGGTTTTCGCCAGATGCGTCTGGTGAGTCTGTTCGAGATCGTCAATCAGGCCTTGGTGGTCGGCTTGATCATGTCGGCGGGCGGTTATGCGCTGTGGCTCTGGCATCAGGGCGAGGTCGGCGCCGGGGCGGTGGCGGCAATCACGGCAATGGCGTTGCGCATCAATGGCATGTCGAACTGGATCATGTGGCAAATGACTTCGCTGTTCGAAAGCATCGGCACTTTGCAGGACGGCATGGCGACACTGACCCAAGGCACCAAAGTGCAGGACGCGCCGGGTGCCGGCGTGCTGAAGACTTCCGGTGGCGCGGTGACATTCGACAACGTCAGCTTCAATTACAACGGCGAGCGTCAGGTGCTCGATGGCCTGAACCTGAACATTCGCGCCGGGGAAAAAATCGGCCTGGTCGGGCGCTCCGGCGCCGGCAAATCCACGCTGATCAACCTGCTGCTGCGGTTCTACGACGTCGACCGCGGCGAGATCCGCATCGACGGCAAGAACATCGCGCACGTCAGCCAGGACAGTTTGCGCAGCGCCATCGGCATGGTCACGCAGGATACGTCGTTGCTGCACCGCTCGATTCGCGACAACATCGCCTACGGCCGCCCCGACGCGACCGACGCGCAAATCCGCAGTGCGGCGGCCAGCGCTCAGGCCGATGAGTTCATCAGCCAGCTCAGCGATAAAATGGGCCATAGCGGCTACGACACGTTGGTCGGTGAGCGCGGGATCAAGCTGTCGGGCGGTCAGCGCCAGCGCGTGGCGATTGCCCGAGTGATGCTGAAGAACGCGCCGATCCTGCTGCTCGACGAGGCCACCAGCGCGCTGGATTCGGAAGTCGAAGTGGCGATTCAGGAAAGTCTCGACCAGATGATGCAGGGCAAGACCGTGATCGCGATTGCCCATCGGTTGTCGACGATTGCGGCGATGGACCGGCTGATCGTCATGGACGAAGGACGCATTATCGAAGAGGGCACCCACAGCGAATTGCTGGCGAAGAATGGCGTGTATGCGCGGCTTTGGCAGCACCAGAGCGGCGGCTTCCTCGGCGAGGATCGGGGCGTGGCGGAAGCGCTGGATCAAGCCTGAAAAAACGGCCCATGCACCGGACGGTTGTCAGCCAAACCGATAACCGTCCGGCGCACGGGCGGTTGTCGGGCAAACCGATAACCCCTGTAGGAGCTGCCGAAGGCTGCGATCTTTTGATGTTGTTTTTTCAAAGCAAGATCAAAAGATCGCAGCCTTCGGCAGCTCCTACAGGGGGGGCGTTGATGAAACGGTTGGGGTCGTTAAGGAAAATCCGCAGGGTCAGAGCGCGGCTTTTACCTGCAAGCCCAACACCAGCGCATTGTCGATGTCCTGCCCGGAGAAAGCGCCCGGCTCGATGATGTATTGCATGTTCGGGCGCAGGGTCAGCCATGGCGTGGCCTGGTAGCCATAACCGAGTTCGATCAGCTGCTCGGCGCTGTGCAGATCAGGGAACGCCTCGCCATTGGCAAATGCGGCGTCCCGCTGCACGTCGCGACTGCGCGGATTCGGCACGGCGCGACCGTAGCCCAACGCGACGGTGTCACGTGGGCGACCCTCGAATGGTTTGTACAACACCACGCCGGTGCCGTACCACTTGCTGAACGGCGAAGCCGCTTCACTCGCCGCCGAATACTGGCCGAACGCGTGCAGGCTGCGCCCTTCGGACGTCTGCGATCGCCATACGGCTTGATCGACCAGCAAATAATGACCGCCGCGCCCCGACACTTCATCGTCGCTGCCGATGCGTTTGACATCGGAACTGTCGTAGTAATAACCGACTTTGTACTCGCCAGGCAGCTCGCCTGCGTGCTTGTACACCAGTTCGATCGGGACCACGGTGCCGGTGGTGTGTTTCGGGCCCAGGTGCCAGGCGCGGCTGGAGTTACCGTTGCTTTGCGGGTCGACATTGAACGCGGCCACGCGCAATTGCCACGAGGGCGACAAGTCGTATTTCACGCGCACGCCGAGGTGCGCGTTGGGGTAGTTGGTCCAGCCGCTGCCACCGGACATGTTCAGCGGATGGCCGCAGAAACCGGCGTTCATGAAGTTGCACAGGATGCCGCTGTCGAGGCCGCCGAGATCGTTGCCCATGGCCATATAGCCGAGTTTGACGTTGAGTGCCGGGGTGAACAGGCTGCGCTCGTAACTCAGTTCAGTCAGACGGGTATAAAGGCCGCCGTAGTTTTCCTGAATCGGCAGACGGTTGCCGACGAGATCTTCCGAGGCGCTGCTGCCGCGTCGATCGTTGATCGTCAGTTGCACCTTGCCCGCATTGTCCACGCCGTACAGCTTGCTCAGATCGAACTGCACGCCAAGCTTGATGTTTTGCGAGTAGCGCGCCGAGCGATGCAGGCCGCCGTCGGCGTTGTAAGCCGTTTCGCCGCTGTAGTCGCCGCTGAACTTGATGCCGTCTTCATCCAGTTGGTGGCGCAACCCACCCCAGTCGCCGCTGAGCGTGCTGCGGGTCAGCAAACCGGAATCGTTGGCGGCCAGCGCGGGGAGGGCGGTGAGGCAGGTCAGGCCCATCAACAGGCCGGTGCAGAGTTTGGAACGAGTGAAACGAACAGCCAGAATCATGTGAATCTTCCTGCGGAAAATCTTGAGTGCAATCAAACGAAGGCGCGGCGCCCTGAGGCGCCGCGCTTGGGGACGTGCTCACTCGATCTGCGAGTGAGCGAACAGCGGTTTATGGCAATGCGTACGAGATGACGTAGTCGCCACGGTCAGTCGACTGGCGTGCGCCGCCAGCGGTGACCACGATGTATTGCTTGCCGGTTTTCGGCGAAACGTAGGTCATCGGGCCGCCCTGGCTGCCGACCGGCAAGCGCGCTTTCCAGACTTCTTCGCCGTTGCCGCTGTTGAAGGCGCGCAGGTAGAAGTCCTGGGTGCCGGCGATGAAGATCAGGCCACCTTGAGTGGACAAGGTGCCGCCCAGGGTTGGCAGGCCGATTTTGATCGGCAGGTGCATGCGAATGCCAAGTGGCCCGGTGTCTTCAACGGTGCCGACCGGAACCTGCCAGGCGACTTTTTGGGTCTTCATGTCGATGGCGGTCAGCGTGCCGAATGGCGGTGCCTGGCAAGGGATGCCGGCCACCGACAGGAAGCGGTTTTTGTTCACGGCGTAAGGCGTGCCTTTGAGCGGAACGGCGCCCATGCCGGTGTTCAGCGCTTCGCCACCGCCAGCGGCCTGGCCCTTGTTCTGCGACGGGATCATCTGAATCCACAGACCCAGACGCATGTCGTTGACAAAGATGAAGCCGTGCACTGGGTCAGTGGAGATGCTGCCCCAGTTCATGCCACCCAGCGAACCTGGGAAACTCAACGATTTGTCGGTGCCCGGCGCGGTGTACAAGCCGTCGTAACGCATGCCTTTGAAGTCGATGCGGCACAGCAGTTGATCGTACGGGGTCGCGCCCCACATGTCCGATTCGGTCAGGTGTTGCGCACCGATCTGCGGCATGCCCACGGATTTCGGCTGGGTTGGCGAGTACGGTTCGTTCGGGATGTTCGCCGCTTTGACTGGCACTTCTTCAACATCAGTCAGCGGTTTGCCGGTGGCACGGTCGAGCACATAGATCTGCCCGGCCTTGGTGCCGATGACCAGCGCAGGAACGGATTTGCCGTCCTTGGTGAAGTCGATCAAGCTCGGCTGCATCGGCAGGTCGAAGTCCCAGAGATCGTTGTGCACGGTCTGGAATACCCAGCGCTCTGCACCGGTGGTAGCGTCCAGCGCCAGTATCGAAGCGCCGTAGGTGTGATCGAGTTTGCTGCGTTCGACACCATAGATGTCGGTGGACGAACTGCCCATCGGCAGGAAGACGGTATTGGTCGCTGCGTCGTAAGACATCGGCGCCCAGCTGTTCGGCGTGCTGCGCGCATAAGTGCTGCCGTCGGCCGGAGCGTTGCGATCCTCTGGATTGCCCGGATCGAAAGCCCAACGCATCGCACCGGTCATCACATCAAAACCACGAATCACGCCGCCGGGCATGTCGGCTTGAACGTTGTCGGCCACGCGACCGCCAACCACAACGGTGGTGCCGGCCATCAATGGCGCGGAAGACAATTGATAGTAGCTGTCCGGAACATCGCCCAGGCCAGCCTTCAGATCAACTTCACCGTTGGTGCCGAAACCCTGGCAGAACTCGCCGGTGTCAGCGTCGACGGCAATCAGACGTGCATCGATGGTGTTGGTCAGCAGGCGACGCTGGCAGTTAGCGGCCGGCGCAGGTGTGGCTTCGATGATCGACGAGTTGCTCGGCTGAGCGATGGCGGTGGTGGCGTCAAAATAGGCCATGCCACGGCAACGTTGCCACACTTTGGACTGCGCGTTGATGCCGTTTTTCCACAGTTCTTTACCGGTGTCGGCATCCAGCGCAATCAGGTTGTTGTGCGGGGTGCAGATGAACACCTTGTTGCCGACCTGCAGCGGGGTGAGCTGGTCTTCGGCACCGTTGCCATCGCTTTCGGCGATGTCGCCGGTGTGATAGGTCCACGCCACTTTCAGCTTGTCGACGTTACCGCGATTGATCTGATCCAGCGCGGCAAAGCGGCTGCCGCCCTCGGTATTACCGTAGTGCGCCCAGTCTTTCTGCGCCTTGTCCGGCTCGACCGGCGTCACGCCTGGGCCCGTGCCGGTGGCGGCGACGGTCGGGTGCGCGACGAACATGTTGCCGGCAGCGACTGCCAGGCCAACAGCGAGAACGGCGGCCACGGCATAAGCACCACGTCCGGCATCACGGCCATTGGCGCGGGCCAACAGCGGATAGACCAGCGCAACGACCAAGCCGATCGCGCTGAACATGAACAGGCGCGAGAACACCGGCCAGAACACCAGCCCGGCGTCGCTGACCGCCCAAATTGCGGTGCCCACCAGGAACGCGGCGAACAGCCAGGCACCGGCCGGTTTGAATCGTGCGATCAGCACACCGGAGACGGTCATTACCAGACCACCGATCAGGAAGTACCACGACCCTCCCAGGCTGACCAACTTCACGCCGCCAGCAGCAAGTGCCAAGCCGAGCAGGGCGATGATCACCCCGAGCCCGACCAGAATGAATTTTGATATGCCCGAGAGGCGTTGACTCTGCTTCACGTTGAGTGTCCCGTTGAAATGAGGGGCGCAGTATATAGTTAGGTAACTACCTAGTTAAATCAAAAGTTCAATCTTCAGCGTAGTCCGTTTTCGTCACACGTTTCGCGGGCAGGGGGTAACGCTGTTGAGAATTTCAACAAGCCTGTCAAAAGCGTAGCAAAGTGATTGTTCTGTCAGGTTGTGTGTGATTTCTGACAGGAACTGATTCTTCAGGGGCTGGGACTGACCCAATCGCGCCTGACTGCGCAGGCGGCGATTAACCGACGCGTGGCCGACCACAGCGATGCCGGGCCGGCATTCTGATCAGGCCGTCTCGCCGATCCGGCGTACGTCGCCCAAAGAGTCACGCTGCATGGACTGCAGGTTTTTTTCGATGGTTTCGCACAGCGCTTCCATCTGAATCTGGTGTTCACTGTGGCGAAACGGGCTTTGCAGGTCGGTGCCGATGCGTTCAATGGCCAGCAACATGAAACCGACGACGGTCGAGGCCAACGGCGTGAACCAACCCAAGGACTCAACCAGCCCCACCGGGACGATCAGGCAAAACAGCGAGATGAACAGGCGCGGAAAATACACATAAGGGTAGGGCAGCGGTGTGTTGGCGATGCGTTCCATACCGCCCTGGCTGTTGGACAAATCCACCAGCGTCGATTCCAGCCGCGCCAGACGAATGCTGTCCAGACGCCCGGCCTTGTACTCGCGGGCAAGCAGCGCAGCGGAGCCGGTAAGGATGTCGTTGGCGAAGTTATTGGTGGTGCCGCTGCGGGCGAACTCATCGGCCGGGATAAATGCGCGGACTTCATCAGGGCAAGGCAGGCCCTGCAGGTGCGCGGCGAGGCAGTTCACATAGGCGACATGGCGGCGCAACAGCGTCGACTTGACCGGATTCACTTCGCTGCCCGGATCATCCAGCAACGTCAGCACCTGCCGGGCGAAACTGCGCGAATTGTTGATCATCGACCCCCATAGCGTTCGCGCTTCCCACCAGCGGTTGTAAGCGCTGCTGTTACGGAAACTGATCAGCACGATCAACGCCGAACCGAGCAACGTCAACGGCATCAACGGCAGATTCAACTTCGCGTTGAGGAACAACATGAAGTCCACCGTCACAGCGATGTCCCACAGCAACAACCAGAACAACGCCCAGCCGACATAACCCAGGGTTTTGATGATCAAGCGGTATTTTTTGACGATGGCATCTTTCAAACGGAAAACCTCGTGCGAGCGGTGAGCAGTGATGCCCTAACTCGGACGGGTTCAGGGAGTAAAGGTTCGCTGGATCGTTTCAGCCACTGTCCAGGCATCGACGAGCGGTGGCCGATCCGGATGCACCAAAGCCACTCACGCCGGGCGGCGAACCCGGCTGGTTTCCTTGGATGGCGGGCAGCCGAACTGGCGACTGTATTCGCGGCTGAATTGCGAGGGGCTTTCGTAACCGACGCGATAACAGGCACTCGCCACGTCCAGCCCTTCGCCGAGCAGCAGTCGGCGGGCTTCCTGCAAACGCAGTTGTTTCTGGTATTGCAGCGGACTCATCGCCGTCACTGCCTTGAAGCGGTGATGCAGCGTCGAACTGCCGAGATTGGCCACGCGCGCCAGTTCTTCGATGCGCAACGGTTGGGTGTAGTGGTTGTTCAACCATTCGATGGCGCGCGTCACCCGTCGCGTCTGCGAATCACCGAGGGCCAGCTCATACAGACGGCGTCCATGCACGCCGCGCAGCAGGCGGTAATACAACTCGCGCAACGCCAGCGGTGCCAGCATGCCAATGTCCTTCGGCGCGTCGAGCAGGCGCACCAGCCGAAGCATGGTTTCCAGTAACGGCACATCGACCTGTTCCAGAAACAGGCCACGTTCCGGTTCGTCCGGCACGCCTGTCGGCGGTGCATCGGCGATAATCTGGGCGATGTCCGTCGCCTCGAAGTCGAAACGCAGACACAGATAAGGCGCCTCCGGGCTGGCCAGCAGCACCCGACCGGCAACCGGCAGTGTCACTGACACCACCAGATAATTGAGCGGGTCGTACAAATAACGATCGTCGCCCAGCCCGACTTCTTTTTGCCCTTGCACAATCAGGCAAAGCGCCGGTTTGTGCACGGTATGGATAACCTCCGACGGCGCATCGAAACGAATGACCTGCAGCGCCGCCAGGGCGGTTTCGTAAATCCCCGGCGTGGTAAATCGTTGCGTCAGCAAGCGCACCAGTTCGTCGCGATAGACGGCGGTGTTGTGCAGAATGGAAGGGTCTTTCTGATCCATTTCAAGGCTCTCGCACGTGTTCATGAGTGTCTGCCCGGGTGATTCCAGGCAGACGATATTCAATATTGCTCACTGCCGGTCGGGCGCCGATATTTCTACCACGGCCTCACCGTAACGCCCAGTCACCGCGAGCCAGTGTCGCGAGCAGCTTGCGGCTCACCCGGCCGTGACAGTCATGCCGCCATCAGCCATGACCACTGCACCGACGATGAAGCTGGCGCGATCGGAGGCGAGAAACGCCACTACTTCGGCGATTTCCTCTGGCTGGGCGGCTCGGCCAATCGGCGCCGCTTCGCCGTGACTGGCGAGAAATCCGGGGCCGTCGTCGACCACTTCGTTGAGGATATTCGTCACCACATCGCCGACGCCGACGGCGTTGACGCGGATGCCGTCGCCAATGACTTCAAGCGCCAGGGTACGCGTCAGTTGGGCAAGCGCGCCTTTGGAAGCGGTGTACGCAGCGATAGTCGGAAATGCGAAATACGAGGCGTAGGACGCGATGTTGACGATCGCACCGGATTTATTCGGCGCCATCGCTTTGACCGCTTCCCGGCAATGCAGAAACGCCGCCGTGGCGTTGACTGCCTGTATCCGCTCCCAATCTGCGCGGGTCATGTCGACGACGAGTTTGTTGATGATGATGCCGGCGTTATTGACGAGGATGTCGAGCCGCCCGAATTGTTCGACGGCCAACCCGACCGCGCGCTCCGCGGCGCCGTCCTCGGTGATGTCGGCCACCAGTGGCAGCAGACCAGGTCGAGCCAGCGCTTCGACTTCGGGGTTGATATCTTCGGCAACGACCTTGGCTCCGCGAGCGTGCAGCAACAGGGCAATGGCTTTGCCGATGCCACTGGCGGCACCGGTGACCAGAGCGACTTTACCGGCGACTTCGTTCGGGATGCTGTGGTTGATAGCGGTCATGATCTTCTCCAGCGTTGTGATTGAATAAGGCCGCGTCGGCAGTGCCAAGGCGCTGTCAGCGGCGACGGCTCTACTGTCTCGCAACGAGGCAAAGGCGACTTTCGCGCGATTGCTCGCGCTGTCGGAGTTTTGCTGCGAATGTGCTGTGAGAAAGCGTCGGCGCCCGTTTCGACGGGCGGAAAAAGCCCGATATCATCGATTCGGCCCGGGCACGAGGCGAAAGACAGCGGCAAAAGGACAGGTTTATGGCAGACAACCGGCGAGCAGCATTGCAACAGGCGAGCGCAGGCTTGCGCATCAGCGGCGATTTCATGCGTGACTACCTGCCGGGTGACCCGCAGGCATTACCTGCGCGCCCGGAAATCAAGGACATCGTTATTCAGCTGTTTACCCATCGCAGCGTGACTGAGCCGATTCTCGTACCTGCGGTGGTCGAGCCACTGCTCGTTTTGGTGTTAGCGGGAGCAGCACGGGTTGAAGAGCGCGCGCTCGGTGGGGAGTGGCAAGCGGCAGAAGTCAGCGCCGGCGATTTTTTCCTCACCTGTTCCGATGAACCGTATGAAATGCGCTGGCAGACTCACGACGGCGAGACCTTCGAGGTCATGCATCTTTATCTGGGTTTGCCGCTGATCGAAAACGCGGCGCAGGAGCTGTTCGGCGAGCGCGCCGGGGCTGTGCGGCTGCGCGATGTTTCCGGAGCGCGGGACGAGCGCGTCGCGTTTGTCATGCAGCAGTTGCGCAGCGAGCTGGTCCTCGAACGCTCACCCAGTGGTCTATTTGCACATTCTTTGGCGCAAGCGCTGGCCGTCCATCTGCTGCGCAGCTATCTCGCCGACAATCAGGGAGTGCGTCGAGTCAACGCTTTGCAGGCTCATAAGCTGCGCAAAGTCACCGATGCAATGAATGCCCATCTGCATGCCGAATTCAGTCTGGTCAAGCTGGCCGCGCTTGCCGAGCTGAGCGAATACCATTTCAGCCGCTTGTTCAAGCGTGCAACGGGACTCGCGCCTTCGCAGTATTTCATCCGCCTGCGCATGGCCCACGCGCGTCACTTGTTGCTGGAAACCCGGCGCAGCGTTATCGACATCGGACTGGAGGTCGGCTATTCGAGCGCCAGTCACTTCTCTCAGGTGTTTCGACGCGAGGTCGGTGTAACGCCAAGCGAATTCCGTGGGGCGTGAACGCTTACGATTGCCGAACCATGCACGCCGACACGATTAGGCAAATGTCGCGCAGGTTTCGGCACGCGCCGCTCGGCCCACAACCCTTAATCTTTGCGACGTACCCCGCAGCGACGCCCACATTTTCAGCGGGTGGCGCTGAACTTCAATGCATACAGCTGGAGCTACGGATATGTCGAACATCGAAAACAAGGTTGTCCTGATCACCGGTGCCAGCAGCGGTATTGGCGAAGCCGCGGCCAGGCTGATCGCCGGCAAAGGTGCCCACGTGGTCCTCGGCGCCCGCCGTACAGAGCGACTGGAAAAACTGGTCGGGGAGATCGAAGCAAATGGCGGCTCGGCAAGTGCTCGCGCCCTCGACGTCACCGATCTGCAATCCATGGAGGCCTTCGTGGCATTCGCCAAGGCGCAATATGGCAAGGTTGACGTAATCATCAATAATGCCTGGGTGATGCCGCTGTCACCTTTGTCCGCGTTGAAGGTCGAGGAGTGGAATCAAATGCTCGACGTCAACGTTCGCGGCGTGCTGCACGGTATCGCCGCCGTCCTGCCGGACATGGAAGCGCAAGGCCACGGCCAGGTCATCAATATCTCATCGATCGGCGGCCTCGCGGTGTCGCCGACAGCCGCGGTGTACTGCGCGACCAAATACGCCGTCCGGGCCATCTCTGATGGTCTGCGCCAGGAGACCGACAAAATTCGTGTCACCGTGGTCTGCCCGGGAGTCGTTGAATCGGAGCTGGCTGACACGATTTCCGACGACACGGCGCGTGAGGCCATGAAGGCCTTCCGCCGCGTAGCGCTCACGCCCGACGCCATCGCCCGCGCGCTCGCATACGCAATCGAACAGCCGGACGATGTGGACGTCAGTGAGATTGTGGTTCGGCCTACGGCGAGTCCGTATTGACAGGAAGGGGCAAATACCCGGTTGACGGTGCCCGCGGTAAGTCGGGCACCGCTACCTATTGCCTATAGCGGAAAAAGGCGCAGACGCCTGCTTACCAGTTGTAACTCAGTTTGGCGGTGATCTCGCGACCCGGATTGTAGAAGTTCGCTGTGCCGGAACCGACCACGTGTTGCTCATCCAGCAGATTGCTGAGGTTTACCGCAAGGTCGGTGCCCTTGGCGATCTTGTAGTTGAAAGCGGCGTCGAACAGCGTGGTGCCATCGCTTTTGCCGGAGTTGGCTGCGTCGAAGTAATAAGAGCCGACGTAGCGCGCGCCCAGGCCAACGCTGACATCAGTGCTTGGCACGTCGTAGTAACTCCAGAGCGAAGCGGAATGCTTGGGTGCCGTAGAGAACTCATTACCCTTCAGGGAACTGCCGTCATACAAAGAACCGCGCAGTACCTCGGATTCCATATAGGAATAGCCACCGATCAGGCTGAGGTTGCGCGTCACCTGCGCCTTGGCTTCCAGGTCGAGGCCACGTGCCCGCGATTCGCCCACCGTCTGTTGCTCGATGATGCCGCTCGGCAGCACTACGGCGATGGTGACGTTTTCCTGGGTCAGGTCATAAACGGCTGCGGAGAACAGTGCGTCCATTTCCATCGGCGCATACTTCACGCCCACTTCGTACTGCCTGCCAGTCTGCGGCGTTACGCCAACCTGCGGCGGCGAAACGGATTCCACCATGCTCACATAGGTAGACACCTCATCGTTGACGATATAGGTCAACGCACCTCGGTACGAGGTTTCGGAAAAGGTGTCTTTCTCATTGGTCTGCAAGCCTTTGCTGGTCAGATCCATCGAGTCGTTGCGCACGCCCCCGGTGACGATGAAACGCTCGTAGAACGACAGGTTTTGCTGAAGGAATACGGCTTTGGTGGTCGCGTCTCGTTTGTTTACGGCATATGGCGCGATTGAGCGTGAAACACCAGTAAATACCGGGTTTGCAAGGTCAATCGAAGTCGTCGGAGAGTAAACCGAGCTTTCCCTGGTGGTCGAGTCGAGGTACTCAACGCCCACCAGGCTGCTGCTGTCGATGTTCTCGAAGCGGGCATCGTATTGCAGCATTAGATTGCCGTTAAATTGGTCGGCTTCGGTGTCCGTTCCAAACTGATAGCGGTCAACGGTGGTACCGACCCGTGCAGCGCTGTCGCTCAGATATACGTAGCCAAAGTCATCAGTCAACTTGCTGTAACGCAGATTGCTGCGCAGCACAAAGCCGTTGTCGAAGTCATGGGTGACGTTACCGCTGAGGCTGGTGCGCTCGACATCGTGAAAGTTGTAGCTTGGCTCGCCATAAAACTTGCTGCGGTCGTATTCCTTATCCAGCGGATAACCACCACTGTTGGGCGAACTTTCAGTTTTCAGATAGTCCAGAACCATGGTGGCTGAGGTGAAATCCGTCGGTGCCCAGGTGAGGCCACCCATGAACAACTGGTTATCGTCCTGCGAGTGGTCGTACTCGCGGTCGCTGTTTTGCCCTTTGGCAGTGAAGCGGCCAGCCAGGGTCTTCTCGTCGTTCAGTGCATCGCCGACATCGATGCCTGTCTCGACATGGTCGAACGAACCGTAGGTCACATAGCCCTGACCAAATTTCTCGAAGCGCGGCTGTTTGGTTACAAAGTTCACCGAGCCGCCCGGGTCCGCGGGGCCAAACAGGGTGGAGTTGGCGCCACGCAGAATTTCGATGCGCTCATAAGCGAACGGATCTTCGCGCACGCCGCGCATCGAACTCAGGGTCAAGCCGTCACGGTAGGTGGTGGCCTGGAAGCCGCGGATCTGGAAATAGTCGTTGCGGTCATCCGTACCATAGAAGTCACTGACCACGCCCGGCGTGTATTGCAGCGCTTCTTCCGTGGTGCTGACGCTGCGCTGTTGCATTTCCTTGTTGGTGACTACAGACACCGATGCCGGCGTATTGAGAATGCTGGTTGCCACCTTGCCGCCTACCCAAAGCTCCTTGGCGACTACCGAGTTGGCGTCGTCGTCGGCACTGACCCGGACCTTGGCATTGATGATGAGCGGGGCGAGTCGGTAGTCCTCGATGTCCGTTGCGCCGAGCTCCAGCGGGCCGGCGGGTTTTGCTTGAGGGATCAGATGGTAGGCATTCGGGCCTTGCTGTTCGATTTGCAGTTCGCTCCCGTCCAGCAACGATGACAGCGCTGTCGACGTATCGAGCGTGCCACTTACGCCAGCAGTGGTGCGGTTCGCAACACTCGACGCGTCGAACGAAAGACTGATGCCAGCCTCGCGCGCAAAGCGGTCGAGTGCCGGCGCCAATGGGCCGGCAGCGATGTTCCACTGCTTGACTTGATTGCTGTGGTCAGCGCTCGAGGTTTGCGCCAGCGACGGCAATGCGTAGCTGCTGACGATCAAACCCAAAATCGCACCGTGCAGGGCACGATTCAATGGATGGCGCTGTGAAACCGGGGACGAACTCATTTTCTCGCTCCAAGAAAGGACATCGGCAAACTGGCCTGTATTCCGGCCTTCCTTAGAGGTCGAACGTAAATGAGAAACCACCTCATTATTTTTCAAGGTAGCGCAAAGTTTTGTCGGGCTCAGGTGGCAGCGGTCACGGTCACCCAATAGCGGGTCCGGTAATCAATGTGCAAACGCAGTGATTGCGCGATCAAAGCCAGGACCTGATCGTTGTCGGCGAGCTGGAAAGTGCCGGAAACGCGACGATCAGCAACCTCGGCGGCGCAGCGCAATACCCCGGGACGATAACGCGACAATTCCGCGATGAAATCATCAAGGCGCATATTGCGCGCACTGATCACGCCGTCACCCCAGCTCCATAGATCGAGGCCGCTGTCCTTGAAGGTTCGGGCGCCACTGGCTGTGAACAGCAGATGACCTCCAGCCTGTACCGTGCGGCTCGCAGGAGTCTGCGTGGAACCGGGAAACACCGTGACTGATCCTTCCTGAGCCGCGACCAGCGTGCCGTCGTCACGTTCGCGTGCCAGAAATCGAGACCCATGAGCGCGCATCATCCCGTCACGGGATTGCACCCACAACGGTCGCGCCTGAGGCGATTGTTGATCGGCGCCGACATTCACGATGATTTCACCATGTCGCAGGATGATCAGGCGACGCTGGGCGTCGAAATCGCTGTCGACGGCGCTATCGCTATTGAGCTGGATAAGGCTGCCGTCATCGAGTTGGAAGCGTCGCTGCTCGCCGGTGCCGCTGCGCTGCTGCGCAAGCATGGCGGGGACCGGCGTGTAGTCCCGACCAAGCCAGGCTGCCGTGCCAACCGTTGCCAATATGCCCAGCAGCTTCAGGCTTTCCCGCCGCCGCATTCCGTGCTGAGTGCCAGTAAGGGTTTGGCGGGCCAGTTGCGCTGGCACGCCGGCGAATTCATCGCCAAGTGATTCCACACGCTGCCACGCCAACACATGCTCTGGGCGCTGCTGCAGCCAGTGCTCAAAAGCGCGCTGTGTTTGTTCATCGGCTTGATTGAAGCGCAGGCGCACCATCCATTGAATCGCCTGCTCGACAATGGCCGGATCCAGTGCCTGCGGCTCACGCTTCGACATAACGCAAGCGATAGCAGTGTTGCAGGGCAGTGGCCAGGTCGCGTTCAACGGTCGCGCGGGAAACTCCCAGCTTTTCGGCGATTTGCGCGCAGGTGAGGCCGTCGAGTCGGGCAAACAGGAATGCCTGGCGAACTCTTGGTTTAAGCATTTCGAGCATGCGGTCTATGCGCTCGAGCGCATCAAGAATCAGCAGCCGGCTTTCTTCCGAGGGAACCTCGTGTTGAGGCAGCAACGTGATGCTTTCCAGGTAGGCACGTTCGAGTTCGCGACGACGGTACTGATCAATCATCAGGCCGCGGGCGATGCTGCTCAAATAGGCGCGCGGTTCACGCAGAGGGCTGGACTGACGGGATTTGAGTAGACGTACGAAAGTATCCTGCGCCAGATCTGCTGCGTTATCGCGACATCCAATGCGTCGGATCAACCAGCCGTGTAGCCACGAGTGGTGGGTGCGATAAAGCAGCCCCAGATCTGCAGTACCTAGTGTTTCGTCACTACGCATCGGAATCCCGGAAAGTACATAATTGATAATTAATCGCATTCTAACCACGGCGATAGGCCGCAGGCAAATGCATGGCGCTCGGAGTTCGTTTACTGACGAACGCCATCAATTTTGTAGAGGCTGGGAGTAACGCCGTGCATCCAGCGTTTGCACTGGCGGCGCTGTGCGAAGCGGATCGATGAGGTTCAGTCCTTCAACTCAGCCAATATCGCGCTGACCATGTTGTTGAATGTCACCGGTGAGTCGATCAGCCGTGCAGCGACTTTTGCTTCACCCGCCGCGCTGGTGGCGCGTCTGGCCTGGTCGGCAGTGGAGGACAGTTTAACGATCACGATTTCACGCTTCGGGTTGATGTAAATTTTTTGTCCGAAGCGACCACTGGCTTCCACCGATCCTTCCCCGTCATTGCGCTGAAACCAATAATTGCGATAGGCATAACCCGGCCGGCCAGGTGCCAGATTGCCTTGCGCGAAAACCGCCGGATCGCCCGGCTGGAAAGTACTGCGCACGGCTTGATTGAAACTGTCCATTGCCGGTTCGCGAGCCAGCTCACGGCGGACCAGTTCGGCGAAGCGCGCGGTGTCGCGCAGATTCGTGCTGATCCCGCCGCTGGCCATCTCCGTGCCCAGTTCATCGATCTGAACATAGCCATCGTCCTCAGCGAAGCGCGACCAGATCCGCTGCTGCACCAGCTGCGCCCAATTCATTCCGGAGATACGCCGCAGCGCCCAGGCCATCGCCTCGGGTGAGCCATTCTGATAAAAAAACTTGCCTTCCCCGGGAGCGATTTGCGCGACCTTTAAAAAAGCGTAGATATCGCCGGGCATTTTTGCGCTGCGCGGGATGAGCCCGGTCGCGGCGAACAAACCGAGGTCCGGCGGCACTGCTTCGGGGTAGGCCACAGCCACCTGCATATCCAGATTGGCCTGCACCGTGGCTTCACCAAACGGTGTGCCGCTCAGTTCAGGGACATAACTGGCCAGTTTCGCTTGCGGGTCGAGCTTGCCTTCTGCAATGAATTGCGCTGCCAGCAGGCCGGTGACGGATTTGGTCATCGAGGCCCAGATGTGCGGTTGGCCGGGTTCAAAGCCTTCCAGATAGCGTTCAAACACCACTTGGCCGCGTCGCAGGACGATGAAACCATCGGTCGCGGTATCTTGCAGGTAGCGGGCGAGGGTCAGGTCCTCTTCGCCGGCCTTGAAGGTCACCGGGTCGAGATCGCGCGGCGCGGCCTCGATGAGTGCCAGCGGTTGTGCAGCACGGGCAATGTTGCGCGTTGCGGACACTTCCCGGGCGTGTCGGATTGACCAGCGCAGGAAAGGCGGTTGAAAGGCGTTGGTTTTGTTCACACGAAACTCCGGTGCGGGTGGAAAACCGCGCATGACACCAGTATCGGCTGAGCCGCTCGCAGCGAAGGCCGGGCAGATGGCGCTGGAAAGCAGCAACGCGGCACCCAGTACAAATGGGGCTTTGGGCTTGTCAGAGGCGAACCGGGCAGGGCACTTGCGCATGTTTGTTTTCCTTTACGTTAGAAAGTGGCACCAATAGCGATGGAGGCAAAGTCGCGGTCACCGCGCGTGCCGTAAGTGCCATCGATGTAATCGGTGTAAGACAGGCTCAGCGAATACTTGCTCATGAACGTCGCGTCCAGGCCCAGGCTGACGGAGCGCGAGCCTTCATTGAACGCCGAGCCATCGCCCGGCGAATAACCTTTGACGTCATGCGCCCAGGACAGGTTGGGCCGCAGGTCCAGCCCCGGCATCACCCCTGAATAACTCAAGGTCGCGCGCATCCGGTAACCCCACGAGAACGGCGTGACGAAGCCTTCGTCAGTGCAGTATTGCGGGCTGCTGGAAATGGCTCGACAGATGCTGTTGTCAACCAGCGCGCCGTTGCCATAAGCGCCGGATCGACCATAGCGAGGCCCATTTTTGCCCTCCAGCCCACCGACGTAAGTGGCGCCGGCTTCACCGACGAGCAGCAATTGATTCGCCCCCATGACCTGGCCGAAAGAATGCATTGCCGAGACCTGCGCCTGGGTGACCTCCTTGCGCCGATAGCCGTTGAAAAGAGTTGAATCGGTGGTTGGCCTCAGGCCGGGTTCGGACAGTGGACTGCGCCCGTTGGCATTGAGCAGCGACTGCAGCACATCCGTGCCATTGAGTTGCACGGGCATATTCGGGCGGTAGCTGAGTTCGCCTTGCACCGCCGTACCGGTGCGCAGGGTGGTCGAGAACGTCAAACCATATAAACGGATGTCTTCGGGGTATTGGGAAAGGTATTGAGACGTTCCCATGCGCAGCGCGCCGGCGAGTGTCTGGCCGGAGGTGGAGGCCAGGAAAGCCCCGCAACCTGCCGACGGCACACCAAGATTGCTGCACAATTGCGGAGCAAAACCGGTGTTGCTGTAATACCGGCTGCTGACGGTTCCCAGATACGGCGAACGGCTGTGGTAATTGGCGGCATAGGCGCCGAATTCAGCATCCAGTTGTGTGACGTACCAGCGTAACGACAGGCCCCATTGGCCGCTGTTGCGTGCGTCCTGATCTGCGCTGCGGGGAATGCGCACGCCTTCCTCGCCCATGACCACGCCGAACGGGCCCAACCCTCGATTCGCAGCGGCGGCGTTGACCAGGCGTCCGCCGACATCGAGGCCGGTGCAGCCCTCGGGTGTGAAGTCGTTTCCCGAAAAGAAGGTGCCGCAGTTGTCCAGCTGGGTCTGTTCCCAGTCCAACTGGTAGAAGGCGTCAAAGGACACGGCTTCATTGATGTTCTGCGTCATGTAGAGCAAGTTCACCGGCACCAGTGCGTCCTTCACCTCCGAACCCGGCCGGCGCAGTGCCGCTTGGTTGAAAGGATTTACAACGTTCAAACCGCCCTGGATGAAAATGCTTTCTCCCCAGTTCACCACTTGCTTGCCGACACGCGCCGAGCCCGGCTCGCCGTTGATGTCGTAGAAGTAATAGACGAAGGCATCGAGCAGCTGGAAGCCTGCGGTTTTTGCCGACGCCTGGCGATCGTTGTCGTCGATGTCCTTGAAGCGTTGGCTGTGATCACGTTGCGCGGTGTCGTACCAGTAGGTCCCGCGCAGGAACATGCCGATGTTGTCGCGCTTGAGCTCCAGGTCATGGGTGCCTTTGAAAATCGTCGAGAACACGTCTCCGGATCGATAATTGCGGCGGCCGTCATTGCCGTTCGCGGCCCCCAGTTGCAGCTTGGCCGGATTGGCAGTGCTGACCCCGACACCGAGTGCCAGCGCCGAATCGAGCTGCCCATCTATGTCGCCCAATGCAAATTCGACTGCGCCCACCGGGGCGGCGAGCAGGCTGCACGACAGTAAAACCAGCGATGACCGTAGCCGGTCGCAAACATGTGTATTCACTCTTAACCTCTTATTGTGTTTATTCGAGAGTGAGGGGATGGCGCACCGACAACAGGCAGAACACCTCAGCGCCTGGCCGGCGGCGGTCTGGCTTTTGTCGGTCGGTATCGATAATAGGGAGGCCCCGGCGGGGCTCACAAATAGCGTCTTTGCATCGTTGCCATAACACTTCGGCATGGGCGTGACGCCGCAAAAACCGCTGCGGCGCAGCGCAAGGAAGGGAGCTTTCCAGCCAGCTAAAACCGCTATGGCCGGCATCAACAACTGGTATTACGCCCCTTTAGCCCACGCTGTTTAGCATCGTCCCGGTCTTAACTGTCGACGAGAACAACAACGTGAACCTCGGAAAAATAATCAGTCGAAGTGCCAGATACTGGCCAGAGCGGATGGCCGTCATCGATCGTCACACCAGGCTGAACTTTGCCCAGCTTGAGCAGCGGACAAATCAGCTCGCTTCAGCGTTACTGGGCCAAGGCATCAGCACGGGCGAACACGTCGCCATCCTTGCGGAAAACCGCGTAGAACTGGTGGAGGCGGAAGTCGCCTTCTACAAGGCCGGCCTGGTGAAAGTGCCGGTCAATGCGCGGCTGTCGCTCGAAGAAGTCATTCAGATCATCAACGACTCTTGCAGCGTCGGACTGATCGCCACACCCATGTTTGCCGAGGCGTTGATCGCACGCCGGGCTGAAGTCCCAGGGTTGCGGCTGGTGGTGACACTGGGCGAGAAGGGCGGTGATATCGCCTATTCGGCATTGCTGGATCAAGGCACTGAGGCGCCGGTCAATTGTGACCTGCCGGACGATGCACTGGCGGTCTTGCACTACACCTCGGGCAGTTCCGGTGTGCTGAAAGCCGCCATGCTCAGCGTCGGCAATCGCAAGGCGCTAATCCGCAAAAGCATCGCCAGCCCCACCCGGCGAGCCGCGCCGGACGATGTGATGGCCCACGTCGGGCCGATCACCCATGCCAGCGGCATGCAATTGATGCCCTTGCTGGCGGTGGGCGCGTGCAACCTGCTGTTGGAACGCTACGACGATCAATTGCTGCTCGAAAGCATTCAGCGTGAACGCGTCACGCGCTTGTTTCTGGTGCCGGCAATGATCAACCGGCTGGTGAATTTCCCCGGCGTCGATCGCTATGACCTGAGCAGCCTGCGTCTGGTCATGTACGGCGCAGCGCCGATGGCGCCCTCGCTGGTCAAACGCGCCATCGAAGTGTTCGGGCCGATCCTTGCCCAAGGCTACGGTGCCGGCGAAACCTGCTCGCTGGTCACGGTACTCACCGAGCAAGACCATCTTTGCGAAGAGGGCGACTATCGGCGCCTGGCTTCCTGCGGACGCTGCTATTTCGAGACTGACCTGCGAGTGGTCAACGAAGACTTCGAGGATGTTAAGCCTGGCGAAATCGGCGAAATCGTGGTCAAGGGCCCCGACATCATGCAGGGCTATTGGCGCGCGCCGGAACTCACTGCCGAGGTGATGCGCGAGGGGTATTACCTCAGCGGCGATCTGGCGACAGTCGATGAACAGGGCTACGTGTTCATCGTCGATCGCAAAAAGGAAATGATCATCTCCGGCGGCTTCAACATCTATCCCACGGAAGTCGAGCAGGTGCTTTACACCTTGCCTGAGGTTTTTGAGGCGGCGGTCATTGGTGTGCCGGATGAGCAGTGGGGCGAGGCGGTGCGAGCTGTCGTTGTACTCAAGCCGGGCACTGCACTGAGTGAAGCCGAGGTCATCGATCACTGCGCACGCACCCTGGCCGGCTTCAAGAAACCCCGCGCCGTGGATTTCGTCAGCGAACTACCGAAGAACCCCAACGGCAAAGTCGTTCGCCGTCTTATTCGCGATGCCTACTGGCAAAACAGCGACCGCCGCATCTGACGAGGAGATCACCATGTATCAGCCAAGTGAAAAGGCCAGCCAAATCATCGAGGCCATCGGCGGTTTTATCCGCGATGAGATCCGGCCGCTGGAACAAAGCGCCGGCCTGAGTTGGGCGGAGCCGCACCCCCGCGAAGTGCTTCAGCAAGTGTGGCAGCGCTCCTGCGAGCAGGGGTTTTACAACGTCATGCTGCCCGAGGCGATCGGTGGCGCGGGGCTGAACGTTTCAGACCTGTGCGCGGTAAAGGAAGCCACGGTACTGAGCGGTTCCATGCTAGCACCGCACATCCTCGGCGAACTGTCCGGACCGCCGCGCATCGGGCATCTGTTCAAGGTCGCGAGCCCGGAACAAGTCGAGACTTTCTTGCAGCCGGTGTGCCGTGCCGAAAAAGCCGTGTGCTTCGCGCTGACAGAAAGCGAGGCAGGCTCCGATGCGACGGCGATCACCACCAGTGCGCGACGCGACGGCGATGATTATGTGCTGAGCGGCAGCAAGCGTTTCATCTCTGGCGCGCCTTATGCGGATATTGCCGTGCTGCTTGCGGTTACCGGCACTGGCGGCGGAGCCCAAGGCATTTCGGCCTTCTTCGTCGATCTGAAGGCGCCCGGCGTGCGGATCGAGAGCGACTATGCGGTGATGTCCGGCGGTGGCGCGCATGGCGATATCTTCCTCGACGACGTTCGGGTGCCTGTCGCCAACCGCATTGGCGAAGAGGGCCAAGGATTCAAACTGGCGATGGGGCGGATCATGCTCAACCGTTTGCTGCATTGCCCGACGTTGCTAGGCATGGCAGGCTTGGCGTTGAACCTGTCGATTGATTACGCGCGCACACGCAAGCAGTTCGGCCAGCCCATCGCGATGTTCCAGTCGATCAGCCACATGATTGCCGATATGGCCACCGAGCTGCATGCCGCACGCAGCATGGTTTACGCCACCGCAGCGGTGAGCGACGCCGGCGGCGATATTCGCACCCAGGCGCCGATGTGCAAGCTGTTCGTCTCCGAAACCGCTTTCCGTATTGCTGACCGCGCGGTGCAAATTCACGGCGGCGCGGGGTTGCTGCGCGGCCATCCGGTGGAGTGGATTTTCCGCGCGACCCGAATGATGCGCATCTTGACGGGTACCAGCGAAATCCAGCGCAACACCATTGCCAAGGGTGTCCTGATGCCGAGCTAGCAGCGCATGCCGCACGTCCGGTCGTGCAGGGCCGGACGCTCTGACAAGAACAATAACGAGAGACGACCATGACTCACACTGACACACCCGCACGTCTGGGCACCGCCTGGATGATTGCTGTATTGCTGGCACTGCTGATGCTGGTGAACTTCCTCGACAAAGTGGTCATCGGCCTGGTGGCGGTGCCGATGTCCAAAGAGCTCGGCCTGACCCCGACCGAGTTCGGCCTGGTAGGGGGCGCGTTGCACTGGTTCTTTGCGATTTCCGCGGTCATCGGCGGCTTCGTGGCTAACCGCCGTCCCACACGCACGTTGCTGTTGGGGATGGGCGCATTCTGGGCGGTCGTGCAACTGCCGATGCTCTTCGTCTCTTCGCTCTGGGCGATCATTGCCTGCCGGGTGCTGTTGGGCATCGGCGAAGGTCCGGCCTCGCCAGTCGCTACCCACGCCTTGTACAAATGGTTTCCCAATGACCGTCGCAACCTTCCGGTCGCGCTGTTGCATACCGGCAGCGCCTTGGGGTTGTTGGTTGCGGGCGCAATGATCCCCTGGATCAGCGTGCATTACGGCTGGCGAATGAACTTCATTGTTCTGGCCGTCATCGGCGCAGTCTGGTGCGTGCTGTGGTGGCTGCTGGGTCGCGAGGGTACGCTCGATCGCATCCGTCCCGGCCAGTTGAAGCAGGACGACGAGCGCGTGCCGTATCGTCGCTTGCTCACGGACAGCACGGTGCTGAGCAATTACCTGTGCCATTTCGCCGCCAATTGGTCGTTGGCACTGACCCTGACCTGGGTGCCGAGCTATCTGGAAAACGGGCTCGGCATCGACCCCATCATGACGGGCCGGGTGTTCGTGCTGTTCGTGGTGGTGACCACTCCGCTGAGTCTGTTCATGGCCTGGCTGTCGCAGCGCATGCTTCGCGGCGGGATTGCAACGCGCTGGTCGCGTGGAGCATTCGTTTCGTTTTGCCTGATTGCCAGTGGCCTGCTCAGCGCAGCGCTGTTTCTGCCGGGACTGTCGAGCCTGGAGCGAATCGTCAGCCTGACGTTCAGCGGTGGCTTGGCGCTGGTGATGTATTCGGTAGGGCCGGCCATGCTTGCCGAGTTCACGCCCGGCAGCCAACGTGCGGGCATTCTGGCGATCGGCAACGGCATTGCCTCGCTCGCTGGTTTGTCGGCGCCGGTGGTCACCGGCATCCTCGTGCAGGGTGCGGGGGCCGAGCATCCGGCAGGTTACGGTGAAGGGTTTCTAGTCTGTGGCGCAGTGCTGATCATTGCCGGGCTGATCGGTTTGTTCTGGATGGATCCGCAGAAAACCCGCCAGCGCCTGAACGAGGTGAAAGGTATCGCATTGCCGCGCGTCAATTGAACTGTGCGGCGCTGCACGGCCCACCGTTGCGGCGCCCTCAGTGATCGAGCGCGCTCAAGGTTTCTTCGGGCGCACGCTCGATCAAACTGCCTTTCCATCGGTCGTCGACGACGGCCTCGACCAGAACGCCGCGGACAAGATCGCGCATGCAGGTGGCCGCAAACGACAGTGGCTTGTGCTGCGAATAGGCCAGGGAAATCGTGCGGGTGATTCGCGGCTCGACGATCAGCCGGGCCGATATCGGCTCCAGCAATTCAGTCAGCGGCGGCCAGTTGCTGATGGTCGCCGCCAACCCGGCGCGCACCAGGCTGCTGATGCCAGGCGCAGACTGCTGCTCGTAGCTTGAATCGAGGGTCACCCCGGTTTCCATCGCTGCCTGCTCGATCCGACGCCGCAGATGCAGGGCGCGCGGCGGCATCACCAGCCGGGTCGCGGCCGCTTCAGCCAGCGTGATGGACGAGTGATCAGCCTCATGCACCGGTGTGCCTACCCAATACAGGTCCTCGGTGAAGACCGGTTCGGCGATGACGTGTTCCAGTTCCTCAGCGTTCGGCACAACGCCAAAATCCACTTTGCCCAGCTCGATCGCCTGGCCGCCTTCGCGACTGAGGCCATCCCATATCGTCAGCTTGATCCCCGGAAATTTCGCCTGCGCTTGCGTGATGATCGTCGGCAACAACAGCGACGAAGCGGTTGCCGGAATGGAAATCGCGACATGGCCCATGGGATTGCCCCGACTGGATTTGAGTTCGTCTTTCACCGAATCGAGCTTCTGAATCACCGAGCGCGCCACTTCGTATAACTGTCGTCCGGCATCGGTCAGTTCGATGCCGTCGTGCTGACGGGCGAGTAACTGCATTTCCAGTTCGCTTTCCAATAAACCGATCTGACGGCTCAGGGCAGGCTGAGCGATGAACGCCCGGCGTGCAGCATTGGAGAAGCTTCCAGCTTCTGCAATCGCGACGAGGTAACGCAGCTGTTTCAAAGTCATGGGCAAATCTCTGGCTATGCCGAAGTGCTATGGCAACTATCTGAAGACGCTATTTGTCGAGGCCCAGAGGGCTACTTAGTATCCATTGATACTCACCCAGAGGCTATCTGACCGGCGCTAAAAATTGTTTTCGCGCATCATCCTGCCAGCCGCTTCGTCGTCTGGCGGGACCACTGCACATGTTCACTCTCTGATAAACACAATAAGAGGTTAAGAGTGATGCCAGCACGTACCAGAGGTTTTATTCAGTCGTCGTTTATTCCGTTGTCATGCTGTGTGTTGCTGGCAATACCGTGGGCGGCAGGAGCGCTCGCCGCCAGTGAATTACCGCAGAACCTGACGCCGATCGGCGCCGAGCGCGACGCCACTCCCGACGGGCGAATCCCGGCATGGCAAGGCGGGCTCACAACCGCGCAACAGCGACTGGAAAGCAACGGTACGCCGGTCGATCCTTACGGTGATGAACGACCGCTGTACGAGATAACCGCACAGAATTACCGCCAGTACGAAGATCAGCTGTCAGCCGGGCAGATCGCTTTGCTCAAGCGTTTTCCAGAGACGATGAAGCTGCCTGTCTACCCCACCCATCGCAGCGTCGCCATACCCGCGCACCTCGCCGCATCCGCCGCACGCAACGCCACGCACGCGCAGCTCGACGACCAGGGCAACGGTCTGCGAGATTTCGCCGGAGCGGTTGCCTTTCCTCTGCCTGAAAATGGCCTGGAAGTGATCTGGAACCACCTGACCCGCAACCGCAATGCCAGTTACAGCGTTGTCTCCGACAGCGCCACGCCGCAGGGCAACGGTCGATTTACCCTGATGAGCGCGCGCCAGGAATTCGCTCGACCTGACGGGTTGCCGGGCGCTGCTGCCGACAATGTTCTCTACTATTTTACCCACCGAATGACCGCGCCATCGCGGCTCGCTGGGGATGCGATGGTGGTGCACGAGACACTGGACCAGGTCGCCGAACCGCGATTGTCGTGGGTCTACAGCTCCAGCCAGCGTCGAGTGCGGCGCGCGCCGGGCATCGCTTATGACACCGCCGGGCCGGGGACGGC
This sequence comes from Pseudomonas fluorescens, assembly GCF_900636825.1. Lineage (NCBI taxonomy): Bacteria > Pseudomonadati > Pseudomonadota > Gammaproteobacteria > Pseudomonadales > Pseudomonadaceae > Pseudomonas > Pseudomonas fluorescens. Next base: position 3,103,126 of record NZ_LR134318.1, on the reverse strand, counting down.
AGGCCTGCGCACGGCGGACAGTCGCGACATGTTCAATGGCGCACCGGATCGATACGACTGGCAACTGGTGGGCAAGAAATTGCTTCACGTGCCGTATAACAGCTATCGCCTGGCCTCGCCCCGATTGCGCTACAGCGAATTGATCAAGCCGGGCCACGTCAACCCTGTCCCCACCCGCTATGAACTGCACCGTGTGTGGGAAGTGGTTGCGACGTTGAAGCCGGGAGCCCAGCACATCTACGGCAAACGTCATTACTACATCGACGAAGACACCTGGGCCATTCTCGAGGCCGATGTCTATGACCAGCGAGGCGCGTTATGGCGCACCTCCGAAGCGCACAGTTTTTACCACGCCAGCGGTGAGGCGGCGGTGAATGCGATGGAAGTGACCTACGACCTGAAAAGTGGCCGATATCACGTCTCCGGCCTGATAAACGAGCAACGCAACCCCTACGCCTTCAACGTGCCGACCAGTCTCTCGTACTTTTCGCCCGGCGCATTGCGCAGCTTTGGTGTGCGCTGATGGCGCTGAATACTGAGCGCCGCACTTGGACTGAAATCCTGCTGGGCGGCGGCGAGGCGCCCGATCCGCGATTTACGCTGGCCAATGAACGAACCTTTCTCGCCTGGATTCGCACGTCACTGGCGTTACTGGGCGGTGCAATTGCCATTGAGGCCTTCGCCGCACAGGTCTTCGAGCCCGGTTTGCGCATGGCCGTAGCCATCACCCTGTTGGTGTTGAGTCAGTTGATCAGCGCCGGTGCCTGCGTGCGCTGGCTGAGGGTGGAGCGTGCGTTGCGCCAGCGTCGGCCGCTGCCATTGCCGGCGCTCGCGCCTTTGTTGGCGATGGCTTGCGTAACGGCGGTGATGTTGATTGGCACTGCGCTGTGGCCCCGCTGGCATGGGTGATCCGGGGCTGCAGGCGGAGCGGACAGAATTGGCGTGGCGACGGACCTTGGTCGCGTTGCTGGTAGTGCTGGTTCTGGCGGGGCGAGTGGGTGCGTGGCTGTCGCTGGGGATGGGCGTTGTCGCCGCCCTTGGGTTGCTCGCCAGGCAAGGGCGCCGCTACCGCCAGGGATTGGCGATGCTGCGCATGGAGCAGGCATCGCCGGCGCCCGTGGCGATTCTGGCGTTGGGCGCGAGCGTCTGTTTGCTGGCGTTGATCGCCATGATCGAGCTGCAAAGCGGCGCCTGAGCGCCGCCCACGTTCAGGGCGTGACGATATTGAAGCGTCCGTCCACTTCCTCAAGTCCACCCATGAAGCGTAGAAATTTCACGCGCTCACCGGCGATCGTGATATCGCCCACCGTTGCCTCCTTCAAAAAGCCAGTCTGTTTCAGCGCGATGCGATCCAGCGTCGACTTGTTCATGCTGATATTCACGTCGGCTTGGTCATGCCGGGTCAAGTCGCGGTGAGTAAGGACACCGTTGCGCAAGGTCAGGGCGTAATCCTCGTTCAGATCGGTGAAGCGCCAGTTGATGGTCAAGTCATTGTCGGCGGCTTTTAGCGCGTCAACCCGAACGCCCAGGTAATCGAAGAACATTGCAGGGGTCAGCGCCCGCACCATATCGTCGGCATTTCCGCCGCCGCCGGTTGCAGCCGAAACGCCGTCGCGCAATTCCTGAGCGCCGCTGAGGTAGGCGTTGCGCCACGTCGCGTTCTCGCTCTGATAGCCCAGCTGTTCCAGCGCATCGGCCTGCAGGTTGCGTGCATCGGCATTGTCCGGCTCGGCGAAGACCAAATGATTGGTCAGTTGCGCGACCCAGCGATAATCGCCTTCGTCGAAGGCTTTGCGCGCCTGCTTCAAGAGCTGCTCGGCACCGCCCATCGCCGCTACGTAACGCTTGCCCGCGGCCTGCGGCGGCAGTGGATTGAGGTTCGCCGGATTGCCGTCGTAGAAACCCATGTAGCGCTGATACACCGCACGCACGTTGTGGCTCAACGAGCCGTAATAGTCGCGGCTGTACCACTTGTTCGCCAAGCGGGGCGGCAGCGAACTCAAGGTGTCGGCAATCTCCATGGGCGTCAGTCCCTGATTGATCAGTCGCAGGGTCTGGCTGTCGATGAATGCATACATGTCGCGCTGGTCAGCCAGATATTCGCGTATCTGCGCACCGCCCCAGGTCGGCCAGTGATGCTGGGCAAAAACCACCTCGGCCTGATTGCCGTAGCGCAGCAGCGACTGATCCAGGTAATGCGCCCAGATCTTCGGATCGCGCACCAGCGCGCCGCGCAAGGTGAGCACATTGTGCTGCACATGAGTGGCATTTTCGGCCATGCACAGCGCCTTGAATCGCGGGAAATAAATGTTCATTTCCGCCGGCGCCTCGGTGCCGGGGGTGAGTTGGAATTCGACCTCGATACCCTCAAGGGTCAAGCGCTCAAGCGGCTGGCTGATCTCTCTGGTGGGGGCGATCAAGCTGACGGTTGCGTTGGCCGGAATACCCTTGCCCAGCCCGGCATCTACCTGGCCGCGCTCGCTGCGCGGCAACGGTGCGCCGTACATGTATTGAGCGCGACGTTTCATTGCCGGCCCGGCCAACACATTCTCTCCGATGGCGTGCTCGAAAAAACCTTGCGGTGCAATCACCTGGACCTTGCCCGCAGTGACATCCGCTTCGTCGATGATCCCGCGTACACCGCCGAAATGGTCAACGTGCGGGTGCGTGTAGATCACGGTGGTCACGGGCTTGCGCGGGCGATTTTTGAAGTACAGCTCAAGGCCGGCTTTAGCGGTTTCCACCGACAGCAGCGGGTCGAGCACGATCAAGCCATTGTCGCCTTCGACGATGGTCATATTGGCCAGGTCCAGGCCACGAATCTGATAAATACCGTCAGTGACTTTGAACAGACCGGCAATGGTATTGAGCTGCGCGATGCGCCACAGACTCGGGTTGACGGTGCCGGGTGCGTTGGTCTGGTTGAGGAATGCGTACTGATTCAGGTCCCAGACGGTCTTGCCGTGCGCATTGCTGACCACACCCTCATACCGCTCGATCAGACCGCGCTGCGCCGCTTCGAAATCGCCGCGGTCGGCGAAGGGCAAACGCTGCAACCATTGTTGATTGCTCTGCAGCGTGATCGCCGTCGCATCTTTAGCCGGCGTGGCGGCAGAACTCATCAGCGGTGCCAACAAGGCAAGTGAAAGCAACGTCGGTGGAAAACGCATGGAGAAGTCCTTGTTATTGTTTGGGCGATCCACTTTAGGGAGAGGGCCTGGCCGCAGCCAATACCAGAGCGGCATGGTGGCCATCGTGTTTTTTGATGGCTCAGTCCGGTGCAATCGCCAGGATCTGTACAGCCAGCCAGGCTAATGCAGGATCGTGTTGGCGATGCGTCAGGTAAACCAGATCAAGCTCGAAGGGCGGCAATGCGAATGGCAGTTCCAGCAAGTCCAAAGGCAGTAGCCTGGCGAACTGTTGCGCCAGTTGGGTCGGCAATACCGTGCACAGGTCGGTAGCGGCCACGAGGTGCGCGGCCTGCAAGTAATTGGGCGTGGTATAGACGATCTGCCGCACCAGATTCTGTTCGGCCAGCCATTGATCAATCATGCCTCGCGTCTGGCCACCATTTACCCAGACGTGGCGCAGTTGCAGAAAACTCTGCAGGTCCAGGCCCGCGCCTGACTGCGGATGCCCCTGACGCATCGCCACTCGCAACGTTTCGCTGCGCCAGCGCAGCCGGGTAAAACGTGCCGGTACGTGATCAAAACGGCCCAGCACCATGTCCAGTTCGCTACGGTCCAGCGCCTCCGCCGGCAGGCTCGCCGTCAAGTGGACGACATCGATGCGCAAGTGCGGCGCCTGGGTCTGCAAGCGGGCCAGCAATGACGGCATGCACAACTGTTCGACATAGTCGGTGAGCGCGATCCGCAGCTGTCGATGGCTGAGTGCCGGGTCGAACGCATCGCCCGTGGCCAGGCTTTGTTCGATCTGCTGCAACGCCGCGCGAATCGGTCCTTCCAGGGCCAACGCTCGAGGCGTCGGACACATGCGGCGACCAACGCGCACCAGCAGCGGATCGTCCAATGCGTCGCGCAAACGCGCCAGGGCATTGCTGACGGTGGGCTGAGTCAGCGCCAGACGCTCGGCCGCGCGCGAAACATTCTGCTCACGCAACAGCATGTCGAAGATACGCAGCAGATTCAGATCAAAATTTGAAATATTCATGCCGCAAATATATGGCATATGAAAATGAAATTTCAAAAATACTGGAAGCCTGCTTACGGTGGCGGCTGTTATTTCCTACCGATGCAGGAGCGCCGCGTGTGAGCACCCCTTTCGATATTCAGCAGGTCGCCGTGATCGGCGCCGGCACCATGGGCCGAGGCATTGTCGTCAGTCTGGCCAGCGCCGGATTCCCAGTGCTATGGCTGGAAAGCAATGCCCCGACATTGGATGCTGGCTTGACCATGATTGAACAGACCTGGGCACAGCAGGTTGGCAAACAGCGCATCACTCAGGAGGAGGCAGACGCCCATCTGGCGCGGGTACGTCCTGTGCAAAGTTACGCTGACCTCGCTGAGGCGGATCTGGTCATCGAAGCGGTGTATGAAAGCCTGGAGCTCAAGCAGGAAATCTTCCGCGCGCTGGATTCGCACCTCAAGCCGCAGGCGATCCTGGCCAGCAACACCTCGGCACTGGACATCGACGCCATCGCCGCAGTGACCAAACGTGCGCAACAGGTGCTGGGTCTGCATTTTTTCAGCCCGGCCCACATCATGAAACTGTTGGAAATCGTCCGCGGCAACGCCACGAGCCGCGACGTGCTGGACGCCGCGCTGTTACTTGCTCAGCGCGCTGGCAAGGTGGCGGTGGTGGCGGGCAACTGCCCCGGTTTCATTGGCAACCGGATGCTGCGCAGCTATGTGGCCGAAGCGCGCAAACTGCTCCTTGAAGGAGCGATGCCGCAGCAGGTGGACGACGCGTTGCAGCAATTCGGCTTTGCCATGGGTCCGTTCCGCATGTATGACGTGGTCGGCATTGATCTGGAATGGCGCGCCCGACAATTGGCAGGGCAGGGCATGGATGATCCCTTGGTCAGGATCGACAACGCCTTGTGCGATCTCGGCCGTCTCGGCCAGAAGACCGGCCAGGGTTATTACCGCTATGCAGCAGGTAGCCGCGTGGCCGAGCATGATCCGCTGGTAGATAACCTGGTGCTCGAGGTGTCTCAGGGTCTGGGCTATCGTCGCCGTGAAATCGACGCGCAGGAAATTCTGCAGCGCTGTCTCCTCGCGCTGATCAATGAAGGGGCAAAAATTCTCGAAGAAGGCATTGCTGCCAGCAGCCATGACATCGATCAGGTCTGGCTCAACGGCTATGGTTTTCCGGCGCAAACCGGAGGGCCTATGCACTGGGCGGATGAGCAGGGCATAAGCCAGATGGTCGCTGGGCTGGAACACTTGCAGGGCATGTTCGGCGAGCACTGGCGCGCAGCCGGTCTGCTCCAGCGATTGAAGGTCAGCGGCAAACGTTTCGCCGATGTCGTGGAGGGCGCGGTATGAATTATCAAGCCCCTTTGCGCGATATGCGTTTCGTATTGCACGAGTTGTTCGACGTAGTGGGCCACTGCGAACAGCTGGGCGTGGAGCTCGACCGCGACACGCTTGACGGCATTCTTGAAGAGGCCGGACGTTTTACCGGCCAAGTCATTGCACCACTCAACCGCAACAGCGACGAGCAAGGCTGTCAAATGATCGGCACTGACGTCCGCACGCCCGACGGGTTCCGCGATGCCTATCACCAGTACGTCGACAATGGTTGGGCAAGCATGAGCGGGCCGACAGAGTACGGTGGCCAGGGATTGCCGCAAATGGTCTCGGCCTGCGTGCATGAAATGCTGATGGCGGCCTCGCTGTCGTTCCGGATTTATTCCGGCCTGACCGAAGGCGCGGTGCTGGCCGTGCATTGCCATGGCAGTGACGCCCTCAAGCATGCCTGGCTGGGCAAAATGGTCAGCGGCGAATGGACCGGCACCATGTGCCTGACCGAGCCACAGGCCGGCACCGACCTGGCGCTACTGCGCACCCGCGCGCAGCCCCAGGCCGATGGTGGCTATCGCATCGATGGCAGCAAGATTTTCATCAGCGGCGGTGAGCACGATCTGACCGACAACATTATTCATCTGGTGCTCGCGCGTCTTCCCGATGCACCGGTGGGCGTGAAGGGCATCAGCCTGTTTCTGGTACCCAAAATCCTCCCCGACGGCCAGCGCAACACGCTGAGCTGCGGCGCCCTGGAGCACAAGATGGGCATCAAGGGTGCTTCGACTTGCGTCATGAATTTCGACGGTGCTCAGGGCTGGTTGGTCGGCGAGCCGAATCAAGGCCTGGCGTGCATGTTCACCATGATGAACGACGCGCGATTCCAGGTCGGTTTGCAGGGCCTGGGCATTGCGGAAGCGGCTTTTCAAGGGGGCCTGGCTTACGCCCGCGAACGTTTGCAGTCGCGTTCGCTGGCCGGCGCGGTGGCGCCGGAAAAGGCTGCCGACCCGATCATCGTTCATCCCGATGTGCGGCGCATGTTGCTGACCCAAAAGGCCCTCACTGAAGGTTGCCGGATGTTGGGTGCGTATACCGCGCGACAACTCGATCTGGAACACGCAGCAGCAGACCCCGACGTTCGTCGAGCCGCCATGCGCCGCGCCGCGCTTCTGATCCCTATCGTCAAAGGGTTTTTCACCGATGTCGGCCAGGAAGTCGCCAGCCTCGGCGTGCAACTGTTTGGCGGGCATGGCTACATTCGCGAATGGGGCATGGAACAACTGATGCGTGACAGTCGCATTACCCAGCTCTATGAAGGCACCAATGGTATCCAGGCACTGGACCTGATCCGGCGTAAATTGATCAGCGATGGCGGCGCCGAATTGCACGCACTGATCAACGAATTGGTACAGCACGCAGACACCGCCGGCGCTTACCCATCATTGAACGAAATGGCCGCAGCGATCAGTCAGCGCCTCGAAGAATGGCGAGCGCTGAGCGTTAGCGTTATCGAGGCCTGCCAGCGCGATCCGCAGGAGATCGGCGCGGTTTCCGTGGATTTCCTCGCGTACTCGGCCTACGTCCTGCTGGCCGGTTTATGGATGCAGGCAGCCGTGCGCGCCCATGAAGCGCTGGCCGCAAGTACCGACGATGAGGCTTTTTATCAGGCCAAGCTGCATACCGCTGACTTTTACTGGCGCCGCGTATTGCCCCGTGCAAGTGCGCACCGGGAAGCGCTGCTGGGCGGTGCGAGCTGCTTGATGGCGATGGCGGCGAGTGACTTCAGTTGCTGACCGCAGACGTATTACCAAGAACAGGGAGTCGCTGACATGCAGCCTTTCAGCTTTGCCACAACTGCGCAGATTCTTTGCGAAAGCGGCGCGGCGCAACGTCTCGCGAGCCTGTGCCGCGAGCGTGGTGCGCGACGCATCCTGATCATCACCGACCCCGGCATCGCCCGACTTGGCATGCTTGATGACGTCTTGCCCGGTTTCACCCTCGCCAAAGTTGGTTTGGCGATCTTCAGTGACGTGACGGCGGATCCGAGCCAGAACTGTGTGCTCGCCGCCGTGGACCGCGCACGGCATATTGGTGCCGACATGATCGTCGGCTTCGGCGGTGGCAGTTCCATGGACGTGGCCAAACTGGTCGCTCTGCTCGCACATCCCGGATGCGGCCAGCCGATTACCGAGTTGTACGGTATCGACAAGGCCAAGGGGCCGCGCCTGCCGCTGATCCAGGTGCCGACCACCGCCGGGACCGGCTCGGAGGTGACACCCATCGCGATTGTGACAACCGGTGAGACCACCAAAATGGGGATCGTCTCGCCATTGCTGCTGCCGGATCTTGCCGTCCTCGACGCGGTTTGTACGCTAGGTCTGCCGCCGGCCGTCACGGCAGCCACGGGCATCGATGCCATGGTGCATGCGATCGAGGCCTACACCAGCAAACTCAAGCGTAATCCGCTGTCGAGCCTGTTGGCGCGAGAGGCGCTGCGGCTGTTGGCTGACAATCTTGATCAGGCTGTATACAACGGCGGCAATCTACCCGCGCGGCAGGCAATGCTGCTCGGGGCGTGCCTCGCCGGTCAGGCATTTGCCAACGCGCCAGTGGCGGCGGTGCATGCGCTGGCGTATCCGCTGGGTGGACATTTTCACATTCCCCATGGCCTGGCGAATGCGCTGGTGCTGCCTCATGTAATGCGCTTCAACCTGCCAGATGCGTTGACCGACTACGCCGAACTGGCTTCGCCCTTGCTGGGAGCAAGACTGCAGGCCGGCGATCGCGAGAGCCGCAGCGAGCAATTTGTTTGCGAGTTGGCGCAAGTGGGCGCCCGTTGCGGATTGCCGGACACGCTGCGCGATGCCGGCGTGCCCAGAGAAAGCCTGGGCCAACTGGCCAAAGATGCGATGCAACAACAGCGGCTGCTGGTGAACAACCCGCGCGCCGTCAGCGAAGCCGATGCGCTGGCAATCTATGAGGCGGCCTATTGATGACCGACATCCGAGAGCGCGCCAACTACTCACACTTCACCTCGATCACGACCCGTTGGCACGACAACGATGTGTATGGGCACGTGAACAACGTCGTCTATTACAGTTTTTTTGACAGTGCCGTGAACAACGTATTGATCGGGGAGGGCGGGCTGGATATCCATGACGGTCCGGTAATCGGGCTGGTGGTCAGCTCCAGCTGCGATTACCACGCTCCGGTCGCTTTTCCAGAGCGCATCGAGGTCGCACTCGCGGTAAGCAAATTGGGCCGCAGCTCCGTGCATTATCAACTTGCGGTGTTTCGCGAAGGGCAGCCACTGGCCAGCGCCACCGGGCGTTTCGTGCATGTTTTTGTCGATCGGATCGAACGCTGCCCGGTACCGATTCCCGAACGGTTGCGCGTGGCGTTAGGGAAACTGATCTGCAACTTGTCCGCTTCCACGACCTAGGATCTTGAACCATGAAAGATGCTGTGATTGTTTCCACCGCTCGCACGCCGATTGCCAAGGCCATGCGCGGCGCGTTCAATGATTTCAAGACGCCCAGCATGACGGCAATCGCCATTCGCGCAGCAGTCGAACGTGCCGGCATCGAGCCGGACCAGATTGAAGACCTGGTGCTGGGCACGGCCATGCAAAGCGGCACTGCAGCGATCAACCCCGCGCGTCTGTCGGCGCTGGCGGCCGGTCTGCCGGTGTCGGTGAGTGGGCAGACCGTCGACCGCCAATGCGCATCAGGCCTCATGGCAGTTGCCATCGCCGCCAAGCAAATCATCGTGGACGGCATGCAGGTGACCATCGGCGCCGGTCAGGAGCAGATCAGTCTTGTGCAATCGACTCACAATCGCCTAGCGAGCGAGGCATACGACGCCGCTGTGCTGCGCATGAACGAGCATGCCTACATGCCGATGTTGCAAACCGCCGAGCGAGTGGCCGCGCGCTACGGCATCAGTCGCGAGGCGCAAGACGCCTATGCGTTGCAGTCTCAGCAGCGCACCGCGGCGGCCCAGACCGCCGGCCTGTTTGCCGATGAAATCGTTGCGGTCACAGCACGCAAGAAGATCGTAAACCCGGAGGACGGTGCGGTCAGCCACGTGCAGGTCACGCTCACCCAGGATGAGGGCAATCGGCCCGCTACCGTTTTGGCGGATCTGCAAGGCCTCAAGCCAGTGATCGAAGGCGGCTGTGTCACCGCCGGCAATGCCAGCCAATTGTCTGACGGCGCCAGTGCGTGCGTATTGCTCGAAGGTGGCTTGGCGGCGCGTTTGCGAAGCGCGCCGTTAGGACTTTATCGCGGCATTGCGGTCGCCGGGCTGGCGCCGGAAGAAATGGGCATCGGACCGGTGTTGGCGGTGCCCAAATTGCTGCGTCAGCACGGTTTGACGGTCGACGATATCGGCTTGTGGGAGCTTAACGAAGCGTTCGCTTGCCAAGTGCTGTACTGCGCGTCGCGGCTTGGGATCGATCCGGCGAAGCTGAACGTCAACGGCGGCGCTATCTCGATCGGGCATCCCTACGGCATGAGCGGAGCGCGCATGGTTGGGCACGCGTTGCTGGAAGGAAAACGACGCGGGGTGAAGTTCGTCGTTGTGACCATGTGCGTCGGCGGTGGAATGGGCGCGGCGGGGTTGTTCGAGGTGTTGTGATGCAATAGCAGGCGGTCGATTCGGCTTCGAACCCCGCGCAATAGTCAGGCTATCGGATCGCCTCAAGCCGCCGCACCCGACTCGCTCAAATGCACTTCAGTTGCACCGCGTCCCGCCAGCCACGCCAGGCCAGAGGCCACAACCAACACGCCGGCGCTCAGCTCGAAGGTGGCTTTGTAACCGCTCAGATCGAACGCCAGGCCGCCGACCACCGCGCCGCCGGCGATGGCCAGTTGCACGATGGCGACGAGCATGCCGCCACCGGCTTCGGCATCATCCGGCAGCGTTTGCGCCAGCCATGTCCACCAGCCGACCGGCGCGGCCGTCGCGACCAGTCCCCAGCCGGCGAGCAACACGGCGGTCAGCATCGGCGATTGGCCAAAGTTGACCAGCGCCAACGCGATGCAGGCCATGATCAGCGGGATCACCGTCAGGGTGCGATAAAGGCCTTTGCCCATGAAGCGTTCGATCAGGAAGGTGCCGACAAACCCGGCAACGCCCAACCCCAGCAGCATCAACGACAGGGTCGAAACACTCACCCCGGTGACGATTTCGAGAAACGGCCGCAGGTAGGTAAACAGCATGAACTGCCCCATGAAAAATACGCTGACGGCGACCATGCCCAGCGCCACCGCTGGCTGGCGCATCAGGCGCAGGGCGTTGTTGTTGCCCGCGTTGCGTTCAGGTTTGAACGACGGAAGACTGATCAGCAACCACAGTGCAGCCAGCACCGCGACCGGTACCACGCAGAAAAACGCGCCGCGCCAGCCAATCAGCGAGCCGAGAAAACTGCCCGCCGGAGCGGCAATCACCGTTGCCAATGCGTTACCGCCGTTGACGATGGCCATCGCCCGGGAGACTTTTGCAGGCGGCACCAGACGCATTGCGGTCGCCGCCGATAATGACCAGAAACCGCCGATGGCTACGCCGATCAAGGCGCGTCCGAGCATGAAGGACGGATAACCCGGTGCGATCGCCACGACCGTCCCTGAGACAATCATCAGCAAGGTCAGGCCCAGCAGCAATTTCTTGCGCTCGACGCGAGCGGCAACCGATGCAATGACCAGGCTGGTGATCAATGCAAACGCGCCGGACACCGAAATACCCTGGCCCGCCTGGCCTTCGGTGATATGCAGGTCGGCGGCAATCGGCGTGAGCAGGCTGACCGGCATGAATTCTGAAGCGACCAGAGCGAATGCCGCCAACGACATGGCGAGCACGGCACTCCAGCCGCGTTTTTCTGAAGATGGAACAGTCATGGCAATACCTGTGGTGCAAAAACGTAAAGGGGTAGGGCGCGGAGTTTCATGCGATTGGCATTGGCTCCCGGTAACAGATCGACACATTCTCCCGGTCGATCTGCCCGTTCCCTAGTGCATTCCTGTTGAATGCTTGCCTGATTCTGCGAACGCTTGTGATATCACCCCTGTAGGAGCTGCCGAAGGCTGCGATCTTTTGATCTGCTTTTAAAAACAAAAATCAAAAGATCGCAGCCTTCGGCAGCTCCTACAGGGGGCGTCGGTTCTTTGCTGAGCCCCGCGCGATTGATGTCACTCATTCCCGAGAGCGTTGATGACTCTAGGCGACAGGGTATTCGGCGGCAGGGATATGGATGCTGAAGGTCGTACCGGTCGCTCGATCTGACGTCACCGCCACCCGACCGCCGTGGGCTCGCGCAATCTCACGAACGATAAACAGCCCAAGCCCGACACTGCGCCCGCCAATCTCCACATCCGTGCCTCTGTTCATCGGTTCAAACAGTGCAGCCATGGATTCAGCGGCAATTACCTCGCCGAAATTGTTCACCGAGACCACCATCTCATCGTCGCCGATTAGCGAAGCAACGGTGACCGGCTGTTGCAAGTCGCCGTAAGCGACAGCGTTGGACACCAGATTGCCAATCACCTGTTGGACTCGATCGCCATCCAGATAGGCATGACCGACTCCAGCGCTTTCATGATTGAGGGTGACATGGGGGTAGGTCACGCGCAGTTCTTCAACGCTGTGCAGGACCAACCGATGCAGATCGGTCGATGATCTGGACAGCGCAATGCCTTTGCCGGCTCTGACCAGGGCCAGGTCCAGCAGGTCGACGATCATGCGCTCGGCACGGTGCGCCGAGTGAGTGATGTGATGCAGCAGTTTCGCCTCTTTGGCGTTGCGCTCGCCCCGATTCAAGGCATCGGAGGCCAAACGAATCACCGTCAGCGGATTTTTCAGGTCATGACTGACAATCGTCACCATCTGTTCGGCAAACGAGGCGCGGCGCTGAGCCCCTTCGTAGGCGTCATTCAGTTCTGCCTGAGCGAGCCTGAGCGCGGCTTCGATTTCGACCTTTTCCCGCAGCAGGTTCTCTGCAGTCTTTCGCGAACTGAGCAGTTCGCGCTCGTATTTGTCCCGGTCAATGATGCTGAACAGCGCCAGTTCATAGATGACGCCGGTGGGGTACTCACGCCGCACGCCATTGAGCAGCACGGTGATAACGCGCCGATCTTGTTGCATCAGGTCCAGCTTGACCTCTGCCACAGATCCTTGCATGCGCATCAGAGGCGCCCAGTGCGTTTGGTGAAAAATGCGTCCACCAATCGTCAGCAGCTCCTGGAAACGGCGACCGATCAACGCGCCGCGTTCAATGCCAACCCAGTCGCTGAGCATTTGATTGCTGTAGAGAATCGTCCCGTCTTCTTTGGTCGTGACCAACCCGCACGGCGCGCTGTCGAGCAAGGTCCGCCAATCGGGCAGTGCCGGTGGCTCAGCTGGCATCGACGGCGACCCACGACGACAGATAAGTGTCCATCACCTCGGAACAGGCACTCGGCGCGCTCATGTGCGGGCAGTGGCCGATGTTGTCCACCAGGCAAAACGTGCTGTTGGGCAGCACGCTGTGCAGGTACTCGCCGACTTCGACTGGCGCGATGAAGTCTTCGGTGGACTGCAGGATCAGCACCGGCGTGGTCAGACCGATCAGGTCGTCACGGTTGTCCGACAGAAACGTCACCCTGGCAAATTGTTTGGCAATGTCGGGGTCGGTGCGGCAGAAGCTGTTGGTGAGTTCTTCCTTTTGCGCCGGTTGGCCTGAGTCGCCCATGATCATCGGGGCCATGGTGCTCGACCAGCCAAGGTAATTGCTCTCAAGGGTTTCGAGTAGCGAATGAATATCCTCGAGTTTGAAGCCGCCCACGTAGTCGCCCGAGTCGATGTAGCAAGGCGACGGCCCGACCATGACGTGCGCTGCGATCCGGTCGGGCACGAGTCGGTCAGCGATGGTGGCAATCATCGCGCTGACGGAGTGACTGACCAGAATCACCGGGCCAACTGCGTAGTGGTCGATGATTTCATTGAGGTCTGCAGCGTAACCCTTAAGGGACGCATACTTCTCGCGATCATAGGCGCGCAGATCGGATTGGCCGGCGCCGACCAGGTCATAAATCACGACTCTGAATTGCGCCGCGAAGTGATCGACGAGATAACGCCACATGGCCTGATCACAACCAAAGCCGTGGGAAAAAATCAGGGTGGCGGATCCGCTACCCATGACTTTCACATTATTACGTTGTTCGATACTCATGTGGACGTGCTTCCTGGACGTAGTGTCGCGCTGAGGAATGGACAGGATTGCTCCAGGTTGCGAGATGCTCGACGTGCGTCAGAGGAAGGCATCTTGGCGTGTGTCTTGATCCTTTCAAGGCACAGAGGCAGTAAGCACTGACCCGCCGCCGTGGTCGTTCGACCGAGGGCAAGGGGCATCAGTTCAAGGCGCGGCTGCATGGTTTCACGATACGGACAGGCGGTGTGAGTAAAATCGCATTGTCGTCGTGTATCTTCGCCGCCATGATCGAGGGTGCCTGGGATTCACTGTGACTTGTTAAACACCACTGCGCTCGAGCTATCCTTTTTTCAGGAAGTGATCCATGCGATATCGACGACTCGATCTGAACCTTTTGGTGGCGCTGGACGCCCTGTTGAGTGAGTGCAGCGTCAGCCGGGCGGCCGAGCGTTTGCACTTGGGGCAGTCGGCAACCAGTTCGGCGCTTGGACGCTTGCGCGAGCATTTCAACGATCCACTGCTGGTCGCGGTCGGCCGTCGTCTCGAGCCCACCGCGCTCGGCCTGCAACTGCTGCCGAAAGTGCGCGAGGCATTGGCGCTGACGCGGGAGATTGTCGACGCACCCGTGGACTTCGATCCGGCGACCTGCACGCGGGAGTTCACGCTGGTGGCCTCGGATTATGTGATTGGCGTATTGATGCCCGCGGTCAGTCGCGAACTGGCGCGCATTGCGCCGGGCGTGCGCCTGAGCCTGCGCGATCTGCCCGCGCCACGCGACGCCGATGTGGTCGGTGAGGCGCTCGATTATCGGCGCAGCGACTTCGCCGTGGTGCCCGAGCGGCGCCTGAATTCGGCTTATCCCCATGTGCCATTGATCAGCGACACGTTGTGCTGCGTCGTTTGCGCGCAACAGCCGCAATTTGCACAGGGTCTGGATCTTGCCGCTTACGGTGCAGCCGAGCATGTGGTGCGCGCCTTTGCCGACGGGCGAAATCTGGCGCTGGACGCCGAGTATCTGCAGCAGGCCGGTATCACTCGGCAGGTCGCGGTGTCGGTGGAAAGTTTTGCGTTGATTCCCGAATTCATCATTGGCACGCCGCGGATCGCCACGGTGTTTCGCCGTCAGGCCGAGCGCTTCGCTCAATGCTTTGATTTGCGCATTCTGCCCGCGCCGCTGAAGTTTCCCGAGGCGGTGCAAGTGCTGCAATGGCATCCGTATCAGGATCGCGATCCGGCGATCATGTGGTTTCGCAGCCTGCTGCTGGAGCAGGCTGCGCGGCTCGGTCAGCCGGTTGGCGCGTCACCCGTGTCGGCGTGCAAGCCGGCGTAAGCGATGGCTTGCACGGCGCACTGTTCGTCATTGTCTGAGGTGTCGCCGCTGATCCCGAGGGCACCGAGCAGCGCGCCCTCGGCATTGCGAATCAGCACGCCGCCCGGCACTGGAATCACTTCGCCGCTGCTGAGGCTGTTGATCGCGGCGAAAAATGCCGGCATCGCTTGCGCCCGTCGCGCGAGTTCGCGACCGCCAAAACCCATTCCCAGACAGCCCCGGGCCTTGCCGGTGGCGATTTGCGGGCGCAGATAACTGGCGCCTTCATCACGCAGCACCGCGAGCGGATGTCCCGCGGCGTCGAGCACGGCGGCGGCCATGGGTTTGAATCCGGCTTGCCGGGCGATATCGATGGCGCGGCTGGCTATGAGCGTCGCGGTGTTCAGGTCGATGCGTTGCATGTCGATAGTCCTCACAGCGCCCACTTGCCCAGTTGCGAAACGCGATCACGGGTGTACAGGTCGGTCCATTTCAGTGAATTGAAATCCGAGACTTGCTTTGGGTTATAGGGGCTGCGTTCCAGGCGCACCGGTTGCCCGGCCTTGTACACGGCCTTGATGCGCGCGCGATCCTGGAGGATGCGAATGTCGTGCAGCGGCGAGCCATCAAGCAGCAGAAAATCCGCCTGCTTGCCGACTTCCAGCGTGCCCAGGGTTTCACCGCGCGGCATGCAGCGCGCGCCGACCGCTGTGGCGGCATGCAGTGCTTGCGCCGGAGTGAATCCGAGGCGGGTGACGAGCAACTCGAGCTCGCGCGCATGCCACTCCCCATAAGGCGTCACGGCGAAACCGCTGTCGCTGCCGCAGGCGAATGGCACACCAGCCGCTTTCGCGCGTTTGAGCACCGCCGAACCGATGTCCAGCGTGCGTGCGCAGTAACCTGCGTAACCGGTGGTGATTGCCGGATCATGCGGCTGGCAGAAATCCACGGTGTTTTGCGGAAACGTCATCGTCGGCGCCAGAATACTGCCGGCCTCGAGCAACGCTTCGATGCAGGCGTCATCCATGTAGAAGCCATGAAAAACCAGATCAACTTTTGCTTGAGCCGCGTAGAGCACGGCTTCGCGGCCGTATGCGTGGGTGGCGACTTTGCAGCCGAGACGGTGCGCTTCATCGACCATTTCGCGGGTTTCATCGGCGGTAAACGCGGCGATGATCTCGCCATCGGGTCGCCGGTGGGTGCCGTCCATGGCGATCTTGATCAGGTCAACGCCGTCCTTCGCCTGCTTGCGGATTTCCGCCAGGGCTTCGCTGCGGCTGGTGACGAGGCGGGCGGTGAAAAACTCCGGCGCGCCCATGCGGCTCGGGAACCAGTCATTGAGGCTTTGGCGGTTGGTAATGACCCGACTGCTCGCGGCAATGCGCGGCCCTTCAAACAAACCGGCGCCGATGGCGTTGCGCACAGCGATGCTCAGCTGGCCGCTGTCGCCGGGACAAACCATGCTGGTCACGCCCGCCGCGAGCACATGCTGAGCGAAGAACATGCCGCGCAGCGCACGAAACTCGTCGCTGGTCCAGATATCGATGTCTTCTTCACTCTGCGCATTGCCGAACGCCAGGTGGGTATGCACATCCACCAGGCCTGGCATCACAAAGTGATCACCGGCATCGATGACCGTATCGCCGGCGATGGGTTGCGGCGCCGAGCCGGTAGGGCCGACGTAGGTAAACACACCGTTTTGGATGGCCAGGGTTTGCTGCTGACGGGTCTGCAGACCGGTGCCGTCAAACAGGGTCTGGCATTTCAGATGCAGGGTAGTCATGGTGATTTCGCTTTGTTGTGGTTATGCAAAGCGAGGCTAAGGCGAGGGGAGCGGCGCGAACAGCAGATTGCATCGATGGGCGAGTATTGACGCGGTCAATGGCTGCGCAGGGGCCACGCGAGTTTTTCGTAGGAGCTGACGAGTGCAACGAGGCTGCGATCTTTTGATCCTGGAAAGCAGCCTCGCTGCGATCGTCAGTTCCTGCAAGGGACTTTGACGCGTTACGCGGTGCGGCCGTTCAGGGTTTCTGCCACCCAGTCGGCGATGTAATGGCCGGCGTTGATGCTGTTGTCGAAGCTCGAATGCTGCACGCCGCCTTCGCGTTCGGTGAAGATTTTCAATTCGCATTTCGGGCTGTTGACCAGTTGCTCATAAGTGCGATGCGCCCACTTCAACGGAATTTGCGAGTCCTGTTCACCGTGCGTCACCAGGAACGGCACTTTGATCCGGTCCAGCACACCGTCGAGGTGGACGTTTTCGGCGATGCCCATGAATTCTTCGACATTCTTGGCGCCCCAGACCCAGCAAACGTGCGCCCAGTAATGCGGGACCGGGAAGCTGCCTTCCTTTTCCAGTCGACGCTTCTGCACATCGCGCCAGTCGTGGTTCGCGCCCCACACTACGCCGCAGGCGAAGCGCGGTTCGAACGCCACCGCGCGCGGGCAGTAGTAACCTCCCAGCGACACACCTTCGAGGCCGATGCGTTTTGCATCGACGTCATCACGGGTCTCCAGCCAATCCACCACACGACTGGCCCAGTGCTCACTGTCGAAGCGCGCCGTCAAACCATGCAAACGCAACGCTTCACCGGTGCCCGGCTGGTCGACGATCAGTGACGAAATGCCACGTTTCGCCAACCACGCCGGCAAGCCCACGCGATATTTCATTTCCTTGGTCGAATCGAGGCCGTTGACCTGCACCAGAATCGGCGCCGGCCCCTCGACACCTTCGGCGCGCACCAGCAGTCCCGAAAGATGCTTGCCTTCATAGGGGATTTCAACGCGCTCGCAGTTCTCCCGCGACAGTTCGATGCCACGCTTGAACGTCTGCAGAAAGCGTTGATACAGCTCGGTGCGACCCGCCGCGCCGTGGGCTTGCAGGCGTTCGCAGGTGAGGTAATAGGTCGCGGCGCGGTTGTATTTTTCGCCGGCAGACAGCATTCGGCCATTGCCTTCATCTTCCTCGGCGAGGCCGCAGAGCTTGTCGGCCATTTTCGCCCAGGTCTCGCGGAAGGCCTTGGTACCGGCGGCGTCCGGCTGTTTGGCGGCTTCTTGCAACGGCGCGCACATCTCCTCGATCTCACCCATGCGGGCGCCCATTTCGATGGCCAGGTCGACAGAAAGATTCCAAACGTAATTGGTCGGGAAGTAGCGGAACATGATTATTGTTGTCCTTGTGGTTGCCTTGGCATTCACCAGGCACGTTAAGGATCACCCGACTAATTGGCCAATCGTGACGGCGGATACGAGGTATCGCGGGAGCCGATGGGCGCGTGCTGCAAATGCTGGATGGACTCGCTGATGCGTTCACGCAACCAGCGGTGCATCGGGTCTCCGTCGACGCTGCGATGCCACAGCATGTACTCGCGCATGACCGGGATTTTTACCGGCGGCGGCAGGATGCGCAGCGGCAAATAGTCCGCATAGAGATTGGCCAGGCGCTGGTGCATCGTGGCGATGCGCTGCGTGCCGACGATCAGTTGCGGCAAAGTATTGAAGTCGCTGGTGATCACCTCCAGACGGCGATTGAAACCGTACTGATTCATGAACCATTCTTCGATGCTCATGTGCCGCGTGCGCCCGAAACCCACCGAGACATGGCCCATTTCCATGTACTGCTCAAGCGTCAGGCTAGCGCCGATTTGCGTGTTGCCTTGCCACACCACGCAGACGTGTTCTTCTTCGAACAACAGGCGCGAAGGATGGCCGTCAATGATGTAACGCTCGGGCACGATCATGAGGTCGACTTCGCCGCGAACGAGCAATTCCCCGGAGTTGTCGCTCGGCCCGAGCATCTCGAAAGTGATGTTCGGCGCTTGCTGATGAATGCTCTGGATGACCTGCGCGAAGAGCACGCTGATCAGGTAGTCCGAGGTCACCAGACGAAAGTGCCGCTTGCTGGTCGCGGGGTCGAACACCGGTTTGGCAGTAATCGAAGACTGAATCGTCAACAACACCTCACGCACGGGTTTTGCCAGTTCCGTGGCATACGGCGTGGGCTGCATTTTGCGCCCGACCTGCACCAGCAATTCGTCCTCGAAATAGGTGCGCAAGCGCCCAAGCACGCCGCTGGTGGCGGACTGGGTCATGTGCAGGCGTTCGGCAGCGCGGGTGATGTTCTGCTCTTCGAGCAACACATCGAGC